>JBJKOY010000038.1:0-11214 GCA_046706945.1 Ignavibacteriaceae bacterium | reverse complement strand
GTATTTTCCTTCCCCTGAAAAATTGTAAACTATGCCGTAATAAACTGCGGCAAAAATAATATTTAGGATCTTAAAATAAAAACTCGGTTCTCAGCGAATAACTTCTAATAGGAGCTGGATTAGCAATTAATTCAACATAGTTATAATTGAAAAGGTTATCAACGTTAAAATATACTTTGGCAGGCATACCGAGAGATTCGAAGTTATATCCCGCTCTCAAATCAAATACCCGTATTTCCACGTGCTGCCTGCCGTCTTCTACTACCCCCAGACTTACGAGTTCATAATCCATTTCTTCAACTTTGCTGGAATACCTGAAATCACCGCCGAGATCAAAATGATGCCAGAAGAAGTCCAGGCCAGCTATTACCGAATTTCGCGGGCGGTATTTAAGCGGCATGTTTTGCTGAAGATCCCTTGCCCATAAATAGGTATAGTCAACAGATAATTTAACCATGTCCTTCAGAAAAGAACAGTTTAAAGCCGCTTCAAGACCCTGGATTCTCGCTCTGGTAACATTGCTGAAAGAAATTGCCTGACCCGTGGATATTAAGCCGGGCTCGATAAGATTGTAGTATTCTTCCTGGAAGACGGCGGCATCCAGGTTCAAGAATTCGTTCATTTGATAATTGCCGCCGAGTTCAAACGTCCAGTTATTCTCCGGTTTTAAATTGGGGTTGGGAATTACCGTAATGCCGCCCGCGGTAGTTGTGGTAAATGTTTCCGCAAGGGTAGGCGCCCTGAACCCGGTACCGAAGGATGATCTTAAGGTCAAACGGTCGGTCAATTTATAATTTAAACCGGCTTTGGGAGAAAACGAACTTACGCCGACTAAATCACTTAGTTTACTGAAATCGTATCTTATTCCGAAACTGGCTTTAAGCGGGAAATAAAAATTTATATCGGCTTGAGAGTATGCGCCGAATCCGTATGAACTTTCGCTGCCGAAAATATTTGATACTACCCCGTCTTTCGTAGCTTCAATTCCCGATACAAGTACAAAATTATTCGATAAATCGGCATTGGCCTGTACTTCCAGCCTGAACAAATTTGATAATGAATTATTGTGCGATGAGGTTTGGTCGCTCCAATCCGACCTGTAATAGCTTGCTTTAACATTCACGAACAAATCGCTGCTTAAAACGCTCTTATAAATTGCGCCGAACATATATCTATGTGAAAATATTCTCTGCCCCTGGTCCGCATCGGGCGGCTGGAGAGCGTGGTTTAAATCCTTCCAGTATAAAAAATTTCCGTGATCCTGTTCAAAACCGTTCATAAAAACCGTAATGGAAGAGCTCGGGGAAAAATTATACAGTCCCTTGAAATATCCGATATATCTTTTATAAAAACCGCTCTGCTTATAGCTGAGGTCCGACAATCTGGTAAGCGAAAGAGTATAGCCGAAGCTTCCGATCCTGTCGGAGTGCGAAACACTCAGGCTGTTAAAAGTACGAAGTTTCCTGGTCCATTCCCATGTGCTGTAGGCGGGGTTATCGTACGCGCCGAAACTACCTTTAATATAGGTTACCGGCCGGCTCGGTATGTTCTTTGTAATAACGTTAACAACGCCGCCGATGGCCGAAGAACCGTAAAGCGAGCTTGCCGCGCCTTTAATGACTTCGATGCGCTGAATATCCGAGACAGGAATTATTTCCCAGATTATTTCTCCGGTGTCGCCCGTATAGTAAGGTATGCCGTCGATTTCCAGAAGCACCCTGGTGCCTGCTCCCCTTGTATAGCCGCTGGATCCGCGTATGCTTATTTGATCGTCGACCATATTTACGCCGGGCACATATCTCATTGCCTGGCTGAAATCCGTCCTATCTTTTCTCGTCAGTTCCTCGGAGAGAATGACATCAGCGCTTACGGGCAAATCGGAAATCTTCTGGGCATACTTGCTTGCCGTTACAACTACCTGCTGCTGCTCTACGGCCGCCTGCCGTAATGTTATGTTCAATTCAACAGGCTTTTTATTCAATACGACACCGGTAACGGTTTCGGTTTTGTATCCGATACTTGAAAACTCCAGAGTATATCTGCCCGGCTTCAAATTATTAATCTCATATCTGCCGTCATTATTCGCGGCGGCGCCGAAATTGGTCTCCATTATCATCACGTTCGCGCCGATCAAGGGATTTCCCGCCGTGTCTTTTACCGTTCCTTTTATGCTCAGCCTTTGCGCATAAACGTTTGAAGCAAAAGTTATAAGGACATAAATGGAAACAGTTAATATTATTCGAAATCTTTTACTCAATTAAAATCCTTGCTTTAAACACACCATGTCATTTACCCCCAGGCGGCTGAGGCGGAAGCGAATTAAAATCGCAAGTTATATTAATATTCTGAACATCGGTACCCGGAGGTATTACCAATTTACCCGGATTCGAGGTATCGCCGCCGGCATAATATATTCCTATTACCGTCCAATCCGCCCGGTTGAAAGAAACGACGGGAGTGGATGATTGAGCCACGACAACATACGAATATTCGCCGGCGCCAATGGGGACGTAGGAGGAATCCGTTGCCGTATTGTACCGGAACTCCTTAACCCCGTAAGGTATTTCGTAACTTATGTAGGAAAGATTGTCTATGCTGAAATCGCCAGCGGAGGTGATGGGGTTTTTAAATACCACGATGTGAGTTCTTGTTATTCCCTGAGGCCAATCGCCTTTAAAAGTAATTGTCCCGCTGAACCCGGCTTTTTGTGTTTCACCGGCGGAGAACGGGGCAAGCCCCTTATTACATCCGTAAATAGAAAAGATAACTAGTAAAATACAACTCAGGAAAATTTTCATGTAAAAAATATAGTCAAGCAAAAAATAATTAACAATAATCCGAAAGTTAAATAACTTCGCCTATTATAATCGGATGCTCGTTAACTTCATGCGATAGATTTACCGCATGATCAGAATGGTTCTTATCGACTATCGCGATCAGACCGATGCCTATATTAAAGACTTTTCTCATTTCTTCGATACTTATTTTTCCGGCTTCCTGTATAATCTTAAAAATTGCCGGCAGTTCCCATCGGTCCCAGTTTATTTTCAATTGAAGGCCTTCAGGTATCACCCTAACCGTGTTCCCGACTATGCCTCCGCCCGTTATATGCGAAAACCCCTTTACCTTAATATTGGATTTTAAATGCGTAATAAGTTTCAGATAAGGCTTATGTATTCGTAATAATTCTTCTCCCAGGGTCTCATCCAAATCCGGCAAACGGTCCGTAAGTTTAAATTTTTCCAACAGGACTTTTCTGGCTAAGGAATATCCGTTTGTGTGCAGACCATTTGAAGCAAAGCCGATTAATAAGTCGCCTTTTTTTATATCCTTGCCGTTTATCACCTCATTTTTTTCCACAATACCTACAATTGTCCCGGATGTATCGTACTCATTTTCATCATACAATCCCGGCATTTCCGCGGTCTCCCCGCCGATCAATGCGCAGCCGTTCTGCCTGCAGGCAATCGAAAAGCCTTCTATAATTTTCGCCGCTTTATCCGGGTTTAATTTACCGAAAGCAAGGTAATCCAGAAAATACAAAGGCTTGGCTCCGCATACCGCAATATCGTTAACGCAGTGGTTAACCAAATCCTGCCCTACGGTATCGTGTTTATCCATTGCAAAGGCCAACTTAAGTTTTGTACCTACGCCGTCTACACTCGACACAAGCACCGGATTTTTATATCCGGATAAATCCAGCTCATAAAACGCTCCGAATAAACCGATTTCGGAAATGACATTTTTATTAAACGTCGCCCTGGCAAAACCTTTTATTCTCTTTACGGTTTCATCGCCCGCGTCTATATCCACTCCGGCGGATTTATAAGTATTGTTCAACTCGATCTCCTGTTTAGAAACTGGTTTAAATAGAATTTAAATATACCATTTTTTTTTATTTTAAAATTAGCTCTAATGCTGTATAAAAAATTTTCCCTTTCTTATTTTCAATGGTATCGGACTGACCGCAGAGGTACAACAAGAGCCGTTCGAATCGTTAGATTTTCGTTCAAAATCAGATATAATTTGATGAAATGTTTAACAAAAAGCGATTTTAGTCTCAACTCTGATAAAAAAGTGTTGAATAATTCTTACAATAAGGAATCTATATTTATAGGTGTTAAAATTTTCCCCCATTTTAACAATTGTGCATTTTTTTACTTACGGTATATTATTTGTTAAAGAACAACCGAATTCTAATTAAATATTAATTAATTTAGGGGATCTCAAATGCAAAAAATTAAGTTACTTTTTTCTTTCCTACTTCTAGGATTTTTTGTGATTGGATCATTCAGCGAGATCAAAGCTCAAACCGTTACTATTCAAAGGGTTGCGGTATCTCCTTCAACTTTGAAGGGATTTCCTACCGGCTCTTGGTCCAACGGTTTGCGTATTGTCGGTAAAGGCGATCCGGTTTATTACCTAACGGATACAACCGGAACCGTCACATCTTTCACCTGGAGCGTAACAGCAAAACCGACTGGTTCTAACGCCAGTTTTAATACTACATCCGGACCGCGCGTTATATTCACGCCAGATATTGTTGGACAATATGTTATTTCCGTACAGGTAAACGGCGGTAGTTCTTCTTCCGATACTATTTACGCAAGTACGTATGTGGGAACTTCTTTAACTCAGGACTGCGCTCCATGCCACACGGGCGACTACAGAAAATGGAGTACATGGAAAAATACGCCCCACGCGAATATGTTCAAAAACGGAATTACAGGTAATGTTGAAGTTACCAGTTTCCAAGGGCAACCCATGGGTGTTTATTCAAGCAACTGTTTCAGATGCCACACCGTGGGTTATAATTTAAATGCAGATAACGGCAACTTCGGTTACGAAGCCCATAAAACAGGTTTCGATACCGCATGGCATCCCGACGGCATACTGAGCGGCGGCGAATATTATATTCCTACCAACGATCAGAAAGCATGGAATCTGCTGCAAACCTCTTCCCAATATGCTTCCGTTGCTAATGTTGCTACCATCGGCTGCGAAGACTGCCACGGTCCGGCTGACCAGCATAAAAACGGCGGCTTCGACGTAAACGGTCAATATATCGCAAAAACTCTTGATGCAGGCGTCTGCTTGAAATGTCATGACGCTCCGACGCACCATACCATAGGCGAATATTACCTTGCTTCGAACCATGCAAGGCTGCCCAATACACAGCATGCAAACAGAACTTCGTGCTTCCCGTGCCATAGCGGTGTTGCATATGAGAAGTATTCGAAGAACCAAACTAATCCGGGTTATAGTAATGCAGATATTCTTCAGCCGATATCATGCGCGGCTTGCCACGATCCGCACGACGATACAAACTTCGGATTAAGATTTACCCCTGTTACACTGCAGAATCGTTACCAGGTAACTTCGGGCGGAATGGGACAAATTTGTATGACATGCCATCAGTCCCGTACCGATGTAACCACCGCTCTTACGAACCAGGGTCCATATTACGGGTTCTTCGATCGTTTCGGTCCTCATCACGGTCCTCAAACCGATATGTATTTCGGTCAAAATGCATATACATACGGAAATTCTTCTCTTAACGGCCTGATGACGCACGCCGCCGCTACGGATGCCTGCGTTACCTGCCATATGGCTCCTATCGGTGCTGGGACACCCAGTCATCAATGGAGTATGGTTGATACGACCGGCGGAACACCACACGATTTGGTAGCCGCGTGCCAGACCTGCCACGGTCCGCAGATTAAGTCTTTCGACGATGTTCTTGCAAGTTCCGACTGGGACGGCAACGGTAAAATCGAAGGCGCTCAAACCGAAATTCAGGGATTATTGAACGAACTGCAGGCAAAATTACCTGCCGATTCCAAAGATCCTTCCGTTCCGGTTTCTATGCTGTACGATTCCCTGCTCGTTAAAGGCCAGCCGAATGTTATCAGAGGTTTGTATACCTATTGGTTTGTATCCAACGACGCAAGCCTGGGTGTTCACAATCCCAAATATGCGGTTGCAATACTTCAATCCGCTTTAAGTGCTCTCGGAACAGTAGTACCTGTCGAGCTAACTTCGCTTCAGGCGGAATTTGCTAACAATGCAGTTACGATTTCCTGGCAGACAGCAACTGAAACCAACAACAAAGGTTTCGAAATCCAAAGGAAATCCGGGAACTCTTGGGTCAACGTAGGCTTCCAACCCGGCGCCGGTTCATCTACGGAATTAAACAATTATTCATTCGTAGATAACCTTTCCGATAATGCGGGTTCGAACCAGTTGACATATAGATTGGGTCAAATCGATCTGAACGGAACCGTTCATTATTCCAAAGAAATCGAAGTCACAATAGCCGCGGGGCCGACGACTTACTCTCTGGATCAAAATTATCCGAATCCTTTCAATCCTACTACAACCATCAGATACGCTCTGCCGTACGAAAGCAGCGTAAAGATTGTTGTATACAATATTACCGGTGCTCAAGTAAGCGTTCTTGCGAACGGCATACAATCATCGGGAACCCATCAGGTAGTTTTGAATTCATCTTCCTTGGATAAAGAATTATCATCCGGTATATACTTCTATCAGATAATTGCTCATTCAACGGACGGCAGCCACTCATTCACGGAAACAAAGAAAATGATTCTTTTAAAGTAATTTCCTTTCGTTCTATAAAAAGCCCGGTTTTGCACAGCAGAGCCGGGCTTTTTTATGTGAATCCCTTTGTGAACTAAATCATCTAAAACCGGGAGGTATCTAATTTGCTAAACCCTTGAAAATTATTTGTTTTCAAGCCGCTGCGAAAGACTAAATCATCCTTTCACGGTATTAGAATTAAAAATTCTCAAATTTTTACTATATTAATATTTTAATTTCGGGTTATTTATAATCACATATAAGATATGCTCAAGAACGAATTAAACGAACGTGAGAAAAATATATTAAGGTATATTATCCAGCAGTTTATTTTAACGGCTTCTCCGGTAGGATCGCGTTTTATTACAAAACAATACGATGTGGGATTGTCGCCCGCTTCGGTGAGGAATATAATGTCGGATCTCGAAGAGTCCGGACTGATAGACCATCCTCATACTTCGGCAGGAAGAATACCGACCGATAAAGGCTACCGGTTTTACGTGGATTCGCTTATGGATATCCAGAAACTTAGAACAACCGAAAAAGGAATAATCAATAAAAGTTTTGAAACCGGTCTAACCGAAACCGACGAAATGCTTCAATTAACGTCGAACTTACTAAGCAGCATTACCCAGCAGCTTGCTTGTGTGACTTATCCCAAACTTGACAGCGCGGTACTGGAAAAAATCCAGATAGTTAATTTATCTTCGACAAGGATCTTGGTAGTCTTGAGTATTAAATCCGGGCTGGTAAAAACAATTACACTGGAAGTTACATCCGGTATTAAAACCACCCAGATTTACTCGGTACAGAGGCTGTTGAACGAGAGGCTTAACGGTTTGACTTTCAGCGAAATCAGGTCTACTTTCGAAGAAAGATTCAAGGACGTTAAAGAAAATCAAAGACCGGTAATCAGAATTTTTGTAGATTCTCTCGATAAGATATTCAAAGACATAAAGCAAAACGAAAAATTATTAATAACCGGGACCAAAAATATAATAAAACAGCCTGAGTTTGAAGATCCACAGAAGTTTCAAAGCATAATCGAATTAATAGAGAATAAGGATATAATAATCCACATCCTTGAAAAATCGGAAGAATCGGGCGTCGATCAAGTATATATATCAATAGGAAGCGAGAACGAATACCAAGAACTTTCCGAATACAGTTTTATAACCAAAGAATACAAACTCGGCGAGGCATCCGGGAATCTGGGCATCATAGGACCTAAAAGGATGGAATACTCGAAAGTTGTAGCCATTGTGGATTATATGGCAAAAATGCTATCTGAATTGCTAACAAATCAAAATACAAAATAAAGGAGACTTGATGAAATGAAGAAAGAAAGGCATGATATTAACGGAAACGACGACAAATCAAACGAAATAAAGATAGAAGGACAAACCCAAAAGTCAACCGCTAAGGAAAACGAGAATTCCGCGGAAATAAAAAAACTTGAGAATGAGCTGGCCGATTCGATAGAAAAGATAGAATCGCTTCGGAAGGAAATCGATGAATACAAGGATAAATTATTGAGAAAAGCGGCGGAATTCGAAAATTATAAGCGGAGGACAGAAAACGATCAATTGAACCTGCTGAAATACGCCGCGGAATCGTTTATTATAAAATTATTACCGACGGTAGACGATTTCGAGAGGTCGTTGCAGCATGTCGAGAATGCGAAAGATCCCGAATCTATCAAAGAGGGTATTAAACTTGTTTACGATAAATTAATTAAAGTGCTGAACGAGCAGGGCGTAACTAAAATAGAGTCGCGAGGTAAACCGTTCGACGTACATTTTCACGAGGCATTAATGCAAAGACCTGCCGAAAACGTCGCTCCTCATACCGTACTTGAAGAAGTAGAAAAAGGATATATGTATAAGGACAGGGTAATCAGGCACGCGAAAGTAGTGGTAAGCGAGGATCTGGGCGAAGAATCCGTAAATCCTTCGGAGTCCGGCGAGGATAACAAAAAAAACAGCGAGGATAAATAATTCATATGGCGAAAAGAGATTTCTACGAGATATTGGGAGTGGAAAGGTCGGCCTCTCAGGAAGATTTAAAAAAGGCATACAGAAAATTAGCGATGCAGTACCATCCGGACAGGAATCCGGACAACAAGGAAGCCGAGGAAAAATTTAAAGAAGCCGCCGAAGCTTACGAAATATTAAGCAACGAAGACAAGCGCGCGAGGTACGACCGTTTCGGCTACGAAGGCGTGAAAGGCAATGCATACGGTTCCTCGGGCTTCTCGGATATCAACGATATTTTTTCCCATTTTTCAGATATATTCGGCGGTTCCTCTATCTTCGACGATTTCTTCGGCGGGGGTGGAACCCGTACAAGGGGAAGGCGTCATTCCGCAGGTACTTCCGGGTCGGATCTTAGAGTGAATTTAAAATTATCGCTTGAAGAGATCGCCGAAGGTGTTTCAAAAAAAATAAAAATAAAAAAATACGTAAGATGCAGTCAATGCAGCGGAACCGGCGCCGAATCCGGTACTTCCACAAAGACCTGTCCGGTATGCCACGGAACGGGGGAAATGAAAACCGTTTCGCGCTCGGTGTTCGGGCAATTCGTCAATATTTCAACATGCAATAACTGCAACGGTGAAGGCACCGTGGTGGATACGCCGTGCAAGAAATGCTCCGGCGACGGACGGACGAACGAAGAAGTAAACGTTACAATAAATATTCCTGCCGGCGTCAGCGAAGGCAGTTATATGACCCTGAGAGGCGAAGGCAATGCGGGAAAACGAGGCGGGAACTCAGGCGATATTGTAGTTGTATTCCAGGAAATCCGGCACGAGTATTTCAATAGAGAAGGGGACGATATTATATACGATATGCTCATAGGCTTTCCGGTTGCCGCGCTGGGAGGAGAGGTGGAAGTGCCTACGCTTAACGGAAAGGCCGTTCTAAAAATCGAAGCCGGGACCCCGGCGGGTAAAATGTTAAAGATGAGGGATAAAGGCATCAGGCATTTAAACAGTTCCGGCCGGGGCGATCAACTCGTCAGGATAAATATAGACGTACCGAAAAAAGTAAACGGCAAGGAAAAAGAATTATTGAAGGAATTATTGAACCAGCCGAACTTTAAGAAGTCGGCCGATTCGGATGATAAAAACTTTTTCAGGAGATTTTCAATTTAATCCGTATTTTTTATTATATTACACAAGTTGACCGCTTTCAGTTTAAACTAATTTACTTGTCATTGGAATTATGCAATATGGTTTCTATTCTATACTTTGTGCTACTTTGTGAAAGACTTAGTGTAACTTTGTGACCGGTTTTTTGCTTCACAAAGTCTCACAAAGGAAACACAAAGTCCCACAAATAATTAATTTTCAGCAGTTTTTAGGATGGTTATTCATATAAGCGGTCAACTTGTGTTATATTATTTTTTTCTTTTAAAAAATTTAAACGGATGATAAAAAATATTTCGGATAGGATAGGACTTACACCTACCGAGATAAAAGTACTCCTCTTTTTGATTGTTGTATTGCTTATTGGTTTCGGTGTTAAGAATTTTTATCTCAACGGGGAATCTCCTTATAAAGAATACGATTATTCCGAAGAAGACAGCGTTTTTAGCAGTATAACGGCATCCGGAGGAAATTTGCCTAAAAAGAATGCCGAAATACGGGATAAAAATGTTGACTATAAGCAGGAAGTTTTGGATTTTAATAATTCCGAAATTCAGAATAATGAAAAAAAGACGATTCCCGCTAATGCAAGCATAAACATAAACACAGCCGGAATTGAGGAGTTTGCCAAACTGCCGGGTATTGGCAAAAAAACCGCTGAAAAAATTATAATTTTTCGAAAAAAAATGGGTGGATTTAAGAAACTTAATGAATTGTTGAAAGTAAAAGGAATCGGCAATTCAAAATTTATCAGTATTAAAAAGTATATTTATATCGAGTAATTACAAAATTTTTAAGTTCCGGAGGAAAAATGACTTCTAAAACCGATCCTTGGTATATCCATGCCGCACTATACGGGGTTATAGTAATTTTAGTTTTTATATTGGTTAAAGTTGCAATTATCGACCCGAACGATATAATGGAAAAGGAAAATTACTATAAAACAGAATCAAGACTGAGAATGAAGGATATCAAAGAAGGTGAAATTATTTACTTCAAAAAACACAACAAATTTACGGGCAACCTGGACAGCCTGGTAAATTTTATTAAAACTTCGCCGCTGGTCGACAGCGCAATGTCCGCATACGATACGCTTACACATAAATCGGCAAATCCTTTTGCCAATTTAAGTACGGGTAAATTTACGCCGGATAGTCTTTTGCGTTCGCCGAAATCGAACCAGCCTTATACTCTGGAAGTCGATACTTCCGTGTCTGTGGATACCGTAGTCAACCGCTACGGCAGAATTACAAAGATTGATACTACCAAAAAGATAGGCACCAAATATTATCTTGAAGACCCGGACGGTTACGGTACGATCGGAAGCTTAACTAATGAAGCATTAAAAAATACAGCTTCCTGGGAGCAATAAAAGAAAAAATGACAGGCCTTGAAAATCACGCCGGTTTTAATATTTCCGGCTCAAAACTGCAGGTTGTGGAAATAAACTACGATAAAGGCCAATT
>JBJKOY010000037.1:0-10294 GCA_046706945.1 Ignavibacteriaceae bacterium | reverse complement strand
ATTCCCGCATCATTTTCCCCGATGTTAATTTCCGCAAATCCGTCCTTTTCTCCAGCGGAAATTATCACCTTACCTCCTTCGTAGGTAAAATTAATCGCATTTGATATAAGATTTCTAAAAACCGTTTGAACCATATTCAGATCGGCATATACCTTTATCTGATTTGAATTCTTAAAATCCAGAGAAATATTTTTAGATAAAGCGTTGATTTTATACAGATCCAGGATCTGAAGTATTACCGAAGTCAGGTTAATCGGTTCGGGGTTTATCTCGATTCTATTCGTCTTCATTCCTCCCCACTGCAGCAGGTTTTCCAAAAGGTTGAACGTCGATTTTGCCGACTTCAAAAGGCTTTCCGTTATTTTTTTTAATTCCGGTTCCGATACGCTTTCGAAATCGGAATTTAAAAATTCCGCAAGACCCAAGATCGTAGAAAAGGGAGTTCTGAGATCATGTGCAACTATGGAAAAAAATTTATCCTTACTCGCATTAAGCACTCTCAATTCTTTTTCGGACTCGTCTAACTTCTTATTAAGGATTGAAAGTTCGAGTGTTTTCATTTCCAGATTATTTTTACTTTGTTTTATTTCCGATAAATATTTCAGCATTTCGGTCTGCGCGGCTTTTTTCTCGGTAATGTCTCTTAAAATAACTATGCATTCCCCGGAATCATTCCCGCCCTTTTCGGGCCTAATATTTAAAACCCTGATTTCTTTATGTACGGTCGTCTTTTCCGCACACGATTCATGTTCGAATATCTGCACATGATTTGTCCTGACGGCTTTCTTTGACAACTCTATGATTTTTTCCGCCAGGTTTTTCTCGAGTACATCCGACATTTTTTCCCCGATTAAATCCGTATGAGACGATAATTTATCTTTATCATGAACGTGGAAATCCAAAATTGTTCCGTCGTTTTTAAATCTCAGCATTATATCCGGTATTGCTTTTAAAAGTGTTCTTAATCTTTCTTCGCTTTGTTTTAATTTCTTTTCCATTTCATGTTTGTAAAGAGCCATTTCGATTGTCGAAAAAAGTTCCCGTTCATCGTACGGTTTAATTATATACCCGTAAGGCTGGGTTAATTTTGCTCTTTGGAGAGTATCATCGTCGGAATGCGCCGTCAGATATATAACCGGAATATCCGATTCATTCTTAATTCGCGCCGCAGTTTCAATCCCGTCGATTTCGCCCTTTATCCGTATGTCCATCATTATAAGACCGGGGGATTGAATTTTTGCTTTCGCAACGGCTTCGATCCCGGACGAAGCCGTATCTATAACTTTGTATCCCATGTATTCCAACCGGTCCTTCAATTCCAGCATAACAATGTTGTTGTCTTCGACAATTAAAATCGACGCCTTGGACCTTATGTTTTTATCTTCGGACATTTATATTAAAATAATTGTGGCTTCAACAAGGTTAAAATTACCCGATGCCGTTATATATATTATTACAACGGGAACCCTTTATCCCGAATTTATTATCGGCATCTTTTTAAAAATATTAATATAAATCAAGAATTTGAGACAAAAAGCTGCTTTTTAAATATCCGGCACTTTTTAATCGGCCCTAGTGAAACATGCTGTCTGTCCGATTAATGACATTACTCACAACAACTTTACGGTTTTAATTTAAATTGATTAACGCATGATGAACATTCGATAAGTTAAAAGACGGCAACATCTCTTTAATAATCGGTATTTCAAATTATGGTAGATTTTTAGAGAGGAGAAATTATGAAGCAGATCCCGGAGATGTACAGAGACCTTATTTCTTCAATTCGCAAATGGACTTCACCCTGGTACACGGCATACGCAATATTGGGAGCCGTTTCGGCGGCACTAATCCCGGTACTACTCCCCTTGATGGTGACCTCTTCCTCGCATAACCTGGCTTATGTAGCCTGGGTAATGGGAATTTATAACCTCGGACTGCTAACCTCGCCGCTGTGGGGAAACCTTACGGACAAAAAGCACAAACACCGTTTACTTTTCTTCGGCGGCTTTGTAATTATCGCAGCGGGTTTAATATTATTGCCCATGGCCCGATCCCTCTTTACCTGGGCTGTTATATCTTTCTTCCTCGGAACGGGAACCGCTTCTGTAGCGACAGTGGCTACTTTATTCATAGTCGAATTCAATCCCGAAAACCAATGGCCTTCAAGAATAGGATGGCTGCAAAGTTTTAACGGTGCCGGGCAAACGATAGGACTGGTATTAGCCGCTGTTTTTGCAACCCGGGGATTGTTCAAAGACGGAATCTGGCTGGGCGCCGCGCTCTTAATTCCGGCAATTATTTTAGGCCATTTGGGGCTGCCGGTTAAAAAATCGCAGACCGGTATTTCCGGGATGCTGAAGCATATGGACTTTCGAAAATTGACTAAATTCGGAAGGATAGAGTTGATAGGAGGCGGACTAATCAGACACTCGCATCATCTGAACTTAAGCGCGATTCGAAACTTTAAAAAAATTATATCGACTTCTTTCGGAAAGTTTATACTCTCTTGGTTTATCTCATCCTTCGGCGTCGCGGCATTCTTTGCATACTTTCCGCTGGCAATGAAATCGTCGTACCTTGTTTCGCCCGGATTAACTTCCCTTATTTATGCCGTTGCGGGCGGAATCGGCATCGCGTTATATACGGGAAGTACGGAACTATCGGCCCGTTTCGGCGTATCGGCTGTATATAAATGGGGTATTTTATTAAGACTGACGGGCTTTGTTCTGATGCTGCTACTGATCTTGGTTAAAATTCCTTCCATGCCTTTGATAGCTTCGCTTGCCTTTGCATTAATAATACTTGCGTGGCCGTTATTAAGCGTTACCGGTACTACTTTAACCGCAGAACTAAGCGAGGTTAGCGAAGGGGAAGCAATGGGCTTATACAATGCGTCAGGTGCAATTGCTACGGTCCTCGGTACGTTCGTCGGAGGCCCATTGGTCAGCCTGATAGGATTCGGCGCAATCCCCATGCTGGGCGTAGGCGGACTTGGTTTGTCGCTGTTATTAACATCAGGATTACGTACGGTTCCGGAAAATACGGAAAGAGAAAAAACATCTCCGGCACACGTCTGATGATACCGGTAATAATCACTTCTGTTATCTATGGAAAATTCAGTCTTCCTTATTGACAAGACGTCCGCTCAATCTAAGCAGCTGCACTTCGGCAACTTTTGCACTGTATTCGGCGGCAACCAGATTGCTTTTTGTCGTAAGCATCTTGTTTTGCGCTTCCCTGAAATCCAGAGGCGTTATGTTGCCCAGTCTCAATCTTTCCAACGCAATCGCAACATTTTCTTCCGCCACTTTTAGGTTTTCGGCTTCAAGTTTAGCCAGTTCGAGACTGTTTTTATACTGCTTGAATGTATTTAAAAGATCGGCGTTTACCTTATCCGCAACGCTGGCATATATGTATTTGCTGGTTTCAATGGATATTTTTGCATTTTCAATCTTTCTGCGTGTATCCAGCCCGTTGAACAAATTAAAAGAGGCGGTTACGCCGTAGTTAATTGCCGTATTTTGGTTGGACTTAACAAAGCCGGCCTGGGATTCCGATTTCACATAATTATAACCGAGGTTCAAATTAATTACGGGGTACAATTCGGATTTAGCCAAAGCTAAATCCAAATCTGCGGAGTTTTTTGCCTGTTTTGCAAGCAGTAAATCTGTATTCTTCCCAGTTAGATCCGATTTTAAATTATCAAACGAAAGTGTGCTGTCAACAGCTATGGTATCTATAACGGAGAAATCCTCGTCGCCCCTTCTTCCCAAAAGCCTGTTAAGCTGAATTTTCAAAGCGGAAAGGTCTTGTTCACCCATAAGCAGGGAAGATTTGTCGTCGTTAAGATCTACCTGAGCGCTTAACAGATCGAACTTGGAGCCCGATCCAACGTCTTTCTTCTCTTCCGCTATTTTTACACGTTCCCCGGAGATGATAATATTTCTTTTAATAACCTGAAGAACCTGCTGCTGGCGGACGATATTATAATATGTAGACAGAACGGACTGTACATTTGTATCAACAGAAGCTTTGAAACCGATAATACCGGATTTTTTCAGTTCTTTCAGTTTATCGAAAGCCGCGAACATTTGAAAGCCGTCGAATATAGTCCAGTTAAGCATTATGCCGGATGTTAGGTTATTCGATACGGCACCGTTCCTGTCAATCGTCCTGCCGTCAAAGTATTCCTGTTTAGTATTCGAATTGCTCTTAGTATACGAAGCGCTGGCATCCAGTGCAGGGAAGAAAGCCGCCTTACCGAAAGAGTAATTGTTCGATGCGATGCCGGCCTGGTTTTTTGCGATTTGAATAGAATAATTATTTTTAAGAGCAATTTTAACGGCTTCGTCCGGGGTTAAAATACTTTGAGAGTTGACAGGGGAAACAAACCCGGCAATTGTAATTAAAATTGTCAATACAGAAATATATTTCAACAAAATTAGACATCCTCGTTAAATATAAAGGTGAAAATCTTATTTCAAGGCAAACCCGGTCTCTTCGCCAGTCTCTTTAATGCCCGTTTCTTCGGTTACGTTTGAAACGGTTGCGGTAGCCCTTGATAGATACGAATAGACCGCCGGTATTACGTAGAGAGTCAAACCGCTTGAAAATATCAGGCCGCCTATCACCGCTATTCCCATCGATACGCGGCTTTCCGAACCCGCACCCAGTGCAAGGGCTATAGGCAATATACCCAGCACGGTGGATAAGCTCGTCATTAATATCGGGCGCAGGCGCGCAACCGAGGCATCCACAATTGCCTCGGTCTTTGTAAGTCCGGCTGCTTTTCTTTGATTAGCAAATTCAACTATTAGAATCCCGTTTTTAGTTACCAGTCCTATCAGCATTATTATCCCGATCTCGCTGAAGATATTCAGAGTCTGGTTAAAATACCAAAGCGAGATAAGGGCACCGGCTATTGCCAGCGGCACGGTAAATAAAATTATGAACGGGTCTCTGAAGCTTTCGAACTGCGCGGCCAGAACCAGATATATTAGACCTATTGCAAGCAGGAAAGCGAAGATAAGGCTCGAAGAGCTTTCCGCATAATCTTTGGAAGCCCCCGCCAAAGCCGTTGAAAAAGATTCGTCAAGTACTTTATTCTTTATCTTATCCATTTCGTTAATGCCTTCGCCAATTGTTCTGCCGGGAACGAGTCCCGCGCTCACGGTCGCGGAGACATACCTGTTATATCTGTACAACTGGGGCGGAGTGCTTTCTTCGGACACGTTTATAACATTATCGAGCTGGATTAGTTCGCCCTGGCTGTTCTTGACATAAAGCGAAGTAAGGTCTATCGGAGCATCCCTGTATTGTCTTGCCACTTGCCCGATTACCTGGTACTGTTTGCCGTTCATTATAAAATACCCGAACCGCTGCCCGCTGTACGCGGATTGAATCGTCTGCGCAATATCTATGACGGAAACCCCGAGGTCTTTTGCTTTTTGCCTGTTTATGGTTATTCTAAGTTCGGGTTTGTTGAATTTCAGATCAACATCCACGACGGAGAACATAGGGTCGTTGCGGGCTTCATCCAGAAACCTGGGCAGGTATTCCCTGAGCTTTTCGAAATTCGGCGCCTGAATAACATACTGTACCGGAAGGCCGCCGCGGCGCGAGCCTATTGTCTGCTCCTGGGATACGTACGTACGCGCCCCCGTAAGCGAATTAACGTCCTGCGACATCCGGTCGGCAATCTGCTGCTGCGTTCTTCGCCGTTGATCGGTAGGAGTCAGGATAACGAACATGAATCCGGTATTTACCGAACTTGAAGCTCCGAACCCCGGAGACGTTACGGATATTATAGCCTGTTCTTCATGTACCGAGTCCTGAACCAGATTGATAAGACGGTCCATGAATTTGTCCATATATTCGAAGGAAGTACCTTCCGGAGCGGTTGACGAAAAACGAATGCTGCTCCTGTCTTCGAGCGGGGCAAGCTCGGAAGGCGTATAAGAGCCGATCAGGTATATAAGGATTCCGGCCACCCCCATAATTGCGAAGGCAATCCACCTGCTTCTCATAAAAGTTTTCAGCGTACTGCGGTAGCCCGACATCATTCTGCCGAAGAACGGTTCGGTCTTTACATAAAACCAGTTATGTTTTTCTTTCTCCCGGGCTTTTAAGATTTTCGAACCCAGCATCGGTGTTAAAGTAAGCGCAACGAAAGCCGAAATGACGACCGAACCGGCAAGGACTATACCGAACTCTCTGAATAGTCTTCCGGTTAATCCCTGCAGGAAGATGATCGGCAGGAATACCGATACTAGGGCGACGGTTGTTGAAATAATGGCAAAGAATATTTCGGCCGAGCCTTTCTTCGCCGCTTCGGCCGGGGAAAGCCCGTCTTCTATTTTAGTATAAATATTCTCAAGCACTACTATGGCGTCGTCCACCACAATACCTATGGCCAGTACAATCCCGAGCAGCGTTAAGACATTAATCGTATAGTCCATAACGTACATGATGAAAAAAGCGCCGATAAGAGAAATAGGTATAGCGATAACGGGTATAACCGTAGTACGCCAGTCGCGGAGAAATAAAAATATAATTAATACAACCAGGCCGAGAGCAAGAAAAATTGTTTCCTTCACTTCCGCAATCGATTGACGTATATAATCCGTGATGTCGAAACCGATGCCGACCCTTATATCCTTCGGCATTTCTTTTTTTATTTGATCGAGTCTTTTATAAAACTCGTCTGTGATGGCTATATTGTTAGCGCCGGGCTGAGCAATAAGGACAACGCCCACCATTGGGATACCGTCGCGCTTTAATATCGTTCTTTCGTTCTCGGCTCCGAGATCGGCATAACCGACATCCTTTAGCCTGACAATATTACCCTGGTATTGTTTTACAATAAGATTATTAAAATCATCTATGCTGTTCAACCTGCCGAGCGTTCGTATGGAAAGCTCGGTATTGTTGCCTTCGATCCTTCCGGCGGGGAGTTCAACGTTTTCTTTATTCAGGGCCGCTTTTATATCCAGAGGAGTCAGTCCGTAAGCCGCAAGCTTTGCCGGGTCGAGCCAAAGCCGCATGGAATATTTTTTTTCTCCCCAGATCTGCACGGAACCCACGCCGGGTATTGTCTGGAATCTTTCCTTAAATACATTGTTGGCAAGGTCGCTTAACTGCAGCAAGTTCCGCGTATCGCTTTGGACGTTCAGGAAGACTATCGGGGTTGCCTGGGCATCGGCCTTGGATACTATGGGAGTCTCGACATCCGGCGGAAGATTGTACATTGCCCGGGAGACCCTGTCCCTTACGTCGTTTGCGGCGGCTTCAAGATCTATATTGAGATTAAACTCAACCGTTATTGTACTCCTTCCGTCGCGGCTTACGGAAGTTAAAGACCTGATACCGGCAATGCCGTTTATGGATTCTTCCAGCGGTTCCGTAATCTGTGATTCTATTACGTCGGCATTTGCGCCGGTATATGTGGTGCTTACGGTAATAATCGGAGGGTCGACGGCCGGATATTCTCTTACTCCGAGGAAGGTATACCCTATTACCCCGAAAACAACTATCGCAATCGACATAACGATTGCAAGTACCGGTCTCCTAATGCTTACGGATGAAAGACTCATAAAAATTATTCTTCTATTGAATATCGGAGATTTTTACCGGAGAGCCTTCGCGAAGCTGCAGAATACCCGATGTAATAACGGTGTCGTACGGCGAAAGTCCGTCCGTTATCTGTACGGTGCTGTCGGTTCTAATTCCGGTCGCTACTTCCTTTTGAATAACCCTGCCGTTCTTATAAATATCCAGTTTTTGACCTTTGAGAATCGGGATCAGCGCTTCGGTAGGGATCATAAGCGCATCTTTAATATCTTTAAGTACGAGTTCCACGTTGGCGAAAGCGCCGGGAAGCAGCCTGCCGTCCGCGTTTGAGCAGATAGCTCTTATATTTAATGTCCTTGTCAAAGAATTGATTCTCGGCTCTACGGCATAAACCTTCCCCGTATATGTTTTATCGGAACCGACAATCTTAAAATTTATCAAGTCGCCGGGCGAAATGGAAGCGGCATATTTTTCAGGAACCGAAAAATCGATTTTAATAGGATCTATATTCTGAAGGCTGGCAATATCCGTTGATGTGGTTATATAGCTTCCGACGCTTACGTAACGAAGCCCGATTCTCCCGCTGAAGGGAGCGACTATTTCGGTTTTGGCAATCTGGGCTTTTATTAATTCTACCTGGGCTTTGTTCACGTTAAGTTCGTTCAGAGCGGCGTCGTAATCTTCCTGGCTGATGGCTTCCCTTGAAAGAAGTTTTCTCTGTCTGTATTCCTTTTCTTCGGAAAGTTTTAATATATACTGGGCGCGCAGGAGCTGGGCTTGCAAATCGGCATCGTTTATTTTAAGCAGCAGGACTCCTTTCTCTACGTTAGTTCCTTCCTTGAAAAGAATATCCGTTACCTTCCCGGCTACTTCGCTTTTAAGTTCCACTTCTTCGTTCGCCAGGATATTTCCCGTTGTCATAACATTATTTTTCAAAACCTGCGGTTTTACGATATAAGCTTCAATAGAGAGGTCGGCCGTGTTCTTTTCTCCGCCGATAGGCTGACCGGTTTTATCGGATGAAATAAATTTCGGAATAAGCAGAAGCAATAATACTGCCGCCGCGGCCGCCGATGATAAATAAGTTCTTTTTTTATTCTTCATTTGCGTTGCGTTTTTATAAACCGTAATATTAACTAGAAGGAGATCTGCCGAGTCCGCCTTTAATGATCTCCAGCGTATTTTGCTGCGAAAAGTATCAAGTTACCCGCGAATTATGATTTAATAATTCGGTCAAATATCATAAATTCAATACTTAAGCGAAGATTTTTCCGAACCAACTAAAAAAAGCCAGTACAAACCTGGCTTTTTGTCTTAATCCCGTTGGAAAATTAGCGGAAGGGATAACAGCCTGTTTAATTTTTTCTGCCGTATTTTTTATTGAACTTCTCAACCCTGCCGGCAGTATCGACGAGCTTCTGCTTGCCGGTAAAAAACGGATGCGAACCGCTTGAAATTTCAAGCTTAACCAGAGGATACGTGTTGCCGTCTTCCCATTGAATGGTTTCGTCCGATTTAATCGTAGAACGCGTCAAAATCGCGAATCCGCAGGAAGCATCCTGAAAAACAACCGGTCTGTATTGCGGGTGAATTCCTTCTTTCATCTTTAACCCTGATCAAAATTATTTTTAAAATTGAACTTAAAATATACTTATATTAAATAATAATTTCAATAATTGTTATTTTTAAATTCTAGTACTTCAAATTCTCTTTTTCCCTGTAATCCTTTACCAAAGTTTCGAATTTGCGCTTTAATGCACTTACTTCTTTTCTTTGCGATTTCGTTATATTGGCCTGCCTGAAGTTTAACCCGTTTTTGATCATTGCCCCCGTATAAGCGGTATATCCCCCCTTTTTTGAACGATATTGAAGGCTGCTTTCACCGGCCAGGTTCTGTTTCAACTGATTATAAATGAGATTGTCGATTGAAGTGTCCGAACCGTCGCTGACTATTATATCTTCCCTTATCCTCGGCTGGGCGGACAACGGATTCTCCGCCGGTTTCTTGTTAAATTTTATCATAAATAGTACAATTAGGACGGCAGCAAGCGCCGCCGTAGGGATTAATTTAGCCGGCATTAAAATTTCCTGCCAAAATCCGATTTTTCTCTCAATTGATTCGGCTGAATTTATTTTTCTTAAAAGGTCCGCTTCAAAATTTTCCGGTGCGTTTACTTTTTTAAGTTTGTGAAGCGAACGGATTATTTTATCATACCCTTTATCTTCGTCGTTAAATTCCATTTCCCGTCCTACTCTTTATATATGTCTTTTAACATTTTCTGAAGCTGCGCCCGCCCCCTATTAATTCTCGATTTAACAGTACCCACTGTAATATTCATTATTTCCGCAATTTCCTCATATGACAATCCCTGTATATCCCGCAGAATTACGGCTTCCCTGTATGCATCCGATACTTTTAAAAGTGCTTTTTGTATAATTTCATCCTTGATTTCGCTGTCTGTCGCAACATCCGGCCGGTAACTTTCATCGGGTATATCGTAGTTTTCCTTATTTTCTCCGTAAGAATTAATGGAAAAAAAACGCCTTCTTTTTCTTCTTTGATATTCGGTTCTCGCCAGGTTTCCGGCAATTGTGTATATCCATGTAGAAAATTTTGCAATTGTAGAATAAGAATCTTTATATCTGTAAACCTTTACGAACGTTTCCTGCACAATGTCGACGCATGCTTCGTAGTCCCCGAGAAACCTGAAAACGAAATTGGTCA
>JBJKOY010000036.1:0-1915 GCA_046706945.1 Ignavibacteriaceae bacterium | reverse complement strand
CCCATATAAATAATAAGGTTGGCGTTTTTCAGCTTTGCCAGTTTTTCCCATTCCACCTGGGTCTCAGGTTTGTCCGGGCATTCGTGTGCGGTAATGAGCACGCACTGTGTAATCAGTCCTCTATGCGTTATCGGGATGCCGCTGTATATAGGCGCCGAGAGCCCGGAGGTTAGTCCCGGTATGATTTCGAATTCAATTCCGGCATTCTTCAGCGCGGCCGCTTCTTCCGAACCTCTTCCGAAAACAAAAGGATTGCCTCCTTTTAAGCGCACTACGTTAAAGCCGAGCATCGATTTATTTATTAAAATCTCCGTAATTTTTTCCTGCTCGATAGGATGGTAGCCCGATTCTTTTCCGACAAAAATTTTTTCGCAGCCTGTTTTACAATACGACAATAAATCGTTGTTAATCAATCTGTCGTAGACAACTACATCGGCATGTTTTAATTTATTTAAAGCTTGTAAAGTTATCAGCTCCGGGTCTCCGGGCCCTGCCCCAGCTATATAAACCTTTCCTGGTTCCATCTTCTTCTCCTTTATACAACCCGCGATTAAATCAACATTTTTTTGACCATACCCCCATTCGTCCATGCAAACATGCACCCATGCTCTTTTCCCTAAACCGCACTCCCGTAATACTCTTATAAATGCCTGATCACCCCGATAATTAAAAATCCCGCGGTAACGACAAATACGATCAGGAATACCGCAATAAGGATGCTCGCCTGCCAATCGGTTTTTGCGGACAGGGTCTGCTCGCGAACCATAATTCTGTTTATTATCTCCATTGTTTCCCTGCCAATCTGCTTAAACTGGGCATCGAATCCGGCCGTTTCGTCCCTGCTTAAAATACCCGAGCGGATTTGTGTGAAAAATTTTTGATACGTATCCGACATTACGGAATAATCCGTACTTATCTTATCGACTTCCATACTGTCCAATGCGTTCATTCCCTTCAGTTCGCCGAAACATTGGTGGAAATTTTCTGTTGCAGTCTGCCAACTAAGGTACCTGTCCTCCGAAAAACCACTTATTAAAAGGTTCTTCTCTTCTCTTCTAAGTTGAAGTTCGGCTTCTTTAAGAGAGTGAACGGTATTTATTATCTTATTGCTTTTTTCGATTTGCTGCGTAAATATCCATCCCAGCGCGCCGCTGAAAACGATTAAGAGAATCATAACGGAAAAGGTGATGAAAATTTTTTTCTTTAATATTTTAGGATCACCCATTTTAATTCCCCGAATTTTTTGAACAAATTAATTCTCCTTGAAGAATTCTTTTAAGTAATGCCGCGGATTTTTCGCTCCGTTTCCAGCAAGTATCTTTTCCCAGTCGGTTGAAATAAATTTTTTAAACATCGCCGATTTTTCATCTGCGGATTTTTCTTTTTTATCCGACAGCAGCTCCTTTCTGAATATGCCCGCCAGTTCGATAATATCGGAATAGACCGGCGGAATGAAGCCGTCTAATTTTTTCTTCATTTCTTTCGTATAAAATGGGGCCTGCCCCTGCGAGGAAACCGATATCGTAAGGTTCCCGCGTTTTACATTCGCCGGCAGAATAAAATCGCATAGCGGCGGATCATCGGCGACGTTGATTAATATACCTTCTTCGGTACAGTCTCTGTGAATGATCTTATTTGTCTCATTATTGTCGGTAGTGCAGAAGACTATCTTAAAATTCTTAATATACTCCCTTGAGTACGATTTTTTTATAATTTTGATCTGCTTTTTCCGGGCCAGGTCTTTTAATTGACCGCAAATCCTGGGCGAAAGAACGGTTACGTCGGCATTGAATTCCCTAAGTGACGTAACTTTACGGCTGGCTACTTCCCCTCCGCCTATTACCAAGCAAGGAAATTTTTTTAGATTTATTAGAACCGGGAAAAAAATCGATAATCCGTTCTTTTTCATAAAAAT
>JBJKOY010000035.1:0-2536 GCA_046706945.1 Ignavibacteriaceae bacterium | reverse complement strand
TAACCGAGTCGCCTTTTTTATTTTATAGAGAATGCTTTTGTCGGCGGTTTCCCGCCTCGCGGGATCTCTGCCCGCGTTCAAATTAAGGCGATAACCGAGTCGCCTTTTTTATTTTATAGAGAATGCTTTTGTCGGCGGTTTCCCGCCTCGCGGGATCTCTGCCCGCGTTCAGATTAAGGCGATAACCGAGTCGTCTTTTTTATTTTATAGAGAATGCTTTTGTCGGCGGTTTCCCGCTATGCGGGATCTCTGCCCACGTTCAAATTAAGGCGATAACCGAGTCGCCTTTTTTATTTTATAGAGAATGCTTTTGTCGGCGGTTTACCGCTATGCGGGATCTCTGCCCACGTTCAAATTAAGGCGATAACCGAGTCGCCTTTTTTATTATAAAAAAAAATCCAGGTGCCGGTGGTTTCCTGCTTCCGGGATATACGAGGTATATTTGGGCAATAGGCAAGTCGCCTCTCTATGCAATTTTATCTTCCGGACAAAAGTAAGAATGGTTCTTAATTTCTTTGCAAAATTAATTCTTCAAGGAAAAGAAGGAACGTTAACATTAAATTATAATCAAATACCGATAAGTTCCTCCGCGAGTCGTGATCGAAGCAGAGAAATAGTCCGGCTTGTCCGGAAAAAAGTTAGTTTTATGCCGGACAATTTTACTATTCCTGATCTGCTCGGCATCGGTCCATAATTTAAATCGCAAGGTTCAGCGGAAAATACAAACCGTGATTTCAAAAATTCTTACTGAGGCTGCACCGCTCTGAAATCGATTAAAAAATTTGCTTAGTTAAAGAATTCCTTCCAATAGTTGACTTGTATTTTCGGAGCGTATCTGATTCAGTAATTATATATTCGTGGATAGTAATTTTGAAGAGAAGGATAAGACTTCCGGATAATGTAAAAAGACATCGCTAATTAAAAACCTAGTTCCTAAATTTTACCCACTAATTTTCTGAATGTAAGAAAAAATTCCTCTCAAAATTTTTTCGTATTTCATTTCTACTCTGAACAGCCGTAATATTATGTTTTTCCTATGTTTACACATGTTAGATTTTCCGACTTTTCCCTTGTGGACATTACCGGACATAACGTGACATTTAGTTAGGTATTTGGACTTTAACGGAAAAGTATTATGTTTACTCCCCAATTATCGGTTTGTATGGAATTAAAAATAAAAGATATAGTCAGCCTGCTCCAAGTCTCGGAAAAAACGATTTATCGCTGGATTAAGGATCAAAAAATTCCTTGCTACAGAATCAATCATCAATACTACTTTAATCGTGCGGAGATAAACGAATGGATACTCAGCAACAAGATTGAGCTTTCGCCGAATTTAATGAATATATCTCCCTCGTCGGCTTCAGTCGACATCTACAGGCTGCTCGAAGCGGGAGGCGTATATAGTGATGTCCCGGCTTATAATGTTAAAGAAATATTGACGAATATAATCGATTTAATTCCGACTCCTTCCAATCTTACAAAAGAAGAGATTTTTTTCGCATTATTAAACCGCGAAGAAATGATGCCTACCGCAATAGGAAGGGGAATTGCCATCCCTCATCCGAGGAATCCTGTTATATCCGATACGGGCGACGTAATTGTCTCCGTTTGCTATTTGCGCAATCCGGCGGATTTTCACGCCCTGGATAAAGAACTTGTTCATACATTGTTTATTGTACTAACGAATAATCCGCGCGAACATCTTGAAGTTCTTTCAAAGATATCGTTCTTATGTCAGTCCGAAGTTTTTCTAAATCTTCTTAAGCATAGATCTCCGAAGGAAAGTTTGTTAAAATATATCAGGCAAAAAGAATCCGAATGGAAGAGATAGCGGAACAGACTTTATGTATTATTACTTAGCGGGCACTGCGGTTTTCTTTTTTGCCGGATTGTTGTCCTCCCTAGTAAAAGAGGCACAAAAGGGGAAGGTATTTTCTTTAATATCCTCTGCGGGTTTTATTCTTACGTTGCCGGGAATTTACGGTTCGCTTATTAGCGGTTACTCGTTTGGAACGGTGCTGAATTTTAGTTATCCGCTCGGTGCCGCTTCCTTGCTGCTTGATCCTCTTTCTGCTTTCTTTTCGTTAATCGTATCATCAGGGGCGCTGCTGGCATCGATATATTCGGCAGGTTACATGAAGCATTATTCTGCCGGGAAATACTCTCTTTCCTCGTTTTATTTTTTCTTCGGATTATTAAACTCGGCAATGCTTCTCGTAATAATCGCTCAAAACGCTTTTCTGTTTTTAATCGCATGGGAATTAATGTCGGTTTCATCCTTTTTCTTAGTAATGTTCGAAAGCGATAAAGCAGAAACCAGGAAGGCCGGTCTGTACTATTTAATCTCAATGCAGATCGGAGCTTCGTTCCTGGTTGCGGCATTTGCCTGGATGTCAACCATTGCAGGCACTTTTAATATGGGCTCTTTCTCGAACGCGCTTTCCGTAAAAGACTGCGTCTCGACGGTTTTATTTGCTCTTTTATTTGTCGGCTTCGGAACAAAAGCCGGTTTCGTCCCTTTTCATACTTGGCT
>JBJKOY010000034.1:0-2712 GCA_046706945.1 Ignavibacteriaceae bacterium | reverse complement strand
GACATCAGAGCAGAATCCACTGAAATATTCAACAGAATTATTAAAAAATTGGATATTTCCCACAACAGCTTGAGCTAACATATAAAAATTAAACTATTTTGTCAATGAAATAATTTCAATTTAACCGTGTCTTAATATTGCATAAATGTTATATAATCGAAATATTTTGCAAATAGTTTAGTGCAGTTTTAATCCCCAAGAGGAATATCTGAAAAGTATTTTCAAAACATGTACAAAATAACATTTTTTCTAAACAATATCATTAAAATTTAAAAATTCTTCACAGTATTCGAACAATATTTTCTTTCGTCTGAAAAGTCTATAAACCAGACACCGAACCGATCGAATTCCGGCTTTTATTATAATACCGGCTTCAGCAGCCTCCGGGCAGGCCGGCAAGTTCAGCCGGTATATAATTCATTTGCCGAACACCCTCCTAAACAGACGAAACAATTTATGCGCTGTAATTAACTGCATCCAAACCGAGAAAAACCGCAGCCGTATCCAGTTCTTCCTCGATCCTTAACAACTGGTTATATTTCGCAATCCTGTCGGTACGGCTTAAAGAGCCTGTTTTAATCTGGCCGGCATTGGTCGCTACCGCTATATCGGCTATCGTCGTATCTTCCGTTTCACCCGAACGGTGGCTTATTACATTTGTGTAGCCCGCTTTTTTCGCCATTTCAATAGCATCGAGAGTTTCCGTTAATGTTCCTATTTGATTTACTTTAATAAGGATCGAATTGGCCACGCCGAGATCTATTCCCTTGGCCAGGAATTCGGTATTTGTAACGAATAGGTCGTCGCCGACAAGCTGGATCTTATCGCCGACTTTATCGGTTAAAAGTTTCCATCCGTCCCAATCGAATTCAGCCATGCCGTCTTCCAGAGAAATAATCGGATATTTGTTTATCCAGTTTACCCAGTAATCGACCATTTTCTCGGGCGCAAGGTAGGATTTATCGGACTTGAAAAAGTAATACGATTTCTTTTCGTTGTCCCACATCTCGCTCGACGCCGGATCGAGGGCAATAAATATATCGCTTCCCGATTTATATCCCGCTTTTTCGATTGCTTCGAGGATGACCTCTAAAGCTTCTTCGTTGGATTTAAGGTTCGGGGCGAATCCTCCTTCGTCTCCTACGGCCGTATTGTAGCCTTTTTTTGCAAGGACCGATTTCAACGAATGAAAAGTTTCCGCGCCCATTCTTAATGCTTCCGCAAAATTCGGAGCGCCCGCCGGCATTATCATAAATTCCTGAAAGTCCACATTGTTATCAGCGTGCTTGCCGCCGTTCAGAATGTTCATCATCGGCAGCGGCAAAGTTCTCGCATTTGTTCCGCCGATGTATCTGTACAGCGGCAGTTCGAAAGTTTCCGCCGCGGCTTTTGCGCAGGCCAAAGAAACGCCGAGTATTGCATTGGCCCCGAGGTTTCCCTTATTCGGGGTGCCGTCCAGGTTAATTAAGAATTGGTCAATAGCCGCCTGATCGGCCGCATCGAAATCTATAATCTCGTCCGCGATTTTGTCGTTTACGTTATCAACCGCTTTCAAGACACCTTTCCCGTTGTACCTGGCTTTATCGCCGTCCCTCAATTCAACCGCTTCGTTTTCACCTGTCGATGCGCCGCTGGGCACCGCAGCTCTTCCCACAATACCGCTTTCTAGCAAAACCTCTACTTCCAAAGTAGGATTGCCTCTGGAATCCAAGATCTCTCTTCCGAGAACATCTACTATAGTAGTCATTTCTTATCTCCTGATTCAATTTAAATTAATAATTTGCTTATCTTTTAAAAATTATCATGTAAAGATAGCAATGCCCCGCGTAAATCTCAATTAATTAACTCTATGGTAAAGAACTAATTTGCTGAACCTTCCTTAAAAATAACATTAGTCGTCCCGGGCAGGCCTGCCTGCCTCAACGCTGACGTTTGATGCGGCCGCAACATTCATTTCAACAATACCAGCTTTCTGGCGGCAGCATAGTTCCCTTCGCGGATCCTGTATAAATAAACTCCGCTTGTCAGCGTCAATTTGTTCCGCAGTGCGTTAAAAACAATTGCATGATAACCTGCGTTCTCGTTTTTATTCAACAGTGTCGCCACTTCGCGTCCGAGTACGTCGTATAACTTGATGGTGACAATACCGGCTGCAGGGATCGAATATTTAATCGTCGTACTGGGATTAAAAGGATTGGGATAATTCTGCATCAGTGAGAATCCCGAGACTTTATTGCCGGAGAAATAGTCCTTTACCTGAGTGATAGTTCCGTCTATTTCATAGATTATGGGCGAACCGGATTTGACATTGATTGAAGTATTAACCGTGTCGAGGGAAGCATTCCTTAATTCCAAACCGGTATTGGCAGATATCGATACGTTGTTAAACTTAATGCCCGTCATATGCGTTTCCGGCAGGCCGACTACAACACCGGCATATGTTGAATTCGTCGCGGTAAAGTAAGTAACCGTTATGTCGTGGAAATACGGAGTTAACGACGTAACCGCCTGCGCAGGATCCGACTGCGACGGAATGCTGGGAAAATATTCCGAGAAATATATCGGATACTTCACGCCCGTCATGGTAAGGTTGCTGTAATGCAGTCCTCTTACGTTACCGCCGTTGCCCCCGAAGGGGTGAGCGCCCTGGAACTCGTCCTCTGCACCCTGCATGCGGGCGGCAAGTTCGACCACTCCTCCTACAAGGTCTCC
>JBJKOY010000033.1:0-5210 GCA_046706945.1 Ignavibacteriaceae bacterium | reverse complement strand
CGAAAAAGAAACCGAACAGATTTCCATCGACGATTTTATGAAAGTACGTCTGAGAGTTGCCCGAATTATTTCCGCCGAAAAGCTGGACAAAAGCGAAAAATTAATGAAAATTAAAGTTGAACTGGCGGACGAAAAAAGGCAGATAATCGCCGGGATAGCAAAGTCGTACAAACCTGAGGATTTGATCGATAAGAAAGCCGTGATAGTGGCAAATTTAAAACCTGCAAAGTTAATGGGGCAGATATCGGAGGGGATGTTACTGGCTGTTGAGGACGAAATGGGGGAATTGAAGATATTAACGGTAAACGATTCCGTTAAGTCGGGGACCAGGGTTAAATAATTACCGCATCTGCGCGCGTGTAATAATTTATCGCCCGCATGTTTATGCATCCAATTACCTTGATTTTCAAGGGTGTAATAAGTAAAATAATCAGCTAAATTTGACAAAATTTTATATCGGAGGAAAAAATTAATGCTGCCACGTACTTTAGCGTTTCTTTCACTCGTCTTCGCTCTCCTTTTTTATTCGTGTTCTCCGCAGAATTCCCAGGTAATAGCAAAATTCGGCGACCAGGAAATCGGATTAAAAGAATTCGAAAAAGCGTATAAGAATAATGAAGTCGGAGCGGAAAAAACTTCGAAGGACAGCTTGTCCAGGATGAAGGACTATCTGAATTTATACGTTAATTTCAGAATGAAGTTGCGGGATGCTTACGTACGCGGGTACGACCAGGATTCGTCTCTGCAGTCGGAAATACAAGATTATAAAAAGAAAATCGGCGCCACCTATATTATTAATACCCGCCTTATCGAACCGGGTGTAAGGAAATTATACGAAAGGAGAAAGACCGAGTACAGGATAAGCATAATCTTAATTAGTCCGAAGCCGCAGGGCTGGAACGCGGCGGAGACCAAGGCAAACAAAATTCTGGACAGTTTAAAGAGCGGAGCAGATTGGGACTCTATGGCAAAAAAATATTCCGAGGATAAATACAGCGCCAGCGAAGGCGGAGATTTATTCTATTTTACGGCGGGAGAACTCCCTTACCAGCTGGAAGATGCTATGTACGATACGCAGCCGGGACAAATCTATCCCGAACCCGTAAAAATAAGTATTGGTTATGTTATCTTAAAAGTTACCGATAGAAGAGAACGCCGTCCGGAAATTAGGGTAAGTCATATAATGATAGCTTTCGACAAAAACGGCAAGCGAGATACGACCGGAACATGGGAAAAGATTGACACCGTAATGCAAAAATTAAAAGCCGGAGGTAATTTTGCCAAATTAGCCGAAGAATATTCGCAAGATTCCGGCAGCAGTAAAAACGGCGGAGACCTGGGTTATATGGATATCAGAAGATTAGTAAGGGTAAAACCTTTTGCGGAGGCGGCATTTAATTTGAAAAAAGTCGGCGACATTTCCGGTATCGTAAAATCCCAGTTCGGTTATCATATAATCAAATTAACCGACGTTAGACCTTTGCCGAAATTCGGCGAAGACGAACAAAAATTAAAAGATTTATACCAGAAGACAAGATATAATGCTGATTACGATTTGTTTGTAGACAGCCTGAAGAAAAAATACGATTATAAGCTGAATAACGCCGTTCTCAATGAAGTTATTAAAGCAACCGATACTTTGAATATCAATCAGGCCGATCCGAAACTTGCCGAATTAAAAACCGATACTTTGTTTACGTACGCGGATGCGGCTTATACGGTAGGTGAATTTACCGATTACATGCACAAAGATAAGGATATCGGACAAGCGAAGTTATCCGGCGGGCCGATCGACAAGGCCCTTCAAAAAGCCGGCGGGGATATTATGATTGAAAAAGACGCGGAGGGACTGGATAAAACCGATCCCGCTTTTGCAGACCTGATGAAAGACTATAAGGACGGAGTTTATATCTTCAAGCTGCAGCAGGACGAAGTGTGGAATAAAATAAATGCCGATTCGGCCGACCTCTACAAATATTATCTGGCGAACAAAGATAAATATTTAACAAAACCCAAAGTAAGTTTCAGCGAGATCTTTTCGAGGAACGATTCTCTGATCAATGCTTTGTATGCCCGGATTAATAACGGGGAAAATTTCGAAACCCTGGCCGCAAAATACACGGAACGTCCCGGCTTCAAGGTGAAAAAAGGAATATGGGAGTCGGTAGATACTACTTCCGAACTGGCCCGGGCGGCGTACGATCTTAAAAGCGACGGAGAAATTACAAAGCCCGTTAAGTACGAAGGCGGTTATTCCATTATAAAATTATTAAAGAAAGAGCCTTCCAGGCCGGAAACTTTTGAAGAAGCAAAACAGGAGGTCGCCGGAGCGTACCAGGATTTTAAGAGCAAAGAACTTGAACAGGACTATCTGAAAAAGCTGGATAAAATTTATAAACCGAAAATTTATTACAACAAACTTGAAGAAGCGTTTAAAAACAATTAACAAAATTATTTTTCTGATGATACTTGCTTCGGCCATGTACGGCTGCGGTAAACAATCTTCGCGGAAGGATTTTGTGGCAAGGGTAAACAATACATATTTGACGAGAGAACAACTGGCCCAAATGATAGATACGAATTCGGCTTCAAATTTTTACAGGAACGAAGTGATAAGGAACTGGATAAACAGCGAATTACTTTATCAAACCGCAAAAGAGAAAGGGATATTAAAGGGAGAGGAATATAAAAGCCTGATAGACCGGGCGCAAAGGGAACTTGCCGCCTCATTACTCGTACAAAAGTATTACGACGACGAAAAAACCGGTTACGACAGCAAAGAACTGGAAGATTATTACAACCGGCATCTAAACGAGTTTAAAAGATTTTACGACTCGTATTTTATAAACATGATAAATTTTACGAACGAAGACAGGGCAATTCAGTTCCGGAACACCGTTCTGGAGAGCGACTGGGATAAGGCCGTGAACATATTTAAAGGCGATTCCTCCGTTTACAGCATAAACGACGGGAAACTTTATTACGATTACGAAATCCATCCCGTTTCACTTTCCCGAATCGTAACGTCGTTGAACCCGGGAGAAATTAGCATAGTGATCTCAATAGAACCGGGTCATTATACGGTAGTGCAGGAGATACAAAAATATAGCGCCGGTAGTATTCCGCCGTTCGACGTGATCAAATCCGAGGTTGGACTAAGATTTGAGGCGGACAGAAAAAGTAATTTAACGAGAAATTATATTAAAGAACTCTATTCTAAAAACGATATTGAAGTTAGGAATTAGGTGCAAAATGAAGTTGAAAGTTTTTATTTTGATCTTTCTTACCGCCGCATGCGTTTTTGCTCAGCCTAAGGAGATTGACGGGATAGCAGCCGTGGTAAACAACGAGATTATTTTAAAAAGCGAATTGGACTATCAGGTGAAGCTTACGGCGGCTCAGCAAAAAATTTCCCCGGAAACACCGGGACTAGAGGAGAAGGTTCTGAACCAGATGATAGAGGAAAAGCTTGCATATGCACAGGCTCTGCTGGACTCAATAACGGTCAGCGACAACGAAGTAAACAGCCGGGTTAATTACCAGATCAATTACTTCGAACAACAGTACGGGTCCAAGGAAAAGGTGGAACAAATTTACGGTATGAGCATCGAAAAGATCAAACGGACGCTCGAAGATCCCATTAGAAAGCAGATAATGGTTCAAAAGCTGGAAGAGAAAAAGTTCGGCGACGTGCAGGCTTCCAGACGCGAGGTAGACGATTTCTACAAGCAGTACAAAGACTCGCTCGGGGTAATCCCGGAAAAAGTAAAGCTCGCCCATATCTTCGTGAAACCCAAGGTTACCGAAAAGATGAAGGAAATATATTATAAGAAAGCCGAAGCGATCCTCGATTCGATCAAGCACGGTGCTGACTTTGCCGCAATGGCCAAGAAATATTCCGAAGATCCCGGAAGCGCCTCGGACGGCGGGGACCTGGGGTGGGTAGGAAAGGGAGTTTTTTATCCGGAGTTTGAAGCCGCTGCTTTTGCTCTTAAGCCGGGTCAAATCTCCGGGGTCGTAGAGTCTCCGGTCGGCTATCATATCATTCAGATGATAGACAGGAGAGGCGATAAAATTCACGTAAGACATATTCTTATAAAGATTAAAAAAGGCGAACAGGCTGATTCCCAGGCCGTTGCGTTTTTAAATTCCATCAGGGACAGCGTGGAAAAAGGCAGCGGTACGTTTGCCGAATACGCGAAAAAGTACAGCGAAGACAAGCAATCGAAATCGTACGGAGGCGACCTGGGAACTTTCTTCGTCAGCCAGCTCGATCCGGATCTTCTCAGCGCGGTTTCAAAATTAAAAGAAGGTGAGATCAGCAAGCCCATAAAAATGACATACGGCAACGGTGAATACGGGTATCATATCGTCCTCCTCGAAAAAAGAATTCCCCAGCACGAAGTTAGTCTGACCAAGGATTATCAGGAATTGCAGAAACTCGCCGACCAGTATAAGAAGCAAAAGGAATACGAGGATTGGATAAAACAGCTTAAGAAAAATATTTATTGGAAGATATTTATCTGATTTAAGGGAAAGGTAACCTTGCCCGGTAATTCCGGTTGTTAAATACCATAATTTACAAAGTAATCGGGAACAGAAGTTGAAAAACGTCGAAAAGCCGGCCGACGATATACGGCATGTAGAAAGACTGAACGAAACGGTCGTTAAAATAAAAAGCGAAATTAATAAGGTTATAATCGGGCAGGACGAAATAATCGAACAATTATTGATTGCCCTTCTTTCTAAAGGGCATTGCCTTTTGGTCGGCGTTCCCGGTCTCGCCAAGACGCTGCTTATTAAAACCCTGGCCGAAGTAATGGATCTGAAATTCAACCGGATTCAGTTTACTCCGGATTTAATGCCGAGCGATATTACCGGGACCGAACTTATAGAAGAAGACCCGGTCACGAAGAAAAGAAATTTCAGGTTTATACCAGGTCCTGTTTTTGCCAACGTTATACTTGCGGACGAAATTAACAGGACTCCGCCTAAAACACAGGCCGCCCTTCTGGAAGCTATGCAGGAACATAAAGTAACTACGGCAGGAACAACATATACCCTGGAGGAACCGTTCTTCGTACTGGCTACTCAAAATCCCATAGAGCAGGAAGGGACTTACCCTCTGCCCGAGGCCCAGCTTGACAGGTTTATGTTCAATCTGTGGCTGGATTATCCTTCGTTTGAAGAAGAAATTAAAATTGTTCAGA
>JBJKOY010000032.1:0-9043 GCA_046706945.1 Ignavibacteriaceae bacterium | reverse complement strand
TATTTAAAAAACTGAATGCCTTTGAATCGGATACGGAAAATTTCGTCAACTTTACCTTATCCGTTGAAGGGGTTAAAATCGGTTTATTGTTTTTAGAATTAAAAGAAGGATTTAAGGTAAGTTTCAGGTCCAAAGGAACCGTCCCGGTAAACAAACTTGCGGGCGAATTCGGAGGCGGCGGACATTTGAATGCCGCCGGCACAAGAATCCGCGACGGTATTTTAAAAGATTATATCCCTAAAATTCTTTCCAAGGCCGAAGAATATTTAAAGGAAAATAAAGAAGGCGAATGATGTTTAAACTCAATATCAATGCGGGCGGGAAAAAAATCATATACAAGCCTTTCAGCATCAGTTTGAAATATCTGATAAACGGGAAAAAATTTCTGCTCGGGCTGAATTCCATAATAAAAATTTCCAGCGTAAAAGTATCCGAACTGCAGATGAGAAATTTCGTCGGGGAATCCGGGTCCGAATTGAAAATTGCAAGACCTTCCGGCAAGCCGGACGAATTAATCTTGACGAAGGTTAACCTGGACCGTAATTTCTCGGCGGATTATTTCAGGAACCATCTTGCGGGATTTCTTCCTTCGGTAGAGAAAACCGAGGTGAAACATCTTCACATTTTTATCCCGGATTATAAGATACTTAAGGAATATTTTAAGGACGAAGAATATTATTACCAAAGTTTTATCGAAGGGATATTTTTAGGGAATTATTCTTTCGATAAATACTTTTCCGCTAAAAACGAGCCTGCCTTGCTTAACGTATTTTTTTATGCGGAGGATAATAAGAAACTTAAAAATGCCGTTCATCGGGCCGAAACGGTAATGGATGCCGTTTATTTTACCCGGGACCTGCAGAACGAACCGGCCGTTAATCTGACTCCGGACGACCTGGCCGAAAGGATTTCGGCGAGACTTAAGAAAGCCGGGGTTAAAGTTAAAACGTTCGACGAAAAAGAGATTAAGAAAATGAAGATGGGCGGGTTGCTGGCCGTGGGCAGCGGCAGCTCCAATCCTCCAAGATTTGTTGTGGCGGAATACATCGGGACCGGTTCGGGAAAAAATCCTGGGAAAAAAATTGCGTTGGTAGGGAAGGGTATTACCTTCGATTCCGGAGGCATATCCATTAAGCCGGCTGCCAACATGGGAGAGATGAAAGGCGATATGTCCGGCGCCGCGGCGGTAGCCGGCGCTGTATTGGCGGCTGCAAACGCAAAACTTCCGGTGCATGTCTACGGTATTATGCCTTCCGCCGAAAACATGCCTTCAGGCAAATCTATGAGACCGGGCGATATTGTTATATCCTCTTCCGGGAAAAGCATCGAGATCGACAATACGGACGCGGAGGGGAGAGTTATTCTTTCCGATGCTCTCAATTATGCAAGCAAATTAAAACCCGCTATCATAATTGATCTTGCAACATTGACCGGCGCCTGCAAGGTAGCGCTGGGCGATTTTGCCGCCGGATTATTCACCAAGGATCAAAAATTATCCGCTGAACTATACAATACAGGGTTGAAAACTTTCGAACGTCTCTGGCCGATGCCTATGTGGGACGAATATTCAAGTCTGATTAAAAGCGATGTGGCCGACGTTAAAAATACCGGGGGAAGATGGGGAGGGGCAATTACGGCGGCAAAGTTCTTGGAGAACTTCGTAGGAGCAAAAATACCCTGGGCACATATCGATATAGCCGGTACCGCTACCGCCAATTCATTGAACAATTATTCGAAAAAATATATGACGGGTTTCGGGGTTAGACTGTTGTTTGAATATTTGTCCGGTCTTTAATCCGAGGTTAATTTTCCAGTACGTTGCCGTCTTTCATTTCAAAAACTTTATCTGCAAGCTTAACCAGGTCCTGGTTGTGAGTTACTATAACAAAAGTTTTCAGGTATTGATCTCTCAGGTTCAGTATTATTTTATGGATTATTTGACTGTTGGCGGAATCCAAATTTCCGGTGGGCTCGTCCGCAAATATAATATCCGGATCGTTGGCCATAGCCCTGGCCACCGCAACCCTCTGCTGTTCGCCCCCTGAAAGTTCCGCAGGCTTGTGCGAGAATCTATCCGCCAATCCAACAGCATCAAGAAGCTCCTCCGCTTTTTTAACGGCTTTCTGCAAGGGTATACCGCTGATCATTTGCGGTATTGCTACGTTCTCCACAGCGGTAAATTCGGGCAGTAAATGATGGAACTGAAAAACAAATCCTATGTGTCTGTTCCTGAATTTGGCCAGTTTCTCATCGGATAATTTAAATATATTGCTTTCGCCGTAGTAAACCTCTCCGCTGTCCGGCCTGTCGAGTCCGCCCAGCAAATGAAGAAGAGTACTCTTTCCGGCCCCGGATGCGCCTATGATAACGGATATTTTTTTCTCTTCAATTTCAAGGGACACGGATTTTAAAACTTCTATTTTTATATGTTTTGTATTTTGATAGGTTTTACAAAGTTTTATCGATTTTAAGATCATTTTGATTTTCTGTATTTTAAAAAATTATTCCCATTTGATCGCTTCGAGCGGATTTACTTTAGCCGCTCTCTTTGCCGGGAAGAGCGACGCCAAAAAGGACAACAACATCGAAGCCCCGGTAACGAAAAAGAAATCGGTCAGCCTTAACTGCAGGGGCAAGGAATCAATCTTGTACCGCGTCGGATCCAAAGGGTAAATGTTGAAGTGAAGCTGCAGGAAACAAATAAAATAACCGAGCAGCAGCCCGGCGGCTGTTCCGATCAGACCGATTAATATACCTTCGTACATAAAAATTCTTAATATTGATTTTTCACCGGCTCCCATCGATCTTAGTATCCCGATATCCCTTCTCTTTTCTATAACCGACATTGATAACGAACCGAGGATGTTAAAAGTGGCTACCGCAACAATCAAACATAAGACTATATACGCCGTCCATCTTTCCATCTTCATAACGTTGTACAATTCCCTATGAAAATCGTACCAGGTATTTACGCTGAAATAATCTGTATTAATCTTGGTCTCAAGATCTTTCTTTACTGCATTCGAATTGTCTATATTATTCAATTTAATGTCGAAGCCCTGGTAATTGTTTCCGTATCCCAGGATCTTCTGCGCTGTATTTAGGTTTGTGAACAGGTACGATTCGTCGTACTCATTGTTGTTGGAACTGTAAATCCCCGCAACAATGAATTTCTGGGTAACCGGCATGGAGAACTGCGAAATAGCTTTTTCCACTCCTACGGGAGAAATTACTGTTACCGTATCGCCTACCAGCGACTGAAGCCTGTCGGCAAGAGTTAGTCCCAGAACAAGTCTAGGAAGTCCGCGGCTTACCGAAATGTCGTACTGTCCGAACAGCATGCTTCCCTTAATATTGTAAATAGCATTTCCTTTATTTACTTCGATTCCTTTTAGGTTTACCACCTGAGTTAATCCTCCCCTGTAAGCTAGTACCTTTCCGTTGACATACGGTGCAAAATCTTTTATACCCGGAACCCCGGCAATTATTTCATCGGTTTTATTCTCTAACTTAAATCCTTCCGGGGAAGTCAGCTCAACCCTTATTTCCGGATCGAAATTAATTAAAAACGAAGTGACGAGACTGCCGAAGCCGTTAAACACCGAAAGGACGACTATAAGCGCCGCAACCCCTATCGTAATTCCGCCGACGGATATTAATGATATTATCGTTATGAAATTTATTTTGTGCTTCGATATTAAATATCTTTTCGATATGAAGGATTCGAAAGTCATCAGCCGAACCGCAGGGTTGTTACGGGTTGGATTCTTGACGCGATATAACTCGGAACGAAAGCAGCGACAATGCATAAAATAAAAGTAACGGCCGACACCAAAACGAACGTAGCGGCCGAAAGATGGATGGGAACCGTAGACATAAAATAAACCGATGAAGGAATGGATATTATTCTGTATTTATACTGAAGAAATGTAAGCGCGAAAGCTAATAAGTTTCCTATAAGTATGCCCGATAAGGCTAGATAAATTCCTTCGTATATAAATACGGATATTATTTGTTTCCCGGTGGCTCCCATGGATTTCAGGATGCCAATGGAGCCGGTTTTCTCCAGGACAATCATCAATAGTGTTCCTATAATATTAAACACAGCCACGATTATGATTAAACCCAGTATTATCGGAATGGGCTTTTTCTGCAGGTCGATACACGTAAAAATATTTCTGTGAAGCTGGTAGATGGAGCGGACGGCAAAAGGGTAGCCCAAATAATCGTTCAGGTAGGAAGTAAGGGAATCGATCTTGGATATATTATTCAATTTAATATCGTAGCCGGTAACATGGCTGCCGAGGCTGCACAGGTTCTGGGCCTCTTTTAAACTTACGTATGCGTTTATATCATCATAAGCCGCCATTCCGCTTTCAAAAATACCCGTGATCTTGAATTTTTCCACATTGGGCATATTTTGGGGCGACGGTATTTCATCCTTGCTCAAAGCAAAGACAGTAACCTCGTCGCCTACCTTTATCAGGAGCTTTTCCGCCAGCTTTTTTCCTATCACCATTGAAGGAAGGCCGCTTGAACCCGTTAATTTAAATTCGCCCTGCACCAGATCTTTCCTGATCCCTTCCCATGCATCCGACGGTCTGATGCCTTTTACATTTACTCCTTCTTTGACGTATTTACTGCCGATTATAGCTAATTTTGACGCAAAAGGATATATACTGACGGCATACGGAGAAAGTTTTTCTTTTAAAACAGGCAATGTAGAAGAATACGGAGGCAGGATCCCGGTATATGAGGATACCTGTATATGGGAATCGAAAGCTATTACTTTATCGGTTATGGTTCTTTCGAAACCTCCGAGGATGCTGAGAGCTATAATAAGAGTTGCCACTCCGAGAGCTATACCGGTTATGGAAATTGCTGATATAAAGGTGATAAACCCGGAATCTTTTTTAGAGAAAATATATTTCCCGGAAATAAATATCGGAAACGGCATTTTTAATTTTTTTATTATTATAACTTAAAATTTAATTAAGATATCTGTCACATGGAAATAATTATTGGATTTTTACCCTAACCCTTTTAATTATATGTTCTTTAAGAAAATAAAATCGGTTAAACATTGTTTTTTTCTGCATGTTAATATATATTTGATATCCTATTTTTATCCGGACATAAATCGGTTCTTTGTCATTTTGGATTAAAATAAAATTTTTGTCCCGGGGCGTAGCGTAGCCCGGTTTATCGCGCCTGCTTTGGGAGCAGGAGGTCGCAGGTTCGAATCCTGCCGCCCCGACAGGGAGTCAAATAGCAATTAAAAAGGAAAAATTAAAAATTAAAAAAATATTGAAGCCGGGTTTTTTCTTAATATTTTTAATTTTTACTTTATAATTTTTAATTGAAAAGCGCCCGTAGCTCAATTGGATAGAGCAACAGCCTTCTAAGCTGTAGGTTAGTGGTTCGATTCCACTCGGGCGTACTGGAAAACAATTAAAAAGGAAAAATTAAAAATTAAAAAAATATGTAAGCTGGGCTTTCTCAAAAAATTTTTAATTTGTACTTTTTAATTTTTAATTGTTCATGGTGGGCGTAGCTCAGTTGGTTAGAGTATCAGGTTGTGGCCCTGAGGGTCATGGGTTCAAATCCCATCGCCCACCCGAACTCAATTAAAAAGTCAAAATTAAAAATTAGTTCGAGTATGACGCCGGATAATAGAATTTGAATTTTTAATTTATAATTTTGAATTGAAACCGGCCCTATCGTCTAGTGGTTAGGACATCGCCCTTTCACGGCGGTAACAGGGGTTCAAATCCCCTTGGGGTCACCATGAGGCTGTCCTAAAAGTTATTCAAGCCGCGTATTTAGCTTGAAAGTTCGTCCGGGAAACCGGCGGAAGAACTGATCCCGATTAAATCGGGTACGGTAAGCGGAAATAGTAACTTTTAGGGCAGCCTCTTTTTTATGCCCTTTTTTATCCGTTGATATTACCCCGCAGTTTTCTTATAATTAAAGAAATTAAATAGGGGGAATGTATGAGGAATTATTTTAAACCCTGGCGGTTTACGGTAATTTTTATCCTTACCGCAATTTTTCTCCCGGCACAAACCAGCAATTTCAATATTGAAAATTATAAAACTTTCCTGCAAGAACATCAAAATATATCTTCCGATGCGTTAATGAATTTACATCCGGCCGGAAAATTCTTAGCCAAAGTGAATCTTAATGCCGGTTCTGTGAATTACCTGGACAGCATAAGTATTAAATATAATCTTACCGGCTTTGAAAAATCCCTTATAGAAGAACACGGATTCATGGTTAGCGAAAGACTCGAACGAAATTCTTTCGGCGGCGCCATGCTGGAAATCTTCCAAAACGATCTCCCGGTATATATTTCCGCCGACGCAATTTTACAGGCATTGCACACGTCATACGACAGAATCTTAAAAGACGTAGAAACCGGTATTTTAATAAATAAGGTAAAAGATCTGCTGATCCGGCTGCATTCGCAGATTGCGGCACTGGCTTCGGAATATTCCGGCAAGAGCGGTATGGACCGGATGCTTCACGATGTCGATATTTACGTAACGGTACCTTTGAAATTAATGGGAGAAGCCGCGGAACCATATTTTCAGGATAACTCGGCAAAAATTAATGAAATAATCTCCAAGATATCTTCCGGACAGGGTTTCGACGAATATAAATTGTTTTCTGACGTTCCGGTTGTATACGACTGGAGCCAGTTCAAACCCCGCGCTCATTATGTCGATCGTAATCATCCGGAATTGGAAAATTATTTCAGAACAATGATTTGGCTGGGCAGGGTAGAAGTCTATCTTTTAGCCCCTCGATCATATACCGGAGCCGATTCGATCAGGATATTAAATGATGTCAGGAGACAAACCGTAGACGCATATCTATTTGAAGAATTGTTTGAAAAAGCAAATGTTAAGGAAACCTACGACGAAATAGAAAAAACTTTGAGATTTTTTGTCGGTGAACAGGATAATGTTACGATTTCCGATTTGCAGTTTCTTAAGAAAGCGGTATCGATACAAGGAGCGGACGAACTGCTTGACGACAATAAACTTTTTGAATTTCAGGATTCGCTTAAGAACCAGTCGTTTGCGTACCAGTTAATTTTATCTCAAATCCTATTTCACGATCCTATGAAACCGGACAGCATTATTCCGGCTTCCGCATTTATGCTGTTCGGCCAGCGTTACATTATAGATTCATATATAAATTCCCAGGTAGTATTTGACAGGACAAAAAGCTGCAGGCTCTTTCCTTCTTCGCTGGATCCGATGTTTGCGCTGGGGAATAATGCGGCCGCTCAATTGCTGCAGAAGGAACTCGACAAATACGGTTATTCGGAAAACCTTGCCGCGGTAAGGTATCTTGTCGATTCATACGGCAATGATTTTTGGCAAGGAACTATTTACAATATGTGGCTCAATTTAATCAGATCGTTAAATCCTCCCGGAGACAGAAGCGGCCTTCCTAAGTTCATGCAGACAGCGGCATTCTGGCAGGAGAAATTAAATACGCAACTGTCTTCATGGTCGCAGCTGCGCCATGATAACCTTCTTTACGCTAAACAATCGTACACGGGCGGCACGCTCTGCTCGTTCCCTTATACATATATAGAACCGTTCCCGGAATTCTTTGAAAACCTTAAAACACTCGCTGAAAACGCTGTCGAATATTTTTCAAATTATGCTTCTGCGGATAACCGTATGATGCTAAATATAACGGAATATTTTAAAAATCTCGGTGAAACGGCAGATACATTGGAGTCGGTAGCTGTTAAAGAACTGAACGGAAATCCGCTTAATGAAGATGAAATTAACTTTTTAAAAAAGGCAGTTTACAACAAAACCGCCGGCAGCGGGAGCCTTCCTTACGACGGCTGGTACCCGAAGATGTTTTATAGAGATAATAATTATTTTTCCAGAGGATTTCTAACCCAGGAGGATATTGTTGCCGATATTCATACAATACCTACGGATTGTTTCGGCGGTGTTGCCGGATGGGTACAGCATGTAGGAACGGGACCTGTGAACCTAGGCGTTTTTATCGCCGATTTTCCGGGCGGAATGCAGACGGCCTTTATTGGACCCGTATCGAGTTATTACGAATATACAACGACAAATTTCCAGCGATTAACCGACCAGGAATGGGAAGACTCATACCTGAGAAAATCGCTGAGACCGGATTGGGTAAATCTCTACCTGGCCGACGTTGAAGGCAAATACATGGGCGACGGTTCAAAATTAATAACTTCGATCAATAACCGCGGCGGAAGCGGTACTGAATTAATCCCTGAAAATTATATTACGACAAAAATATATCCGAATCCCGTGACTCCGTTCAATCCTACGGTTACATTAAGCTTTACCGTTCCGTCAAAATTAAGCGGATCGCGGATTGAATTAAATATTTACGATATTCAGGGAAGGCTGGTTAAAAAACTGGTGGGTAATAATTTACCTTCCGGAAAATATATGTATAAATGGGACGGCAGGAACGAATCAGGCAATCCGGTTGCAAGCGGGGTGTATATTTCGAATTTAATAATGGCGGGGTACAGTTACAGTCAAAAATTAATGCTGATGAAATAAAATTACTTTTTAATTGAAATTTTAACAAAAAAATTTATTTTGGTACGACTAGTTAAAATTTCGAAGATATAATGCGCAATAATAAAAAGTACTCGCCGGACATAAACCTTAATTTAAATGTCCGCGGTATTCCTCAATCCGCAACTTTAGCAATAAACGAAAAAAGCAACAGATTAAGGCTTGAAGGAAGAACCGTTTACAAATTAGGATTAGGGCAGTCTCCTTTTCCGGTGCCCAGGCCGGTTGTAGAAGAACTAAAAGTAAACGCATATCAGAAGGACTATCTGCCTGTAAAAGGACTGCAGATTCTCAGGGAAGCCGTTGCTGAATATCATTGCCGCGTTCACGGCATTTCCCATTCCTCCGAAGACGTCCTGATCGGGCCCGGATCCAAGGAACTGAAGATTCTTATGCAGTATGTATATTACGGGGTTCTAATCATTACCACCCCTAGCTGGGAT
>JBJKOY010000031.1:0-14496 GCA_046706945.1 Ignavibacteriaceae bacterium | reverse complement strand
TCGAAATTCCTGCTGACTTTTAAGAGCGTAGCCTCGGATATATCGGTCAGGAAAAAATAAAATATTTTATCAAAATAATGGTGAGAAAATGTCCGCTAAATTAAAACGTTTAAACAGGATTAAGGAGATTCTTAACAGTAAAACAATTACCTCCCACGAAAATCTTGTCCGGCTTTTATCGGATGAAGGAATACAGGTAACACAGGCCACGTTGAGCAGGGACTTTGCCGAACTCGGCGTTATAAGGACCTTTACCGAAAACGGGGCAAGATATATACTTGACGCCCACGAATCGGGGAAGCAAATAGCAAAGCTTATAGGTTTTGAGATCCTGAGCGTGGAACATAACGAGTCTTTAGCCGTAATAAGAACCCTCGCCGGAAGGGCGCCCGGTATAGCTCATTTCATCGACAGATTAAATAATCCTGAAATATTGGGCACCGTAGCCGGCGACGATACGGTACTGATAATTCCGAGTTCGCATAAACATATTCCAAACCTTGTTTCAATGGTTAAAAGAATGATGGTGGAACAAGCCGGTTGATCAAATAAAAAACGGAGATGATAAAATGTCAAAGAAAAAAATAGTTGTTGCCTATTCCGGAGGTTTGGATACTTCCGTAATGGTCAAATGGCTGAGCCAGAAATACAATGCGGATATAATAACGGCTACGGGCTTTCTGGGCCAGGTTAAGGAGATAGAAGGCGTAAAGGATAAGGCCGCGAAGACAGGCGCGGTAAAGTCGTACGTTCTGGATCTGAGGGAGGAATTTATCACCGAATATGCATGGAAGGCCCTTAAGGCCGGGGCTTTGTACGAAGGAAAGTATCCCATGGCGACGGCTATCGGCAGACCCCTGCTTGCAAAGATGCTTGTTGATATCGCCGCAAAGGAAAATGCCGACACGGTATCCCACGGCTGTACGGGTAAAGGCAACGACCAGGTAAGGTTCGAGGTCGGCGTTCAGGCCCTTGCCCCCCAGCTCGACATAATTGCTCCGTTACGGATCTGGGAATTCAAGAGCCGCGAAGAAGAAATGGAATATGCAATCAAGAACGGGATACCGATCAAAGCTTCGAAAGATAACCCGTATTCAATCGACGAGAATCTTTGGGGTATCGCCATCGAATGCGGAGTACTGGAGGATCCAATGAATGCCCCTCCGGAAGATGCCTATCAGATTACAACAAGCCCTCAGAACTCACCTGAAAAACCCGCAGCAATAACCATAGGATTCGAAAAAGGAATCCCCGTGTCGCTTAACGGAACCGAGCTGAATGCGGTTGAGCTTGTTTCGCAGCTGAGGGATCTGGGGGCGGCTTACGGAATAGGAAGACTGGACATGATCGAAAACAGGGTCGTAGGAATTAAATCCAGGGAAATCTACGAAGCTCCCGCGGCGACTATTCTCCACGCCGCCCATTCCGAGCTGGAAAGACTTGTGCTTGATAAAGACACTTTCAGATACAAGCAGGATGTTTCCAATAAATTTGCCAATCTGATTTACGACGGTTTGTGGTATTCTCCGCTTTTTGAAGCTCTTAATGCCTTTGTCGATTCCACGCAGGAAAGAGTTTCGGGCGAGGTCAAGCTTGAACTTTATAAAGGTCAGATCCAAACCTTATCGAGAAACTCTTTGTACAGCCTTTACAACAAGCAGCTTGCAACCTATACAAAAGAAGATACTTTCGACCACAAGGCATCGGACGGCTTCATAAAGATTTACGCTTTGCCTTATAAAACTTTGCAGCATGTTAAAAGTCAGTCGAATGAAGAGGTTACCGCCTGATGTTGTGGGGTGGAAGGTTCAAAGGACAACTCGGAGATAAGGCATTAAGATTTTCATCGTCTTTAAAAACAGATGTGCTTTTAATTGCCGAGGACATCGAGGGAAGCATCGCTCATGCAGCTATGCTGTCCGAAACGGGGATTATTCCTTCCGTTGATTGCGAAAAAATAATAGAGGGATTAAAAAAAATAAAATCGGAATGGGAAAACGGAATCTGGGTTACAGACGATACGAGGTTCGAAGATATTCACTCGGCGGTAGAAGCCAGATTATATGAATTAATCGGCGAGTCTGCCGGCAAGCTGCACACGGGCAGAAGCAGAAACGATCAAATAGCAACCGACGTCAGATTATGGGTTAAAAAAGCGGCACAACAGTTAAAGCAGGACATTAAAAACCTGCAGATCGTAATGCTTGACATTGCACAAAAGCATACCGAAACAATAATTCCCGGCTACACGCACATGCAAAGAGCACAGCCTGTTTCACTTGCTTTTCATTTTTTGGCCTATTTCGAAATGTTCGAACGCGATAAGACAAGGTTAGATTTTGTGATCCGCTCCAGTAATAAATCCCCCCTCGGGTCCGGAGCTCTTGCGGGTTCTACCTTACCGCTCAACAGGAACTTAACGCGCGATAAATTGGGTTTTGAAAAGATAACCGAAAATGCGTTGGATGCTGTTTCAGACAGGGATTTCATTCTTGATTTTCTCCATGCCTGCTCTTTGGGGATGATGCACCTCAGCAGGTTATCCGAAGAAATAATTTTATGGTCGACAGCGGAATGGGGATTTTTAAAATTAAGCGACGGTTTCACAACCGGTTCGTCTTTAATGCCTCAGAAAAGAAATCCGGATATGGCGGAACTCGTACGAGGAAAAACAGGCAGGGTTTACGGGAATTATATGGCCCTGGCAACTACGATGAAGTCTCTTCCTTTAAGTTATAACCGCGATCTGCAGGAGGATAAAGAACCGCTGTTCGATTCATGTTTTACATTCTCGGAATCGCTAGACATTATGAAAGACATGCTTGCAGAGGCCGAGTTTAACCCGGAAATATATTTGGTCAAATTGAACGGGGATTTTTCACTTGCAACCGACTTGGCGGATTGGCTGGTATTAAAAGGTATTCCGTTCAGGGAGGCACATCATATAGTTGGCGAAGTTGTTAAGCGGCTTGAAGAATCAGGTAGGAATTTTGCGGGAATTACAGTTGAATTTTTAAAAAGCGTAAATCAGATTTTTGATGAAGATGCTCTAAAATGTCTGGACACTAAATCTTCGCTTGAAAGAAAACTTACCCCGGGATCTCCGAATCCAGCTATGGTAAAAGACAGAATTAATTATCTGAAAAAATCCATCAAAAGAGATAACTGAAATTTTTTCAATTATCCGGATTATTTTCTTCAAGCACGTAGGAGTTGTATATTATAAAATACTCCTGCTGCCATTCGTTTTCTCGCTGTTCGATTACTTTATTCAAGTATTCTTTTTGCGCAACAAGTCTTTTCTTACGCATCCTGAATATATCGTCGGTATTCGGAGTTTTGTTGAAAAACAACTGAATATACTGTCCCGAATAGTTCTTCATTTTTACCTCGTTAATACACCGGTCTTTGTTTAAGATCATACTGCTTCAGTTTTATTATCGGATTTAAAGAAATATTTTTAACAGCTCATCTTAAATTAAATTTTCTAAACCTAATAGAATGTGATTTTAGTACGCCAGGTACATATGTCACATTATAATTAAAACTAAGGCGCCTTAATAGGCGCCCTTAATGAGGGAGAGAGGTCTCATTATCTACGTATTCAAAGCTCGTAGAAGCTTTTATCATATTAAATAAGAGTATTAAGACGCGGTAAATATAAACGTGGTAAATTAAGTCAGGATTAAGAAGATGTTACGTAAATGTTAACAAAATTGGTTTATTTAAAATTATATTTTATTAAAACTTGGGCCGACTGCCGAGCAGTTCTAACCGTCTTTGTCCTTAAAAATATTTTTAGTTTACTTCGCAAATTTCCTTCCGTAAAATTCTTTTACTTTTATTTCCATTCTCTCGAATAATACATAAAGGATCGGTATGACCAGCAAGGTCAATATAGTTGTAGCAGTCAATCCTCCGATTACGGCACGCGCCAGCGGAGACCAGGTTTCCGAGCCAGAACCTAATTCAACGGCTAGCGGCACCATCCCGAGTATTGTAGTTAGGGCTGTCATCAAAACTGGCCTCAGCCTGGTTTTGCATCCCGTCTCCACCGCATCGTATAGTTCGTATCCTCTGGCTTTCAACTGGTTAATGTAATCGACAAGAACAATCCCGTTGTTTACCGCAATGCCGACCATCATTACAAGCCCGACAAGCGCCATAACGCTAAGGGACGTACCCGTAATGAACAAGAAAAAGAATACTCCGATCACCGACAGCGGTACCGTAAACATAATTATCAGCGGGTCGACAAGCGATTCGAACTGCGAAGCCATGATCATGTAAACTAATAAAATCGCGGCTATGAACGCCAGCAATAGATAATAGAAGGCTTCCTGCTGGTCTTCGGCCGTACCGCCTATTAATACTCTGTATTCGGAAGGTACGGGAGTCTCGGCAATTATGTTTTTAATCTTGCTTATCGCAGCCGAAAGATCAATACCGGACAATCCGCAGCCTACTGAAATAAAACGGCTTTGATTTTCCCTGAAGATAGTCGGAGATGCCTCTTCCTCGTCGATCCGGGCAATATCCTCCAGTCTTGTCATCTTTCCGGTAGGCAAAGCAATTTGCATTTGACTTAAGGCTTCTTTTCGGCTGCGGAATTCTTTGGCGAACTGAACACGAATATCGTACTCGTCTTCCTGATCGCGGTACTGGGAAACTACCTGCCCTTGTATCGCGGTGGAAATATCGGCCGCTACCTGAAGCGCCGAGAGTTTAAGATCGTTCATAATGTCTTTTTTCAAGTTAATCTGCAGTTCGGGAGTATTTTCTTTAACGTTCAGCGAAATATCTACAAGTCCTTTTACCTTTTCCATCTTCTCCTTTATCCTGTTCGCTATTATTTTTGCTCCTTCCGCGTTGAACCCCACAACTTTTACTTCAATATCCTTTTCGTTTGTAAACGCCCCTCCTTCCTGGAAGTAATAAGTGATGCCGGGAATATCGTCGAGTTTTTCACGAATCAAATCTTGAATTAAAAACTGCGATCTGTGTCTTTGTTCCACCGGTTTTAATCGCAAAAGGACTTCAATAGTGCTGGCGGTAGTTCCGAATGCACCGATGCCTTCCCTGTTGCCGAAGAATATGGTAACCGATTCCAATTCATCTTTATTAATAACATTTTTGAAAATATCTTCCAGTTTATAAGCATATTGACGGGTCTTTTCGATCGGATTACCTGCCGGCGATTCAATTACGATATTAATAAATCCCTGATCGGTTTTGGGAAGAAACTCTCCTCCGAGGAAGACGGCAATTATAATTGATGCGACGAAAAGGACCGAAACGGAGCTTATGACGATTTTCTTATGATATAAAGACCAATGCAGAATTTTCGAGTACCGCTCGGACAACTTTAGCAGCCACTCTCCCACCGCGGATTTCATACGGTTAAACCGGCTTGTTTTATTTTTCCCGTTCCCCCTCCATGCCGAGTTATCGCCCCCGATCTTCAATACATGCGAAGACAGCATCGGTACTAGCGTAAGCGCTATCAGCAGCGAGACAATCAAACTGAAGGTTATCGTCAGCACCATGTCTTTAAATAACTGTCCGGTTATATTGGGGACAAAAAGTACGGGCAGAAATACGCTTATTGTAGTAAGGGTTGAGGCAGTAATTGCCATTCCGACCTCTGAAGCACCGGTGTCGGCGGAATCGATTTTACTTTCTCCAGATTCCCTATGCCTGTAAATATTCTCGAGAACTACAATCGAATTATCTACTAGCATACCTATGGCTAGGGCAAGTCCCGCCATCGAAATAATATTTAATGTCAAATCCGCGGCATATAAAGCGGCGAATGTGGCGATTACCGCTGCGGGTATGGATACGGCGATTATGAAGCTTCCGCGCCAGTTTCTTAGGAAAAAGTATATAACCAAGAATGCCATTAAAAAAGCAATAACGGCGGTATTCCTAAGGTTGTTTATCGATCTTAATATAAAATCGGACTGGTCCCACAGCACGCTTAACCTCACTCCTTTGGGCAAACTTGCCTGAATTTCCGGGAATGCCTCTTTAACTTTGCGGCTTGTTAAAACGGTATTTGCATCGGATTGCTTTGTTATAATTATCGTGATACCTTCACCGTAATCAGCTCTAACCTCGGATGTAGACTCCTTGTATCCGTCCGTTACATCCGCCACATCTTTTACGTATACGGGCTGCGGACCTTTCAGCGTGACTATGGTATTCTTTATTTGATCAAGAGTATGATATTCGCTGAAGATACGGAGGTTATAATTCTTTACTGCGGTTTCTATCGTACCACCGGGCTGAATGCCGCCGCCTGTTTGTATTGCGCGGTTTATATCGGTCGGAGACAGCCCGTACGAAGCAAGCATGACAGGATTCAAGTAGACATTTATCTGTCTTTGGAGACCGCCCTGTGTCTGAACTGATGCAACACCTTCTATCCTTTCGAGCAGCGGTTCAATGGTTTTTTCGGAAAGTCTTCGAAGTTCCGCCGGCCCGAGGTATTCTGAGCTTAAAGTCATGAAGATTATCGGCTGAAGTGAAGGATCAAAAATAAATGTCAGCGGTTCCGCGGCGTCCGGAGGCAGATAATCCCTTACAAAGTCAATATACTTCCGGATATCGGCGTCCGCCTGTTCCATGTCGGTACCGTATTTAAATTCCAGGGTAATGATGGATGCGCCCTGAAAGGATTGAGAATTTATCTTCTTTATATTTTTTACCGACGAAACCGCTTCCTCAATCGGCCTTGTTAAAAGATTCTCGACATCCTCCGGTCCCACTCCCGTATAGCTTGTAATTATTCCCGCATACGGAAATTGAATATCCGGGAAAAAATCTATTTTCAATTGTGAAAACGAAAACAGACTGAATCCGATAATAATGCAGTATATCATCAGAAGCGTTATCTGGCGTTTGAGAGAAAATTTTGTCAAAATCATTTTTAATGCGTCCTATTTTTTTCTTACTCAACTACCTTAACTTTTTGACCTTGCCTCACCACATTTTGACCGACAACAATTACGGAGTCGGAAATCTTTAAACCTTTGGTAATTTCGATCCTACCGCCGTTGCTTATTCCGGTTTTTACTTCTTTTAGTTTCGCGGCACCGTTCTCAACCGCAAACACGAAATATTTTTTTACCGTTTTCTGGATTCCTGTTTGTTTATTCACGGTGATTTCCGTCTGCTGCATTAGAGAATTCTCCGGCAGCACAATTATTCCTTTCCTAACGGCAGTTTCTATCCGGAATTCACCGAACATACCGGATTTAATCCGCGAATCCGGCCTGGTCAAGCGAACTTCAATTTCAAGGACATTTGATATTCGGTCAATTGCGCGGTTGATCTTCACGACCCTGCCCTCATATAAGGCCCCGGGGACCGAAGGAAATTCAATCTCGACGTATTGGCCTATCGAAAGTTCGGCAACTTCCTTTTCCGGTACCAGCAGTTTGGACTTCATTGCATCCGGGCTTACTACCTGAACTACCGGCTGACCGGCAGGAACCATTTGGTCGCGTTCAAAAAAAACGGCACCCACTATACCGGCAAAAGGAGCTTTAATAAAACTGTTCTGGTAATTTTCATTTGCCTGCTCAAGCTGCAGTTTGGCCTGCTCAAGTGCCGCTTCCGCGGTTTTCTTCTGGGTCTTTATTTGATCGTACTGCTGCGGGCTTATTGCTTTTTGTTTATATAATTCACCCATCCTTTTATAGTCGCTTTCGATAAGTTCAAACTGTGCCTGAGCCGTCTTTAAGGCTGCCCCTGCCAATTCCACCGATTGCCTTAGTACGGCGTTATACTGAACCGCAAGCACTTCCCCGCTGCCGACTTTCTGGCCCGGATTAACGAAAACATTTTCAAGTTTTTCGCTTATTTTACTGTATACTACCGCGTCATTCTCACCGGTTATGCTTCCCGTAAGCTTGATATAGTCCGATATTGTGTCGGGCTTAACCGCACAAATATTAACCGGGATTATTTTATCGTTTTTTAATTTTTCTTCCTTACTGCACGATGCGTTAAACAACATGAATATTATTATTAATGCATATATATATTTCTTCATCGCCTGTCTCCCGGATTTGATTTCCAAACTTCGTCCATTAAGCCTGCCGAGTTAAGCAGCTGAAGCTGGCTTGAATTGTAATTAAAAATTCCCCGCAGATATTCCGCTTTGCTTTTTGTATAGAGCAGCTGAGCATTTAATACATCCAGCTGTGTACTCATACCGTTTCCGTACATTAAGGCGGATATACGCATGCTCTCTTTTGACTCTTCCATCGCCTGCTGGAGGCTTTTCAGACTTTTTAAAACGTTTTTATACGCGTAATATTTTTCTTCTACGTCCAGCGATGCGCCGTCCTTAGCCTGCGAAAGAGCCAGCTTAATTTGATCCGTTCTTACCTGTGCAATCTGGTAATCGACTATTTTTTTACCTCCTTCGAATATCGGCCAGTATACGGACAATGCAACCGATTTCGACCGTATGTAATCGCCCCACGCTACTTTTGCCCTTTCCAATTGCGCCTGATAAGAAAGATTTGCCGAAATCGAAATTACGGGAGCGAATTGCGCTAAAACCGTTTTTTCCCCCGCGCCGGCCGCGCGAAGTCTTTCGGAGAGCGATCTAAGTTCGTTCCTTTTATCAAGTGCAATATCTTTTAGGTCTTCCAGCGAATAAGCAGCATAACCGTGCAAATAATTCTTTAACGTTAGCGTATCGACGACAATCAAAGAATCTTTAAGCGGGATATTTAATATCGTTTTCAATCTTTGGTAGGAAAGAATCTTGCTGGAAGCGGATTCTTCCAACTGGGGTATTGCCGAATAATATTGTGCGCTGGCCCTTTTCAGATCGAGTTCGGTTGCGGTCCCGGCTTTATAATGCAACTCCACCCTGTCGAGGTTTTCTCTCGCAACATTCACGGCTTCCTCCGCCGTTTTCATTAATTCGCCTGCCAGCATAATCCCGTAATAAGCCTGAAGCGCCGTTAAGACCGTGAAGGACTCCTGTCCTTTCAACTCCTCGCTTAAAGATTTTCTTAAGCTTTGCTGAGCGCTTAAATTGAAAAAGCGCGCCCCGCCGGTAAATAAGGGAAGCGACAAATCAAAAGAATGCTGAATGGAGTAATTGGTACCTACAACAAACCGCTGTCCCATAAAAACAAAAACGGGCAATTCAAGGTTCCTGATTGCTATCCCCTGGTAAGAAAACACCGGAATGAAGGAAGTAAATGCTTTCCGTACTTCGAGGCTCTGAGCATCGTAATCGAGAATTTTCGATTTCAGAGCAAGGTTGCCTTTTAACGAAATGTCTACTACGTTTTCCCAGCTTAGATAAATGATTTTTTTACCTGATTGCGGGAAATTCCGGGAATAAGGAAGTAAAAAAAGTATTAGTAATGGAATTATCCTGACCATGCCTGCCCCGTTTAATTTTTTAAGGATTAACGATTTAATATTCCGATGAAAGGACAATAATATTTCGGTAAATTTTGCGAAATGTGAAGAAGGGAAATTGGTGCCAGATTAAAAATATATCGGATAACATAATCCGTTTAAAATTCCGGCGGTCTTTTTATTTATTTAATAATTATATAACCGCCCGCGGCGCACATTATTGCCCCAGCAACCCTATTTATATTTTTGTTGAAATTATTTTTAATAAGATATTTCCTCGTGTGCGAAGCCAAATAACAGTAAGCACCTATTACGAGAAATGAGACGGAGATAACTATGGTAACCATGCCAACAGTCTCGGCGATACCGACTTATTTTAAATTTACTATAGTAGGCACAACGCTTGCGTAAAACAATATAGGTTTGGGATTGCCCATAGTTACCATAAACCCGCTCAGGTATGTGTTAAGCCTGCTTTTGTTTTTTAAGAGGTATTAAATTTATCCGTGTATTCCGATCCGTAAATGAACCATCGACATAATTCTCAGGAAATCCGATAGCCACAACCCGTATTTCATTTTCAGAGGAAATCCTTTTTTCATCCCTTTAAACATAGGATATTCATTAAAAAGTTTTATCCGGTGATCCCAGCTTTCGATTTGTTCGGCATCTTTAATTCCCCACCTCAATACCGCGGATGAATCCATGCCTCCGCCTTCTATTACTTTTTTATTTGCAATTTTAACTCCCGTCGGCGAAGCAGCATCAAAAAATACTTCGCAAACAGGAAAACTGCGGGACAGTACGCAGAAAAAGTTCTTTATTTTTTCTTCGTCAAAATAATAAAAAACGCCGGACGCTATAAATAATATTCCATCATTTACTTCCAAACCTTTTAGCCATTCCTCATCAAGAAAAGAACCGGAAATTGTTTTCCTTCTCATGCTCCCGGGGAAAAAATTCATTCTCAGTTCTATAACATCGGGCAAATCCAGTTCGTAGAACGTAATCTTCCCGTTGTCTATTCTGTCGAATGTTGTATCGAGACCGCAGCCGATGTTTACTATTGTAGCCCGGGGATATTTTTCAATGAAGTCCGAGATTACCCGGTCAGTATGGAGACTTCTTGCAACCCATGCATACTGGGTGATCGGGCTTATATTTTTTATTATGGTCGAGAAATCATAATTGATTTTTCTGACAATATCAACGGCGGCATTGTCTACCAGTCTGGGCCTTTTTTTCAGGGATTCTTCAGCTCTTCCCCACAGAGGAAGTAAAAGCGTTTCTTGAACGCAACCCAATTCTATTTTTATTTTTTCCGTCATATTTTTACTAAATAAAATGTCCTTTTAAAGAGAATTGAAAAATTAATTTATTTCTCGGCAATAACTTCGTGGCCGGTTAATTTTAATGCTTCAACTGTTTTTTTTAAATCCGAACTTTTTACGAGGATATGATCGGTTTCGTAAGTTGAGATCGTAAATATGGGAATATTTTTCTCTCTCAAAAGCCCCGATATCTCGGCGATTATTCCCGTAAGTGAAAGATCCAAGGGTCCGGCTACCGTCAATATTCTCCAGTCTTTATTGCTTTCAAGCGTATCTTCCGGATTAATTTTTATTTTGCTGACGACGGATAGTTCCTTCGCCGTTCCCGTTACGGAATAAAAATCGGAAAGGAAAACGGCAGGAGGAATACCCGTATTATTTTTCAATTTATAAATTATATAAGAATCTTTTAACAATAAGAATTTTAACTTCATTTTATACCGTACTTATTTAAAAATCCCGAGGCTTTTTTAGCGACGGCTTTTCTTTCATTATTTACCTGTCTTTTGACGAAATCCACAACCGCTTTCTTGTTCTTTATTTCATCGAAAAACTTATCGAAAGATCCTATCGCATGGCCGCAGGCGATATTATTGCATTCGGGTGAAAGTCGGCCTTTATTAATATACTCTGCCGTTTCCGCTTTCAGAATCTCTTCGGTTATTTTCCCGGCTAAAGCAGGCTTGGCCCTAGCAATTTTCCATGAATTGCCTATAATATTCGCCGCTGTAATCATTACAGTACCTGTAATGCCGGAAAAATATTTATTGAAAATATTTTCTAATTTGTTTTCACTGTCTACCGCGGCTAAATTCGAAATTATGATGATTGAATTCCATTTAATAATATTATTTTCGGAATCAAGCAGTTGCGAAAACTTATCAAAATACGGGTAAATAACTTCGGGATGTTTTTCGCTTAATAACTTTAAAATTTTGCAGCACCCGAACTTAATATTACCGCTTCTTTGCTTTATTCCTTCAATTATCTCGGGAATAATGTCAGTTTTTTTACGGCTTCTCCGGCCAGAAAGTTTTTATCGGATCCCTTTTCCGATAATTCCGCGAGAATATCCGCTGCTTTATCAATTGGCTTTTCCATCTCTTTACCTGTTATGGTTTTTCTTTCTATGAATTTTCCAAAATTATATCGCAAGCCGTTACAACCGCTTTTTTAACCACTTCTGTGCATTTCCCGTTTTTCGAAGCTTCTATAAATAATTTTAGTTCATCCGGATTAAGAAAGTCGTAAGATCTGCCGAATTGATGCTCCACAACTTGCGAACATCTTGTTGACCCGAATTCTTTCTTAAATCCGTCGAAAAATAATCCTGCATAATTCATCGACGAAATATTTTTTTCGTTCTCTTTTTGTCTTGATCGCTCGAAAAATAAGCCTAACGCAAGTACCGAGCCGGTAACGGCACCGCAGGTTTCTCCCTTTCCGGCAATTCCGCCCGCAAAAGGTTTTAAAGCACTTGCTATGTCGTCTCCTCTCAAATTAAACTGCTCGTTTAAGGAACAAAAACTGGACTGTGAGCAGGTACCGTACTTCAACATATATTTTTCGGCTTTTTCTTCTAATTCCTTGTGTAATTCTTCTTTTGTTTTATCAATCGGAGCGGCAAGAACATCGTTAACGATTTCGGGAACCGCTAGGAGCGCCAAACCGGCAGTGCAGCCGATGCCTTGTCTGATAAAAGTCCTGCGTGTACTTTTACGGAAAGCTCTTCCGGCAAAATTATTACGATTGCGTTCATTTGAACCCATATCAACCCTCTTATAAAAATATTGAGTTAATAAAAATATATTTTCACTTTTTTATGTTCCAATCCAATAATATGCAGTACCAATTTCTTTTTTATTTCGGAGTAATAAGAAGGATAATAACTATCATTTAATTCATTTTATTTTGTTCGGCTTTCAGCCATTCCGCTATAAGCCCGCATAGTAATCAACCTCAGCGCTGTCGAGCTCGCGCATATTTATATTCCCGTAATTTGCAGAATCCCCGGCATATCCTGCAAGATTGAAAGTACTTTCCGGTGTCAGTGTTTTTGCGGTTTCAAGATCAACAAGATGCGGGTAACATTCCGCCACGGCCGAAGTTTCCGAAGCGCCGGCACGATAGTCCGGTTCATATAATTTCCCCTTAACAAATAAGCATTTTAATCACGGATGATGCTTTGTGTTTGTGGAATAAAGTCGCCGACTTTGTAATACCCCATGGATTTCGATGTTAAAGTACAGAAACACATAGGATTGATCTTTTTAATATCAGGAAGATTTTTTGTAAAACAATAATCGTTAATGTAAGTTTCCATAATTTTTCCTATAACCAGAGAATGGTCCCCGACGTTGATTATTTCAAATACTTCGCATTCCATATTAACCGGACATCCTTCAATAAGCGGCGCATTCGGTACCTTCCCGTAAAAAATTTTGAACCCGCACTCTAGCGCCTTATCAAATTTTTCCCCGGAAACCGTACCGCAGTAATCGGTTTCATGCACCATTTCATCCGAAGGGATGTTGACTGAAAAAGTCAAATTTTCTTTTATGCCTCTAAGAGAATACCTGGTATTTCTTATTGCCATCGATATGGTCGGAGGGTTTTCACTGGCAGCTCCGGCCCAGGAAACGGTAATAAAATTTGCTTTACCGTCCATAAAGGTTCCTGCAAGAATTACGGGTTTGGGAATCAATAACTGTATAGGGCCCATCTTAATTTTATTCATAACATTATTATTTCTCTTTTACAATATAGTCCTGATGTCCTTAAATATTGAAAATTGTTTTTCACGTCTATGCAATAATTGAGTGTCGAAATTCAGGACAACTTTAAAATGTAACCGATGGTGTTCTCCATGTAACGGGATCGTTCAGCAATCCTCTCTTATAATTCAGTACGTCTAATTTAAGCGGAACTACTTTGATAAGTATAAGATATTTCCAATCCGGGAAAGCCTGGTCCCAATAGGCTCTTTTTCTCTTTAATTTTTCGTTCATATCGTCGATAAGAAAGGCCTTACCTGTAATAGCTACGTATCCTTTGGGCGTTGAATGGTCGGCATAATATAGACAAACCCTGGAATCGTTCCTGATTTCCCTTACTTTTCTGCTGCGGCTGTTGGTTGCGATCCAAACGGTCATATCCTCTTCGGGAGGAAACGGGTTCATCGTTCTTATTTGTGGCTGCCCAGTTGAATCTACGGTAATGAGAGCGCAATACTTCTGACTGTTCATAAACTCCCTTGCGGATGCAATTATGGAATCGCGGTCCGTTCCCGAAGCCTCTTTATCCTGGGCCCGGCTATTGTCAAGCGTTAAAATGAAAACAGCGAGCAACACAGTCGAATAAAAAACAATCTTTGCAATATATTTCATGACCGACTCCCGTGAAGTTGATAGTTTAAACCTAAATTTTATTTAATCATTTTAAAAATCTTACAGTTTATTAGTTAATATCGAAGAACGGCTCAGAAAAAGTTTAGGACCTGGATTTGTCTTGAAGCCGGCTTTTGCGGCGGTATTTAAAGTTGATGCGAATTCCTTACCCGTAACGTGAAACGAAGGTTCGATAATCAGAATTTTCCCGTTATCAGATAAAATATTCTTAAGCTCTTTGAAAAAATTTTCTTTCTCCGGGACTTCGTGAACCATATAAAAGCACAGAATGAAATCCACTTTCTCTGAAACTTTGATAGAATCTTTTTCGCATTTAACCAATTTAATTATATTTTCAAGAACGGTTCCCGCAATTTTATTTTTTA
>JBJKOY010000030.1:0-3916 GCA_046706945.1 Ignavibacteriaceae bacterium | reverse complement strand
CCGTAATAATCAGGAAAGACCTGCTCGAAAGAAGTTCCGATTCGCTTCATACCATGCTGAACTATAAAATCCATGCGGAAGGAAACTCGCTGTACAACACGCCTTCAACTTTCGGAATATACATTATAGGACTTGTGGCCAAATGGCTGATTAAAAACGGCGGACTCGAAGCGATGCACAAGGTAAATAAAGAAAAAGCGGACATGCTTTATAAATGCATCGATGAAAGCGGCGGATTTTATAAAGGACATGCCCTGCCCGGGAGCAGATCGCTAATGAACGTAACTTTCAGGCTAACCAGCGAAGAACTGGAAAAGAAATTAATCGAAGAGACTTCGGCGGCAGGCTTCAGCGGTTTAAAGGGACACCGGTCCGTCGGCGGCCTGAGAGCTTCGATATACAATGCTTTCCCTAAAAAAGGCGTTGAGGACCTCGTTCAATTCATGAAAGAATTCAGGTCAAAGAACGGATGATTTAACCGGTGCGCCCGCATTTTAGGCGGGCGCACTGCCTGCAAAAAAATTTTCGGCGAGGTTGAAATGAAAAAAGCCGCGGTAATTATATTGTTGACTTCATTGTTATTTTCGGCATGCTCAAAGAAAAAGGAACCGAAACTGCAAGTATTCGCCTCGGAAGCCTTTGCTTATCAGATGGGAGACAGTTCGGAGGTGGATGCAACCGCAAGGGTGAGCGGTTTCCTGCAAAACGAAAAGGACGGGATGTACTCGGCTACCCTAGGTTACAGTATCGACCTGGTTACGCCCAAGGGCGACACGGTAAAATCCATGATCAACAAAATTATGGACAAGACGAACAAAGAGAAAATTTCCGAGATACCGATAGAAATTCAGTTCGATCTCGATTCGACTTTTGCCAAGGGGAATTATAAACTGATCTTTAATATAAAAGACGTGCTGTCCGATCGGACCGCGGCTGCTTCGGCGGGTTTTACCGTAGGCGAATAATATGCCGATTAATTTTCAAAATATTTTTCGGGGATAAGCTTTCTTCCCGCATATCCCTCCTCAAGCGCATGATAGTACCTGATTCCGTCCTCGTCGCTGCGCCAGCATAAAAATACTTCCTCCCCTTCTATATAAGCCGGGAAATCCACAAGTCCGACGGTGAAATTCCAGTCTTTATAATAGCAGCCGACTTCTTCGAGTTCGCTCATAAATCCGTTTACGTCGGATATCATTTTTTTGATTTTCTCGTTATCCTCAACCTTTCCGTCGAGATCGTCCGCCAGCAGCTTTATTTCCCTGGTGGTATCCAGAATATCCTTAACGATTTTTTTTACAAGCGGCAGAGTCATTTGTGCTTCGGCGGGAGTAAAATATCTTGTTTCGATCATAAAAAGCTACATAATTTATATAATTAATCGGTACAATATTAAAAGAAAAACTTACAAAAGGAAGTACAATTTTTTAACTACATAAAAAATCGACGTTATTAATCGCTAGGGTAATCTCATAAAATTCAAGAAGCCTTCACAAGATAATTCACCAGGTAAAAAGTCATCATCGAAAAAACGGCCGACAGGGGAATGGTTAATACCCAGGCCCATAAAATATTTCTGGCGACGCCCCACCTTACGGCCGAAAAGCTTTTAATCGCTCCCACTCCGATAATGGAACCTGTAATGGTATGAGTGGTGCTGACGGGGATTCCGAGCAGACTTGCAAAAATTATTGTAACGCCGGCGGAGGTCTCCGCGCTGAACCCGCCGAACGGGGTAAGCTTAGTCACCCTCATCCCCAGAGTTTTTATAACTTTCCACCCGCCTATCATGGTCCCCAGTGCTATTACCGAATAGCTGATGATGATCACCCAGTAAGGTACGTAAAAAGAACTGCCCAGCAGACCGTTAGTAAACAGCACAACAGAAATAATGCCGATGGTTTTTTGCGCATCGTTTGAACCGTGGCTTAAACTGAACAGGGCCGAAGAAACAAGCTGAAGCTTTCTGAAATACCGGTCGACCCCCTTAGGAGAACGGTTCCTGACAAGCCACATGGTCAATATTGAAAACACCAATGAAATTATGAATCCCATTATCGGAGCAAGAAAAATAAAGATAATAACTTTTGTAAATCCGGACAGAACAAGCGCCTGAAACCCCGCTTTTGCCAGTCCGGCGCCGCCGTATCCGCCTATTATAGCGTGCGATACGCTTATAGGCAGGCCGAAGTGAGTGCATGTGGCCGATAAAATAAAGGCGCCTACCAGGCCCGAAAAAATTACTATGTTGTTGACAATCGACGGGTGGACGATACCCGTGCCTATCGTGGTGGCTACGCTTACGCCGAACATAAATGCGGCGATAAAATTGAAGGCAGCCGCCCAAACAACCGCCTGAAACGGGGTCAGAACGCGGGTGGAAACGATCGTAGCTATCGAGTTGGCCGCATCGTTCATACCGTTATAAAAATCGAATATTAAAGCCAGAGCAATAATGAAAACGGCAAAGTGCATAATTTGTTTAAGCGTTTTTAATGAATATGGAAAGAATTACGTTGGCCGACGTTTGGCATTTATCAGAAGCGCCTTCAAGAAGACCCAATATTTCTTTTTTCTTGATGAGGCTTACGGGATCTTTTTCTTCTTCAAAAAGTTCCTTAATCGCCTGCTGATAGACTTTATCCGCTTCCGATTCCAGATCCTTTACGGCTTTGCATTCGTTGGTGTGCCTCGACTTAAGGTCGTTTACGGCTTTGCCCAGTTCTTTAATCTGCTGATGCACTATTGAAGAAAGCGAATCGGTATACTTTATCTTATTAACGATATTGAAGGTATCGACTCTTCTCGAAGCCGCCAGAAGGATGTCGCTTATATCGTCGAGTTTCTTTATAAGAGTAAAAATATCCTCCCTGTCGAATGGAGTAATAAAAGTTTTATTCAGCCTTTTAATGACCCTGTACGACACTTCGTCGCATCTTTTTTCAAGAGGCTTGATCTTAAGCAGCAGCTCCTTGTCTGTCTCCTTCATTGAGAAAAGCTTGTGAGTATGCGATGCCATCTCTTCAATATAAGAGATCATTTCCTTGAAATCGTCGAAGTATTTTTCCTCTTTGGGAAGCAGTCTTTTGAACATAAGAGATCCCCGGTTTAAATGAATATAGAAATTACTATGTTAAAAATATCAAATTTTATATTAATTTCAGGCAATAAATATTAAGATTTTAAAAGTAAAATTGACCGTTGAACAATAACCGGTGATTTTTAAATTTCCCGTTTTCTGCCGGTATTCCATAATTGAATTGGAATTTAAAAAGTTCCGCGGGCCAAATATTAAAACCCACGATAACCAGGTTATCCCCGGGCAGACCGCCGTCTTCATTAAAAGCATCCCATCTTGCCAAAACCTGCATATTTTTCGCCGGAGAATATCCCGCAGTTACTTCATAGCCCCACGGCCTCATAACGGAACCGGATACCGGCCTTAGTCTTGCCGAAATTATTTCGCCATATATTTGAAAATTATTTAAAATTAAATTTACATCGCCGCCCAGCAATAACCGGTTCCCGGCGAATACCGAGTCAATTATTACCACGGATTTATCTATGCTTTGCGCGGCGTTTAACCCGATCTTTAAGACGGTAATTTTGCCCGTTCCCGTCGGCTGAAGAACTATTCTGACCACGTAAAGGAACTTGTTATTATCGTTTTTCACAGCGCCTTTGTTCCCGTTAAAAATACCGCCGGCGTAAGTCAGGACTCCGCCGCCGGTCTCGCCTGAAAGCATAACTCCCACCTGTTTCCCTATATTAAGAGCTTCAACTGCCCGGGATCTAAAAACGAAATCGATATCGCCCTCGCCGACAAGATATTCCCTGCTGAATGGCAATTTAAACAAACCGAAGTCAATTTTAAATTGAGGCGTAAATTTATAATATAAATCCGCATCAAGTATTG
>JBJKOY010000029.1:0-23919 GCA_046706945.1 Ignavibacteriaceae bacterium | reverse complement strand
CCTCGGCCCTTTTCGCGACGCTGTTTGCCGGCCTTTCAGCATATGCGATCACCCGGTTGAAATTTAAAGGCAGAAAACTAATTCCTCTCCTGCTGCTGGGCTTTTCCATGTTTCCGCAAATAAGCATTGTGGGATATTTATTCAAGCTGATGACCGAATTCAGATGGATCAACACTTATTATGCGCTTATATTCCCTTATATAACGCTCGGCCTGCCTCTGGCGCTCTGGATAATGATGAGTCATTTTTCGCAGCTTTCCGTCGAACTGGATCAGGCGGCGCTTGTCGACGGCGCAACGAGATTTCAGGTTCTGCAAAAAATAATCTTTCCCATCGCGCTTCCCGGGGCCTTTTCCACTTTCATGCTGATATTCATTTATTCGTTCAACGAATTTCTCTTTGCATTAATGTTCACGATAGATTATCATGCCCGAACAGTACCTGTCGGCATAGCTCTATTCGAAGGACTTTACGGCAGGATTCCGTGGGGGTATATAATGGCGGCGTCGGTTATATGCATAATCCCCGTTCTGCTTATTATAGCCTTCTTCCAGAAATATATTATTCAAGGCTTAACCGAAGGAGCGGTTAAAGGATAAAATTAATAAGTACATTTAATATGGATAGAATGAAAAACATTCATATCGGCACCTCGGGATGGAGTTATAAACACTGGAAGGGTATATTTTACCCTGAAGAAATTCCCGAGCGGAAATGGCTCGGGTATTATACAAATCAATTTGAGACCGTCGAACTTAACAGTTCGTTCTACCATCTGCCCAAAGAAAAAACAGTAGCCGGCTGGCGCGAAAATACTCCCGGGAACTTTTTATTCTCGTGCAAAGCAAGCCGGTATATTACACATATAAAAAAACTCCGCGATCCCGCGGAAAGCCTTAAAAAATTGTTCGATGCAATATCCGGCCTTAAAGAAAAGACCGGTGCTGTTCTTTTTCAGCTTCCGCCCGACTTAGGATACGATATGGACAGACTCATGAATTTTACGGACGCCCTGCCTCCGGGTTATAAATATACTTTCGAATTCAGGCATCCCGGATGGTGGAGAGACGAGACGTACCGCTTTCTGGAAAAGAAAAACATTGCTTTCTGTATATATGAACTCGGAAAAGTTTTAACGCCGCGGATTACGACCGGCAATACCGTTTACATAAGGCTTCACGGCCCCGGTAAAAAATACAAGGGAAATTACGACGCAGGAACGATAAACTTTTGGTCCGATCTATTCGTAAGGTGGGCGGACGAAGGGAAAGAAATATTTTGTTATTTCGACAACGACGAAAAAGGATACGCAGTTCGAAATGCGCTGGAATTGAAGGAGAAGGTTAGAGTTCATGTTCAGGGTCAAGTTCAAGATCAAGTTCAAGATCAAGGTCGGGGCGCGAATACCGGATAAAATTAATATTATACTTTGATTCCTATCACTGTGTTAAAGCCCTATCTTTTTTATATAGTTGCAAAGAAGGAGTAATTATGAGTACATCGGAAATAAGAGCGGTAAATGAGAACTATATGAAGAACGGGGAAATGAAGAACATCCAGGCCGGCGGCGGAGAAGAATTATTACTGTGCAGGGTAGAAGATAAATATTATGCTCTTTCGGCCAAATGCACTCATTACGGCGGTCCCCTGGCCGAAGGCGTTTTGAGCGGCGACAGAATCGTATGTCCGTGGCATCATGCATGCTTTAATGCGAAGACCGGCCACACTCTTGAACCTCCCGCGCAGGATAATTTAATTAAATACGAAACTAGCGTCAAAGGCGGGGAAGTATTTATTTCAATTCCTGCACCCGGAGAAGAAAAACATCAAAGCATAAAAAAGGCAAAAACAGTTAAGGCAGATTCAAACGTCTTCGTGATACTAGGGGGGGGAGCGGCGGGATTTGCTGCCGCACAAACACTCAGGCAGGACGGATACGACGGGAGAATAATAATGGTGTCGCAGGAGAATAGAGCACCGTATGACAGGCCGAACCTAAGTAAAGATTACCTCTCCGGTCAAGCCCAGGAAGATTGGATGCCCTTAAGAAGCGACGAATTTTATAAAGAAAACAATATAGAACTTCTGTTGAATAAAAAAGTAAGAGAACTCAAAGTAAAGGATAAAGAAATAATTTTCGGCGACGGCAGGAGCATCAAATATAATAAGGTATTAATAGCGACGGGCGGAAAAGCTAGGAAATTAAACCTTCCCGGAGAAAATTTAAAAAATATTTTTTCGTTAAGAAGCTTTGACGATGCCGACGGAATTATAAAGGCAGCAGGCCAATCGGAGAATGTAGTTATAATAGGGGCGAGCTTTATAGGCCTTGAAACGGCTTACAGCCTGTCGAAAAAGAAAATCCCGGTCACCGTAATATCTCAGGAATTAATCCCGTTCGAAAGAGTTTTCGGAAGAGAGGTCGGAAAGCTTTTTAAAAAGCTTCACGAAGAAAACGGGGTTAACTTTAAACTAAGCCGGACCTTAAAAGCGTTCGAAGGCAAAGAAAAGGTTGAATCCGTATCTCTTGAACAGGGAGGCAGAATTGATGCAGACACTGTAATTGTGGGGATAGGGGTAAAGCCGGCTACGGATTTTATCAGCGGTTTAAACTTGCTCCCCGACGGGAGCATAAGAGTAAATAAAAACTTCCTGGCATCAGTAGACGTCTATGCGGCCGGAGATATTGTTACCATACCTGATTGGAGAACGGGCGAAGATATCAGGATAGAGCATTGGCGAACAGCGCTGCAGCAGGGACGCGCGGCCGCGCATAACATGGCCGGCAAAGAAACTTCCTTCGACAGCATTCCTTTCTTCTGGACGGACCAGCTAGGCTTAAGCCTTCAGTACGTAGGGCATGCCAAAGACTGGGAGGAAATAATTATTCACGGCGACATTACTTCAAAAGATTTTATCTCTTTCTACATTAAAAAGGACATCGTCTATTCGGCAGCCGGATGCGGCAGGGACAAAGAGATGGCCGCAATTGAGGAACTTATGCGCCGGAATATCATGCCTTCCGCGTCAAAATTAAAATACGATTCCGTGGACTTTATCGGGATGCTTTCCGAATAAAAATATCCGGATTTAAAATATTAATGCCGCATATTTATTATTTTAAAGTCTAATAACATCTGATTTATTTGAAAATCATTACCCTAAACTTTATGAGAAAGGGGAAATAATGTATACCGCATTATTGCTGGTTCTGTTGGGAATAGCAGCTTTTCTTTTTATAGTGGGAGCACAGAAAAAAAAGACTTTTCAAATAATCGCCGGCCTTACGCTTGCCGTACTTACCGTTTTTTTCTTTTGGTTCATGGGGTTTTGGGGAGAGGCATTATGGTTTGAGAATCTGGGCTACGGTCAAAGGTTCTGGACCATCTTTTTCTCAAACAGCCTGTTTGCTGTTGCCGGAGCGGCACTGGGATGGCTGCTGATGATTGTTTTTACCTTAAATATACCGAAGGATCAAAAATTGCTAAGAGGCGGTCTGAAAGTATTCGGTATTTTCGTCGGCGGAACCTGGGGCTTTACCAACTGGGATACAATATTGAAATTTTGGGACGGGGTTTCGACGGGATTAAAGGATCCGATTCTGGGCAGGGACATGGGCTTTTATTTATTCACTCTGCCTTTCCTCGATCAGCTGTACAGCTTTGTCTTTTCACTTGCTATTATGGTTCTGATAGTTGTTTTCTTTATTTCCTTTATAAGAATACTGGGCAGCAACTTAAAAGTATATTTCCCCAAACTAGCTACCATAAGAACCGAAGAATTTACCGGCGCCCTTTATTGGATTGCCGGGATATTTTTAATTATTCTAGCGTCCGGCAAATTCCTGGAACGCTATGACGTAATGTATTCCCAAACGGGCGTTGTTACAGGTCCCGGATGGACCGACGTGCATATACTCCTTCCGGCATATATTGTTGTGATTATTCTTATGCTTATTCTTGCCGTTATGCTGCTTGTGCCGCAGCTGCGGGCAAGGATCCAGCGTCCCTTCAGGAGATATAATACATTCCCGGAACGTTCCCATTTTCTTGTCTTCGTATCGACCGGGGTTGCCGTTTTGGCCGTCTGGTTTATTGCCTTTACTGTACTGCCTCAGCTGTTTGAGCGGCTTGTCGTTCGTCCGAACGAAATAACTTTTGAGAGACCGTACATCTCCAACAATATAAAATTTACCCGTTTTGCTTTCGGGCTGAATAAAATAGAAGAAAAGCAGTATCCCGTCAGCGGATCGCTTACGCAGCAGGTGGTAAAGCAGGATTCAAATTTATTTTCCAACATCAGGCTGTGGGACTGGCGCGCGCTTGATGCCGTTTACAAACAGTTTCAGGCAATAAGACTCTATTACGAATTTTCGGATGTAGATGTCGACAGGTATCATTTCGCCGATAAATACAGGGAAGTAATGGTCTCTGCAAGGGAAATGAATATAACCAACCTTCCGGTGCAAAGCCAGACTTTTGTCAACAAAAGGTTCCAGTACACTCACGGCTACGGAATAACAATGGCAACGGTAAACGAATTCACCAGCCAGGGACTGCCGCATCTGCTTATCAAAGATATCCCCCCGAAAAGCGAATATCCGGCCCTGGATGTGAATAAGCCGCAGATTTATTACGGCGAAATGACGGATTCTCATGTCATTGTAAATACGAAAGAAAAAGAATTCGACTACCCGAGCGGAGAAGATAACGTTTATACGAAGTACGCGGGCAAAGGCGGCGTAAGAATGTCCAGCTTCTGGCGCAAGTTCCTGTTCGGATGGAAGTTTGACGGAACCAATTTCCTTTTCTCGGATTATCCCACCGACAGCAGCAGAATAATGTTCCACAGGCAGATCGAAGAGAGAGTTAAATTACTGGCTCCGTTCCTGGATTTCGACAGGGATCCTTATGTAGTGCTTGCAAACGGCAATTTATACTGGATGATCGATGCTTATACTACTTCGAATTATTTTCCGTATACGCAGCCTTTTTCATCTGTTGAAAGAATCGAATATAAGGAAGGGAACCGCAACAGGACGATAGTAACCCAGGTAGGCAGCGACTTTGAAGGGATAAATTATATTCGTAATTCGGTAAAAGCGGTTATCAACGCTTATGACGGTTCCGTAAACTTCTACGTAGTCGACAGCACCGACGCCATCATCAAGGTGTGGTCCAGAATCTTTCCGCATCTGTTCAAACCTCTTTCGCAAATGCCTCAAAATCTGCAGGCACATATGAGATATCCCATGGATATGCTTCTTATTCAGGGTTTAACCTACGAAAAATATCATATGACCGATCCCACGGTCTTTTATAACCAGGAAGATCTTTGGGTTAGAGCTACCGAAAAATATTACGATCATGTCCAGCCAGTTGAGCCGTATTATATTATGTGGCAGCTTCCGGGTAGCAGCAAACAGCAGTTCGTTCTCATGCTGCCGTTTACTCCGAAGAACAGGCAGGTGCTGATCGGATGGATAGCGGGAATGTGCGATCCGGGAAATTACGGCAGATTTTTAGCGTACCAGTTCCCGAAGGATAAGACCGTGCTGGGACCGCAGCAGGTCGAAACAAAAATAGATCAGGACAGTTATTTATCCGGGCAGCTTACGTTATGGGATCAGCGCGGATCAAACGTTATAAGAGGCAACGTGCTGGCCATACCGGTAAACAACACGATATTTTACGTAGAACCGATATATCTTCAGGCGGAAACGGCGGCTTATCCGGAGCTCAGGCTGGTCGTTGTAATGCAGGGCGAAAATATGAGTTATGCCAATACGTTCGAACAGGCGCTGGACAAATTCTTCGGGAACGCCGCACCCTCCGCCGAAGCGGTTCAGACTACCCGGACGCAGCCCGGGATAAGACAATCTTTTCTCGATCAGGTCCGGCAGGCCAACGATGCTTTCAATAATTATTTAAAATACAACGGACAAAAACGGTTCGGCGATGCCGCAAAAGAACTCGAAAAACTACAGCAGACGCTGCAAAACCTTTCCAATAATCCGGATACCGCCGGGAAAAAATAATTTTCAACGGGGGCTTTCAAAAAAGCCCCCTAAAACCGAACAGTAAGACTTGGGCGTGAGCTCAGTCGGACGCCTGCCTGCCTTCCGAAAGATCGGAAGGCGGTCTTAGCTTAAAATCAGCTACTTCGACCCGTCCGCCGGCCGGGAGATCACCTTATCTGTATTTATTAACGCCGCTTTCCCTTCCCGATATTTTTTATGTGATGCAATAGGCATTGATTTATTAATAAAATGATATGTTAAATAATAACAGGAAAAACGTTTATTGCGGAACTTCATTTCTGTTTTAAAACAAAAAAGAAAGAAAACCTATGCTCGCTAAAACAAAAATAAATACCCTGTTCCTTGATATCGGCGGAGTGCTGCTGACGAACGGGTGGGACAGAAACGCCCGCCTAAAAGCCGTAGAACAATTTAATCTCGACGAGGAAGAGGTAAATGAAAGACACCATCTTACCTTCGATACATACGAATCGGGAAAACTCAGCCTGAACGAATATCTTAACAGAGTAATATTTTACGAAAAGAGAAAATTCACAAGGGAAAAATTTAAAAACTTTATGTTTAGCCAGTCTCAAATTCTTCCCGACATGCTTGACTTCGTGAAAAAACTGAAAATGAAAAATAAACTTAAGGTTACCGCCGTCAGCAACGAAGGACGCGAGCTTACCGAATATAGAATAAAAAAATTCAGACTTTATGAATTATTCGACGCTTTTGTTGCATCAAGCTTTATACATCTTCGGAAACCCGATACCGATATTTATAAATATGCCCTCGATATATCGCAGGTATCGCCTGCAACCGTAGCCTATCTTGACGACAGGCATATGTTTGTGGAAGTCGCGGCAACGCTGGGCATAAAGGGTATCCATCACAGGGATTACGAATCGTCTAAAAAAGAATTGAAAAAATTGGGATTAACCATATGACTTTATTTTATAACCAAATAACAACGAGTTTATAAGGAGGAGATATGCAGTCTGCAAGAAAACCGGATCCTATTATTTTAATTATATTCGGCGCCGGCGGCGACCTTACATGGCGCAAGATTATGCCGGCGCTTTATAATTTGTACCTCGACGAGTGGCTGCCGGATGAAGTGGCCTTTGTAGGTATGGATATAAAAGATTTTACCGACGACCAGTTCAGAAAAAGAGTTCAGGACGGAATAGATCAATTTTCAAGGAGCGGAAAGACAAAGCCCGAAAACTGGAAAAAATTCAATCCGAAAATTTTTTATCAAAAAGCCGATTTCACCAGCGCGGAGACCTATAAAAAATTAAATCAATTATTGAACGAAACGGAAAAGAATTGGGGAAAAAAAGCAAACAGAATATTTTATATGGCCGTTCCTCCCAGATTCATAGAACCTATTGCGGAGAATCTTAGTAAATCTCATGCAACGCAGGATAAAAATAAATCCAGGATAGTAGTGGAAAAACCCTTCGGACATGATTTGGAAAGCGCGCAAAAGCTCAACTCGATACTCGGAAATATCTTTAACGAATGTCAGATATACAGGATAGATCATTACCTGGGAAAAGAAACCGTTCAGAATATGATGGCCTTCCGCTTCGCCAATGCTTTGTTTGAACCTTTATGGAACAGGAACTACATTGAACACGTTCAGATAACCGTAAGCGAAGAAGTGGGCGTGGAGCACCGCGGTTCTTACTACGACAACGCCGGTGCTTTAAGGGATATGATTCAAAACCATCTGCTTCAACTCTTATGTTTAATTGCAATGGAACCGCCGGTATCTTTTAATGCGGACGAAGTAAGGAACAAAAAAGTAGACGTGCTTAACGCAATTAGGAAATATAATTCGGACGAAATAAGGAATATAGCAGTACGCGGTCAATACGGCGAAGGGTGGATGCGCGGGAAAAAAGTACCCGGCTACCGGCAAGAAACTGGCGTCGACCGCAAATCGGGAACCGAAACCTTTGCGGCGGTAAAATTCTTTATAGATAATTGGAGATGGCAGGACGTCCCGTTTTATTTGAGAACCGGCAAGCACCTGCCAAAAAAAATTTCAACGATTACCATCCAGTTCAGGCCGGTCCCCCACCGCGCTTTCCCGCCGGAGTCCATAGAGAACTGGCAGTCGAACAGACTGATAATTTCAATACAGCCGCAGATGGGAATTCTGCTTAGGTTTCAGGCTAAAGAACCGGGTTTGAAGATGCTGCTTAACCCGGTGGAAATGGTATTCAATTACGAAAATACTTACGATACGCAGCCGCCGGAAGCATACGAAACCCTTATCCTCGATACTATGCTGGGCGACGCGACTTTATTTATGAGGGCAGACCAGGTTGAAGCTGCCTGGCGCGTGATTATGCCCGTGTTGGAATCTTGGCAGGCCTCTTCTCCGAATGATTTCCCGAACTATGCGGCGGGTACGTGGGGACCGGAAGAAGCAGAAGCTCTTATTGCAAGAGACGGCAACAATTGGGTACTGCCGCCTTCAAAGTTTTCAGAAGAGCCCGAAGAAAATAAATGAAACATAGATGTTACCGTACGCAAAGAAGCTCCGAATGCCGGAACAAATATTTTACATGAGCATCCAATAAATAGAGCAGGATAATTTTTAATAAATAATCGACTATATAAAAATATGGTAAACGGGGCAGACAAATGAAAAAGAAAAACATTCCGCTGGGAAAAATAATGGGTATCCCGGTCGGATTGGATTATACGTGGTTTTTAATTTTTGCGCTTCTTTCCTGGATGCTGGCGGATAATTATTTCCCGTCAGAATTTAAGAACTGGCCGGTCCTGGAATACTGGGCGGTAGGGATAATAACAACTATTATGCTTTTTGTAAGCGTACTTCTTCACGAACTCGGGCACTCGGTTATTGCCGTAAATTATAATATAAAAGTAAAACAGATTACGTTATTTTTATTCGGAGGCGTTGCCGAAATAGCAGGCGAGCCTCCCAAGGCTTCGGCGGAATTTTGGATTGCAATTGCCGGTCCGATAGTAAGCTTTCTGCTGGCCGGCATATTTTACGGCTTTCAGCTGCTGACGGAAAATACCGCACCGGTTTTCGCATTATTCGAATACCTGGCTTATATAAATTTTGCCCTTGCCGTATTTAACCTGATCCCGGGGTTCCCTTTGGACGGCGGCAGGGTATTGCGCGCGATTGTCTGGGGATATACCGGTAATTTCAGAAAGGCCACGCACATCGCGGCGGTAGTGGGCAGGTTTTTCGGTTTTCTGTTTATATTTTTCGGCGCTCTTCAGATTTTCGGAGGGAATATCGGCGGAGGGCTGTGGATTGCTTTTATAGGTTGGTTCCTGGAAAGCGCGGCCATGGCGCAGCTCCAGCAGCAGGTTTTACAGGATCATCTTGAAGGCCATACCGTAGGAGAGGCAATGACAAACGATTATGCAATTATCCCGGACGATACCACGATCCAGGAAGTCATGGAAAATCATATCCTGGGTATCGGACGAAGGAGCCTGTTTGTAAAAAAAGACGATAACTTTATCGGAATGCTGACGCTTCACAGGATCAGAGATATAGACCAGGGAAAATGGCCTTCCACTTATGTTACACAGGCCATGATACCGAACTTGGAGACGCAAAAATTAGATGCGGATTCGAAGTTATGGGATGCCCTGCTGAAAATGGATAAAGACGGAGTGAACCAGCTTCCTGTAATGGAGAACGGAGAAATTAAAGGAGTACTCAGCAGGGAAAGTATTATTACTTTTATAGGTATGAACGGAGGCACGGGAAACAAGATGATGTTTTAACTGTCTCCGGATCAAGGCAATTTCGGTTACGGAACGACCGGGAAATTATATATTATGACGGATCAACTTTCAATTACAAAATATTAAGAACAAGTGCGAAGACAAACAAAATTATTTCTGGATACGATCTTATTGGGGATTATAGGCGCTTTAGGCGCGCAGCTGTTCGGGTTTTTATTAAAGACTTTTCAGGGACTCTTTTTAAACGACATTGCCGGATACGGGTCTCCCGGTTTACCAAATGACGGCGGCGTTTTAATTCAAACCGTCGGCAGCCACGGTCTATGGCTGATCCCGCTGGTTATTGTCGTCGGTGGCATAATATCCGGCGCGCTTGTGTACGGCTTTGCTCCTGAAGCAGAAGGGCACGGCACGGATACCGCGGTTAAGGCATTCCATAAAAAAAGAGGCGCGATAAGAAAACGGGTGGCGCCGGTGAAAATACTGGCCTCGGCAATTACAATCGGCTCGGGAGGTTCGGCCGGAAGGGAAGGACCAACTGCCTTGTTCAGCGCCGGCTTCGGTTCGATCTATGCCGAACTTACCCACCGCTCGGATAAGGACAGAAGGCTTCTGGTTCTTATCGGAATGGGTGCTGGTCTGTCCGCGATATTTCGCTCCCCCATCGGAACGGCAATTTTTGCGGTTGAAGTTCTTTACAGCGACATGGATTTCGAAGCGGAAGCTTTGGTTTATACGATGCTGGGATCGGTTGTTGCGTACGCCATAAATGCCGTATTCGTGGGCTGGAAGCCTTTATTCCAGATTCCGCAGTCTATTCAAGTTACCGATATTTCTTCCTACTTATTTTATATAATATTGGGCTTGGCAAGCGGAATTATAGGCGCCGTAATTCCCACCATTTTTTACAAAACCAGGGACCTGTTCCACAAAATTAATATTCCGCGGTTTTTGAAACCGGCAGTGGGCGCTTTGGGAGTCGGCATAATTGCATTATTCCTTCCCCAGGTGCTGGGAGGCGGTTACGGATGGATGCAGCTTGCAATTAACGGGAAACTGGCCGTATCATTGATGGCCGTTCTTCTGATCGGCAAACTTGCGGCATTCGCGCTTACCGTTTCCTCCGGAGGATCCGGGGGAGTATTTGCACCTACTTTATTTTTGGGTGTAATGCTGGGAGGATTGTTTGCCCGGCTTTTTCATCAGCCGCCGGCGGCATTTGCGGTAGTAGGTATGGCGGCCGTTTTCGGAAGCACCGCAAGGGTACCTTTAGCCACTTTATTGATGGTAACGGAGATGACAGGCGGTTACCAGTTGCTTGTGCCTGCGGCACTGGCGGTCATCCTGGGATTTGTGGTTCAAAAGGCCGTTACAAGCTCGCTCGATTTGAAATATATAAGTCTGTACGAAGCCCAGATGAGAAACAGGAACTTCTCTCCGGCGCACAGGATGGAGCATTTGCAAAGGGCGGTGAGGGTTTTAAGCGAACGAAGGTCTTACAATGCCAAAACGGTAGGCAACTTGGACTTGACTTCATTGCTGGAGTCCGAAATACCTGTTGAGATAGGAGAGGATAAGGTGCTGTTTATGGTAAGTATTTATCCCGGCAACGAGCTGATCGGAAAAGATTTAAAGAATCCCGCCGTATCCCCTGCGGATAAAGAATTCGAAATCGTTGCCGTCTTCAGAGACGAAGAAATGTTTCGGTACGAACCCAATATCGTGATCTTACCGGAAGACCAGATTTTATTATTATCTGATAAATCCGCATCGAAAGAGATTAAAAAAAGATTTTTAAATCGAAGGAAAAGAAGTAGAAAAAAGAAAGCGGCTCCTAAACAAGCGCGAAAGGATTAAAAAAAATATGAGTGAAACGCAAAATGCTCCGGGATGGCCCGGCGTATCTCCCAAATGGACTTCGAGTGCCAAAAGCGGCGTCGGTACGGCTTTAAATAATTCCAGCAGAGTATGGTTCACCATCAGCCACGGCATTGTTAACGAGATCTATTACCCGCGCGTCGACCAGGCTTGCACCAGGGATCTCGGCTTTATCGTTACCGACGGTACGAATTATTTCTCGGAAGAAAAAAGAAATGCAAATAATGTTACGGAAAATCTAGCCGAAGGAGTGCCGGGATATAGACTTACGAATGAGTTTGAGAACGGGAAATTTAAGACCGTTAAGGAGATAATTGCGGATCCCCAAAGGGATTCAATAATGCAAAAAGTAAATTTTATCTCACCGGCAGGCAGCGGCCGCCGTTTATATTTTCTTGTCTCGCCCCACTTGAAAAATTGCGGTTCTGGAAATACCGGCTGGATTGGAAATTATAAAGGTGTAAAAATGTTGTTCGCATCTAGAGACAATACCGCCATGGCGGTAGCCTGCTCCGTACCCTGGAAAAACTTTTCCCTCGGGTATGTAGGTCCGGACGATCCGTGGCATGATTTAAAAGCCAATAAGGAATTAACGAATTTTTATACGAAAGCCGAAAACGGAAATATATCGATGGTCGGCGAGATAGATCTAAAGGAGGAAGCCGAAAACGAGTTTGTTATTGCAATAGGGTTCGGACTCAACTGGACGGAAGCCGCACAACGCGCAAGGGCAAGCTTATTATTCGGTTTCGAAGAATCCAAATTACGCTATATAAAAGAGTGGCAAACCTGGCTGAACAGAATTAAAACCGAAGGATTGAGATCTCCGTTGAGCAAAAAGCTATTTTTAACAGGCGCCTCCGTTTTAAGAATTCATGAGGCAAAAAGATTCCCGGGCGGACTTATTGCCAGTCTATCCATCCCCTGGGGATATGCCAAGGGAGACGAAGACTTGGGCGGCTACCATCTGGTATGGCCGAGGGACCTTGTTGAAACGGCAGGCGGACTGTTGGCAATAAATGCGAAAGAAGATGCCGTAAGAGTACTTAATTATCTGATGAGTACGCAGGAAGAGGACGGACACTGGTCGCAGAATATGTGGCTTGACGGATCGACTTACTGGCAGGGAATCCAGATGGACGAAACCGCCTTCCCCATCTTACTGGTTGATCTGGCAAAACGCGAAGGCGCAATTTCAAATTCATACATCAAAGGATTGTGGCCGATGATAAAAAAAGCGGTATCCTTTATTGTCAGCAACGGGCCGGTAACACAGCAGGACAGATGGGAGGAGGATGCCGGTTATTCGCCTTTTACTTTAAGCGTGGAAATAGCAGCTTTGCTTGTTGCCGCCGATCTTGCGGAGCTGAATAAAGAAGATTCGTTGTGTAATTATTTAAGAGAAACCGCGGATACCTGGAATGCGAGCATTGAAAGATGGACATATGCAAAAGGCTCGGATATGGCTAAAAAGGTCGGTGTTGAAGGATATTATGTAAGAATCGCGCCGCCCCAGCAATCCGATGCGTCTTCACCGTCCGGCGGTTTCGTGACTATAAAAAACCGCCCTCCCGGAAAAGACGTTGAAGAAACGGTACATATTATCAGCCCCGATGCTCTGGCCCTGGTTAGATTCGGCTTAAGGGATGCGAACGATCCCAGAATTTTAAATACAATCAAAATTATAGACTCCCTTCTGAAAGTCGAAACTCCATTCGGACCTGCCTGGCACCGTTACAACGACGACGGGTACGGCGAGCACGAGGACGGAAGCGCTTTCGACGGAACCGGAATCGGGAGGGCGTGGCCTCTGATGACCGGAGAAAGGGCTCATTACGAGATAGCCGCCGGCCGGATTGATAAAGCGGCGGACCTGCTTAATACGCTCGAGCAATTCGCAAATGAAGGCGGGATGCTGCCGGAGCAAATCTGGGATGAAAAAGATATACCCGAGAAAGAACTGTTTTTCGGAAAGCCCGCAGGTTCGGCTATGCCCCTGGTGTGGGCACATGCCGAATATATTAAGCTGTGCAAATCGCTGAAAGAAGAAAAAATTTTCGATATGCCTCCCCAAACTTATAAACGATACGTTAAAAGCAAAACGGAATCCAAACTCACCGTTTGGAGGTTCAATAATAAATGTTCGACTTTGCCGGTTCAAAATATTTTAAGAATCGAAGTGCTTGCAAAATGCCGGATACATTGGACTAAAGACGGCTGGGACAGCATGAACGATACAAATACAATAGATTCCGGATTGGGAATTCAATATGCGGATTTGCCTACGGATAAATTTAATGCCGGTGATTCGCTTATTTTTACCTTTTACTGGCTTGAATCGGGTAATTGGGAAAATGAGAATTTTACCGTAAAAGTAATATGAATCCTTTCTGATCGTATATTAAAAAGCAAAATTTTTCTGTAAAAATTAATTGCTTATTAGCCGCGAATTTTAAAATATATTTGATTGATCGGCGAAATTCGCGGCTAAGATGTACATGAATAATTTTGACCCTCCGACTTGCACCGAATAATTATTTTGTTTTTTTCCGCCGCGGTGACTGTTGTTACAACAACAGCGGTTGCATAAACTCGGCGGCGAAACGTATCGTCTAATTTAATGCAGTTAAAAATAATTATGCTGCCGCAGTAGGAATGACATGTATGTTTCGCGTTTCGGCATATGATTAGATCGGAAAGGAAATTAAAATGGGCAAATTAATTAATAAATATTCGGGTGTGTTAATTATAACCCTTCTTTGTGCAAGTACTGTCTTTAATCCTTTATATCCCCAGAATAAGAACCAAAAAACGTCCGACAGGAATGTAAAGATATTCGTCGAATACAAACTCATTAAAGATAATTTGTTAAAAAACGATAATATAAATGTAATTGTAAAAAACAATACCGTTACTCTGGAGGGTTCCGTCCCTACGATTAACGATAAAAAAGAAGCTGGTGAAGAAGCCGGGAACGAATCCGGTAATTTCAAAGTCGTCAATGATATAAGCGTAGCTTCTACGGATCAGCCGGACAGTGTTGTGGTGAAGAATGTACTGTACAGAATTCACCGAAGTGCTTTTTACAGCGTATTCAATTGGGTTACGGCTAAGGACAGCAGCGGCGTCGTTACGTTAATAGGGTGGGTTCACCTCCCCTGGTATAAGGGCCTTTATCAAAGGGAAGCCGAAAAAGTTGTCGGAGTAAAAGAGGTCGTAAATAAAATTCAAAATACGTTCGGGCCCGGAAGAAACGGGATAAGGGCGGCTAGGCTGATTTACAGCGATCCGACTTCGATGTTCAACGGGTGGCAGTACTTTTCGGATCCGCCAATACATATAATCGAAATAAACGGAAGCATTATCTTAGCAGGGAAAGTACCTACGGAATCCGTTGAATACTGGGCTGTAAATTTAGTTACTTTCAGAACAAACGCCGTAAATGTAATTAATGATCTAAAGGTAGGAAGTTAAAAAAATAGTCGAAGGGAATTTCCCGATATATGATGTAAGAGGCTGAAACCGGCCTTATAATTATTATATATATGGAACCCCTTCGACGACGATTTCCGGACCGGACAATACCCTTCCGAAAAAAATATTTTACCAGGTGATTAATTGAAATAAATTTTCTATTATTTAAAGCATTTATTAAGCTCGGAATATTTTAGAATTATTTATGACCTGTTTTTTCCCACAATACAAATATTTTAAAGAGCAAAATCACTTTTACAAAATAAGGGAAAGGAATTGCCGTGAAAACAGTCAGCGAAATTCTTGAGAAAAAAGGCCGTGCAACGTGGTCTATTCCGCCCGATGCAACCGTTTACGAAGCCTTGCAGTTAATGGCGGAAAAGGAAATAGGCGCCGTGCTCGTTACCGAGAACGGAGAATTGGTGGGAATAATGTCCGAGCGTGATTACGCAAGAAAAATAGTACTGAAGGGTAAATTCTCGAAAGAAACCAAAGTGCGGGAAATAATGTCGTCGAAAGTAATCTATGTAAACCCCTCGCTCAGTTCTGAGGAATGCATGGCTTTAATGATTAATAAACGGGTAAGACATTTGCCGGTTTTTTCCGGTCACAAGCTTATAGGCGTGATTTCAATCGGCGACGTAGTCAATGCGGTAATAGACGAAAAAGAATTTGTTATAGATCAGCTTGTGCATTATATAAAGGGTACCCCAGCTTTAGAATAAGCTCGTCGGATTAAATGCGCGTAAATGGTAAGGACCCGGAACTAAAATTCGGGCAGACTCAGTTGCTTCTTTTATATTTGCCCATCAGAAGGCCTTCGTCTACAATATGTCCTTTCATAGCATTTAACAATTTTTGTTCTGTCGCACCGGATTCAAGGTGGTGCAGTATAGTATTCAGGGCATATAATCTGAAAAAGTATCTGTGGGCTTTCCCCGGAGGCGGACACGGTCCGCCGTAGCCGATTCTGCCGAAACCGTTCGTCCCGAGCATTACTTCGTCTGGAATATTTCTGGAAGGCGTAACGTCCTCGTGAAGTTCCTTAACCGAAGCAGGGATGTTATAAATTATCCAGTGTACGAAATCGCCGCCAGGCGCGTCCGGATCTTCCACAATCAGTGCGTAGGATTTTACGTCGGCGGCCGTTGTACTCCAGCTAAGCTGCGGAGAAACGTTAGCTCCGTCGCATGTGTATTTTGAAGGTATATTGTCACCTTCGTTAAAAGCAAGGCTTGTTATTTTTATTCCCATTTTCTTATCCTGCGTTTTTTTTTGTGAACAAGTTATTTCGGAAAAAATAAAAACAAGACAGAGTAAAAGTAATGAAAATAAAAACAATTTATTCAAAATAGTTTTTATATCTGCCTTATAAAAATGTCTGATCGGCATATCATTCCACTTTAATAATTTAATGCTCGTAAGTCTTACGCTAAATTAAGTAAAAATTGACCTGCCAGTAAAATTATTAAAATAAAATTACGGGTAAACTTTGCCTTTGTCCGGATGTGTTTTTAATCTAATATTTTAATAAAAACATTTTATGTGAAATTATAATTACATATATTTGCGTCGATTTGCTGTTTACCCCGACTGGGGCGAATATTGGGATATTTTACCGCACCCGCGCGGACGGGCGTCTAAGAATCCTTTTTAAATTCATACGGTTGAAATCGTATAATTACTTATTATTAACGGCATTTTAATTTTAATATATCAGAGGATAATTATGCAACCTCCCGTAATAATATTGTTAATATCTGTATTCGGTATTGTCTTTCTTCTTCAGATATTTACCTTCAGAAAATTTATGAAACACAGAAGAGAAGAACTTAGCGGAAAATAATCTTGCGCTCCCTCACTCCAAAAGTTTTGGGTATTGAAGGATTGTTTTAATAAGATTAGGTTAAGTCTCGAAATAACCCTCACTCCGGCGCGGATACGGTCGATCAAATAGAAAGGCAAGAATATGTTATCCATATTATTTTCGGCGGCTTTGGCTTTCCTCGTTTCTTTTGCTCCGATGAAAAAAAACAATAATAATTCGGCGGATACCGGATCATTAACGAAAAAAATAGCCGACGCTTACGGCATCAATTCTTTTTCACAAATAAAAACCATTACATACACGTTCAATGTAGAATTCAACGGCAAAAAGTTCAGCAGGAAATGGGAATGGAATCCCGATACGAAAGAAATAACTTATTGGGGAAAAGATAAAAGCGGAAAGAATGTCAGTGTGACCTATAATGAAAACAAACCCATGGACGCGAAGATAAAGAAAATAGACGCGGGATTTATCAACGATAATTACTGGCTCCTTTTTCCTTTTCACCTTGTGTGGGATACAAACGTGAAGTTCACCGACGAAGGTATGAAAAAGTATCCGATTGGTAAAGGAGAGGGCAGGTGCCTGGTTGTACAGTACACGGGTAAAGTGGGTTATACGCCGGACGACGAATTTAAATTGTACCTGGATAAAAATGATATGATCAGCCAATGGATCTATATTAAAGGCGGCAAATCTAAACATCCCGGCCCCGCTACATGGACGGGAAATAAAAATTTCGACGGGATAACGATTTCAACATTGCATACCGGCCCGGATCATAAATTTAAACTCTGGTTCAGCGGTATAAACGTAACGTTAAAATAAAATTTCTTTTTTCAAAAATACTTAGAGCGTATTTTTAATTTATACTAAAAAAAGACCGCTGCAAAAGTCATTCAACTTTTGACAGCGGTTTTTTTAGTACCTAATTTAGCGGGTAATGTTTATCTGTACCTGGCCGAGGCATATTGGAAACCCAGACCTTTTTCCTTAATTATATATGTAATCACTTCGTCAAGGTTCCCGCTGACTTCCACCAGCGTCAGCTCTTTTCTGTCCATATTTATTACAAAAATTTCGGAAAGCCTGCCCGAATTATCGTTCTGGACATAGACGATATTCAGTTCCCTTTCCCCGTAATTCTTAACTATAGATTCCCAGCCGTGCCTCTCCATTTCTTTATCCGCTTTTCTTATAAAAGAATCTTTAAATTCCGGCATAGTCCTGGAGCGATTTTTATATACGCCTATCTGGACTTTGGAAATGTGTTTCAGGATTTCCTTCGCGTCTTCATCGTTGTTTTCGTGCCTTACTATTTCTTTCGCGATTCCCAGCCCGAACTTTCCAAGCGAGAACTCAATATCGGTATGAAAACGGGTACCTGCCGCAGAGAGAAGATCGTTCCTTATGTTTTTGAAATTACCTTCTACGCCGAAACAGCCGGCAAATAAAAATACCGATACCAGAGCTAAAACTGCGGGAATTAAAAATCCGCGCTTCATCATTCCGTTCCTTTTCCTTTAATGCTGTCGAGTGTGGGGATGTTGAATTTGCTCCCTAATTTACTGATGGCGTCCAAATTTATTTTCCCGACGATATTAACGAACGCCGCTTCGCCGTCGTCATTAAGAGACGTAACTACAAGTCCCAGTATGTTGCTCTGGTCACCGTTAGTTTTAATATATACGCTTGTATTTTCATCGGGACTTTTGACTTTAACTATCCTATTCCAGTTATCGCCGTCCAGTCTGTTATCCAGCTTTGTGATTTTTTCCAGAACTTCCTTGTGATTTTTCCCTTTTACGTTGAACGAATAAACTTTTACGAGTTTTAAACCGTTCAGCAATTTGGATAATTCCGGATCGTTTTCTTTAGTAGCGTTGCCGACCATCTTCAGAAGGTAGCCTTCTATATTTACTTCGGTAACATTATCGCTGTTTAGGAATTCCGACAGATTACCGAAATCGACATAACCGGGATCGTTTTTATAATCCTGTTTATCCTGTGCGCATAAGTTGAACGTTGCGGTAAAAATCAGTACTGCAACCAATCCTATTATCTTTTTCATTTTTTATCCTCCCTTGAACAAATTATTTACTACTTTAATCCCCTCGTTTAAGGGCGGGGAGACCCTTTTCTTAAGAACATCGTATTCCAGGGTTCTTTGCGTACTTTGAAATACTCTGTCTATTATCGCCAGAGACTCTTTTACCTGCATTTCCGCATGCTTCACCTGCACTGCGGAATACTGTGGTTTGGGTTCTTGCCTTTCAATAATATATAGCGAGAACATTCCAATAATTAAGACCGCCGCGGCCGCGGAAATCAAAGGTTTGTTCAGAATAATATCGAACCATCTGGGCCCTAAAACGTCGGCATCGTTTTCGGCCGTTATTCTGCCGTATGCTTTTTCAATTACTTCATCGGGGCATGCTTCATTTTTTATCTTATCCAATACCGACGAGGTCATCCTGTATTCCTCCAGCAGTCTCTTTATCTCCGGATTTTTCTTTGCCAGGTAATTAACCGCCGCGCGGTCATAAAGATTTCCTTCGCCGTATGCGACTTTAATTATTCTATTAAGAAGATTCTCTTCAATTTGATTCGATTTTTTCATCTTTAAATTCTTTCAATTCTTCTTGTAATTTTTTCCTTGCCCTTAGCAAATATACCTTCACGCTGTTCAGCGGAATGCTGGTAATTTCGCTGATCTCTCTGTATTTTAGTCCCTGCAATTCATATAATACGAAAACATTTTTAAGCGGTGCAGGCAGCAGCTCTATCGCCGCTCCGATTCTTTTTTTGAGCATATTTTTTCTCATTTCGATCTCCGGATCGCTGAATCCCCTGCTAATTATACCCGTACCGGCAAACTGTGCATCTATTCCGATTTCTCTCTTCATGGAAATATTCCTTTTCCTCAAATAATCGATACATAAATTATGCGTTGTTTTCATTATCCAGGAAGCGGCCGAACCGTAATTAAAATTCCCGATATTTTTCCATATCCTTATAAATACCTCCTGTGTTACGTCATCGGCATCCATCCTGTTCTTCAGCAAATAATATGCGTAACTGTATATCCTGTTTTTATACTGCCGAATAAAGAATTTGTATTTTACTGACTTTATCATCATCTGAGTTCTAGACGAAAAAACCGAATAAATTGTTACATCAAAAATTAAATTTATTCGTAAATAATTATTTAAGCCTTATATAATTTTCGGCATTCGCATGATAATTATATAAATAGATTCTTTCTCCTCTTTTTATTTAAGCGGTATAATAAAAATTCGAACGGATTTTCGCGGTTCTTCCAATTTCTTCGAGGTAAAAGCTTTTCCCGGTTTAATTTTAGCTCAATAATTTCTTATATAACAAATTCTTTTGAAACTTAAACCCGATGGTTGCTTATATCTGGTATTAGTTATATGTTCTCTTTGCCCATAAAAAATTCTGGATCATTGGGATTTTATGATTAAATTTATAACTCTCGGCGGCGGCGGTGAAATAGGTGCTAATTGTTATTATTTGAATATTTCGGGCACGGGTATTATTCTGGACTGCGGGATGCATCCGCAAAAAACGGGGCGGGATTCGCTGCCCGATTTTGATTTAATAAAAAACGAACCCGTCGATTTTGCTCTTATCAGCCACGCGCATCAGGATCATATCGGCGCGCTTCCCTTCCTGGTACAGATGCATCCTTATATAAAGATAATAACTACTCCCCAAACCAGGGCTATTGCGGAAATAACACTGCATAATTCCGTTTCTATAATGCAGGAACAAATTACCGAAGACGACAAATTAAAAATTTATACTCATGAAGAGATTGATCTTCTTATCAGATCGGTTGATTATAAATCTTACATGGATAGATTTGAGTTAAACGGATATAATTACCTCGGCAATTCCGGGATTACCGCATGTTTTTACGATGCAGGGCACATCCTCGGGTCCGCAGGCATACTAATAGAATTCGATAACCGCCGGCTGTTTTATACCGGCGATATAAACCTCGACCGTCAATCTATTCTTGCAGGTTCCGCTCTCCCGGAGGAAAAGGTAGATATTTTAATAATGGAAACGACTTACGGATCGACAAATTCGGACGAAATTCTCGATTGGAAAAGCGAGGCACAAAGACTTTCGGCGTCAATAAATAAAATCCTGGTTAACGGCGGTTCCATATTGATCCCGGTTTTTTCATTAGGTAAGATGCAGGAGATTGTCGCTACAGTCTGGAAATTAATGGAATCGCATAAAATTCCGTATATCGATATCTATACGGGCGGTATTGCCCGGAAGATCAGCAGGATTTACGATTATTCCAAATATGTTGTTAACAGGACCGATCAGGATTTTGAGATTTCTTCCGTCCCTCAGAAAGACCTTTACTCCGTTGAGGATTTTAATGAATTTTTTAAAAACCAATGTATCGTTCTTGCCCCCAGCGGCATGATGCTCGAACGTACCGCCTCATATGAACTCGGGCTTAGGTGGCTGCGGCAAAAAGATTCTGCTATTTTTATAGTGGGTTATGTTGACAAAGAAACCCCGGGATTTATTTTTGCCAACGCCGTAGAAGGCCGGAAGGTAAGCATTGCAGATAATGAAATAGAAGTCAAATGCACCGTTGAAAAATTTCATTTCTCGGCGCATTCCAAAAGAGAAGGTTTGCTTGAAATTGCGGAAAGGACGAACCCAGGCACTTTAATTCTGATTCACGGAGAACACGACGCCGTTGATTGGGTCGGAGCGTCGATTTTGAGAAAAAATAAGGCAATAAATGTATACCGGGCCGAAACGGGAAAAGAAATAATATTAAACTAGTAGGGTGAATCTATGAAAAGCACACCGGAACAATTTTGGGATGCCGGGTTATATAACAAAAATTATAGATATGTATCCAAGTACGGCGAAGACCTTCTTAACCTGCTCGATCCGAAAAAGGGACAAAAAATATTGGATTTAGGCTGCGGGACGGGGCATTTGACTAGTTTAATAGCATCAACCGGTGCCGATGTTACCGGGATCGATATGTCCCCTGAAATGATAAGCGAAGCAAAAGTTAAATATCCTGCCATAAAATTTATGGTCGAAGACGCAACCGACTTCTATTTCCAGGATAAATTCGATTCCGTTTTTTCCAATGCGGTTCTGCACTGGATAAAAGATCAGGAAAAGGTATTAATATGCGTTTTCGATGCTTTGAAAAAAGGAGGGAAATTTACGGCAGAGTTCGGAGGAAAGCACAATATAGAAAGGGTTGAAACCGCGCTGCGGAGCGAACTTCGCAAATCGGGATATTCTACAAACGCTGAACTGGATATATGGTATTACCCGTCGCCGGGCGAATACGCCGTACTTCTCGAAGAAATCGGATTTACGGTAAACTTTATTTCGTACTTTAAGCGGGACACATTTCTTGAAGAGGGTGACGATATCGGCGGCTGGCTTGAGATGTTCGGCAAATCTTTTTTCGTAAATACGGAACCGCGCGAGAAGATAAAGATAATTAATAATATTCAAGACTCGCTGAAAGACACAAACTGCATTAACGGGAAATGGTTCATAGATTATGTCAGGCTGAGGTTTACCGCGGTCAAAGAATGAGCAGCGGCATCTAACGCGGTAAATTCATGTTTCTTTATCAGGCTTATTTCAATCCCAGTTTCATTTTTACGGTGGTCCTTTTAAATTTTGACTCTTCCTCCCTCGGTACATATTCAAAACCCAGACCTTCATAAAGACCGACGGCCGCCGTGAGTTTTTTATTGGTTTCCAGCGTGAGTGCTTCCGCGCCTTTTGAATAAGCAAATCCGATTGCGGCCAAAGCCAGCTTTTTGCCGGCTTGTTTTCCGCGTGCTTTTTCAGTTACCGCCATTTTAGCCAGTTCGTACTCATTGCCGCTGATTTTTATAACTGCGCAGGTTCCTACTATATTTCCGTTAAGAGAAGCGAAAAATATTTCGCCGCCCCCGTCGACAATCTTTTCCGGGTTATTCAATATTTTTTCGTCCTCCGGCTCCACGGCAAAATATTTCTCCAGCCATTCCGTGTTAAGGGTTTTAAACCGTTCACCGTACCTGGGCGAATACCTGAGAATCTCGACTGAATCCATTTCCGTCTTTTTGATCCTTTCTTCCGTCCGTATATGAAGTGTCCTTTCGTTAAGTTCCCGCTCGAGCAAATCGGTTATAAGCATATAATCATACCCGGTTGCGTTGAAAATCTCATTAAGGGCGGCCTTTATTTCATCAATCAAAAATGCCGCCGAGTTAAGAACTTTTTTCCCGTTTTCGTTTAATTTTACAATCCGTTTCCTTTTATCAATTTCATCGGGATAAGTTTCTATTAATTCTTTTTTCTCCATTTGCTTTAAAAGATGTATTACTGCAGGATGGGTAAAATTCATTACCGCTGCTATTTCACGCACGGTAGCGGATTCCGATTCTTCTAAGAATAAAATTAACGGAAGCCAGCTTGGTTTAATGTCGATATTTCGGTTCCTAAATATCCCGGATATTTCACGGTTTATCTTGTCGCTTATTCTTTTCAGTCTGCTGCCTATTGCGATTTCACCCAATTCCTTTATTATATCACGCTTTGTCATATGATTCTAAGAGTTAATATTTACGTAAATATTAACATAATATATTTTTTAGATTTTTTCAGCATAAATTAATTCTTGAAAAGCGCCGTATATATTTCAACCTTAACCGTCGAGTTCCGAAAGAAGGTTCAGTAAGTCAAGATGTTTTGTTACCATATTTAGATGGCCATCCTCATCGATAGGCCAGTCTTCGAGCGGACGGTCGCAGTAAAGTTCGACACCGTTTCCGTCGGGATCGGTGAGATAAATTGATTCCGAGACGCCGTGGTCGGAAGCGCCGGCAATGGGATAGTTAAGTTCGTACAGTCTTTTGACTATTCCGGCAAGTTCTTTACGGTCCGGATA
>JBJKOY010000028.1:0-2431 GCA_046706945.1 Ignavibacteriaceae bacterium | reverse complement strand
ACTGCCCCTGTCCCTGGATGTACATATTCCGGGCATACCAGTCGCCGTCCTCGGGAACGCACTGCGGGCTCCAGTGCGCCCAGATCCCGAACTTCGCGTCCCGGTACCATTCGGGCGCATCGTATTTAAGCAGCGAATCCCACTCCGGCTTGAACGGTCCGTCGCCCGCCAGTCCGGATATGGGAGGCGCTTTAAGTGTAACTCCGTCCCATGTTTCCGGGCCTGCCTTGCTGCCCGCAGTTCCCCAGCCTTCATCCACTACATCCTGCCATTCGGAAACGGGGAAACACGGCACTTCATCTTCCTGCGGCGAAGCGAGATCAGATAATTTTTTAAATTTCGATCCGAACGGCAAAGCTGCCGACACTCCCCCTACCCCGAGAGTTTTAAAAAAATCACGTCTTTGCATATCACGTCCTTTCGTATTTTATGAAGATTCCGGTCTATTTTAAACAACGACACCTTTCTTCAAAATTATATTTGCATACAACGCGGCCTCGCCGGTGGCGACAATTGCATACGCATTACCGGCCCTCTTATAAAAATCAAATCTCTCCACAAACTCGAACCCGCCGAATTTTTCCTTGCTGTCTTTAATAATTTTCCCGTAAGTCTCCCAGACGGTAGGCGTAATATTGTCGCCGGGGACAACGGCCATTAAACTTACCGGGTGCTCGGCGTAAGTATCCAGGGGAAAGAACTTCAATACGGCTTCAAGGATTTCCGGGACGCCGTGCCCGTCCAGCCTTACAAGTCTTTTTGCTATCGAAGCCGCCGGGAAATTTCCGTCGGCAATTACAAGTTCATCCCCGTGCCCCATCTCAGATAAAATTTTTAACAGGTCGGGACTTAAGATATTCGGTATATTCTTTAACATGTTACATATCTCTCTTTTAATTAAAATAATTATTTAATTTCTTCGTCAAATACCACCGCCACTTTGCCGCATTTGCCGCTTGCCATCAGCGAATATGCTTCTCCCGCATCGCCCAGTTCGAACCTGTGTGTAATTAATCTTTCCGGCTTTATTTTCCATCTTACTAATTTTTCTGCCAGCTCTTCCATCTTCCATATGCTGGTCACCCACGAACCGTATATGGTTTTCTGATCGTGGATGATATCCCGCGAAGGCTGGAATTCGCTTGTTCCTCCTTCGCCTATAAAGACTATCTTTCCCCATTTGCGCGCCGCCTGTATGCACGTAAGGCGTGCTTTGTTGTTTGCGGAGCAGTCAACCGACTTTTCCACACCGCGCCCTTCCGTCAACTCGCGGATCCGCAGCACGTTGTCTTCACCCGCTTTGATAACTTCGTCGAACAGGCCCAGGTTTTTTGCAATGGCTATTCTATCTTCGTTTATTTCGATACCGAAAATTCTCTGCGCGCCCATTGCTTTGCAGAGCATGGCGGTAGCAAGTCCTACCGGGCCTAAGCCCGTTATCAAGACGTCGTCGTCTCCCGAGACGCCGATCTTTTCAAGGCCCTCGTAGACGGTTCCGAAACCGCAGGCGATCTGCGCGCCGTCTGAGTAGCTCAGCTCATCCGGAAGATACACAAGGTCCTTTTCCTCCGCCAGCAGGTATTCCGCCATTCCCCCGTCCCGCTGCCAGCCGTATGCGCGCCTGTATTCGCTGGTGCAGGAAATCATATAGCCCCGTCGGCAGTCGTTGCAGACGCCGCAGCCCGAGATATGATAAACCAGGACGCGGTCGTCTTTTTTAAATCGCCTGCAGCCCGGGCCCGTTTCTACGATTATCCCGGAAGGCTCGTGCCCGGCGATGGTGCCGGGCATATATCCTTCCGGTCCTTTGCCTAGGTGCTCGCGGTAAATGCACCTTATATCGGAACCGCAGATAGTCGACGATTTCATTTTTATCAGAACCTCGCCGTGTCCGGGAACTGGGATGTCGAATTCCCGCAACTCCGTGCTGCTGTTCCCTGGAAGAATTGCTCCGGTCATTTTATTCATGACTTATGCCTTTCAATTAAATCCTTCGAAAGGATACTAAATTATTTTCACTAACTTCCTGTCAGCTTTAGCTGACCGGAGAATAAATTTACTACTTTTAAGAGGCTTTAGATACAAAAGACTTTCTTATGGGGGCTAAAGCCCGGATCCAAATTGTGTCTATTTTAATCTGTCCGTCCGCTGAAGCGGACGGCAATTGAAATACTTTTTTTCTGCATCAAGCCCTAATGACGCGGGCAAGTGATAAATGTTAAAAAGACTTTTCGATAAATTTAATTTTCATTCATAAAAATTTATTCAACATTGCCACTAGAAAGAACAAATGGACATAACTATTCATATTTTGATCGAGACTATGTAATAACTAAAATGAAATAAATAATTATTCCAATATTGATTTCACTTGCCCCGCGCTGAACCGGACGGCAATTGAAATACTTTTTTTCTGCATCAAGCCCTAATG
>JBJKOY010000027.1:0-3656 GCA_046706945.1 Ignavibacteriaceae bacterium | reverse complement strand
CTATAAATAAATCTTCGATATTACATGAAAAAGAATTTTTTAGGACATTAATACCTTCTCTTATTGCCGTTTCTTCATCACCATAAGTTTTTCCATTTCTCTGTTTTAAATCATATAATATTTTATCGCTAAGAATTGCACTTTTTTTATCCTCATTTGTGGTAGTTAAAAAAGCGAAGCGTAGGAAGGTAAGGATTTTATCAATATTAATCATATTAGTTTACATAACTTATTGAAAATCATTTATAATGATAATTTTTTTACAAATAAATTTTAATTTAAAATAGTTGTTTTAGGTTGTCTCTATATATATATTTTTTAATTTCTCGGCATATTTCACTGGCGAATGATTTTCCCTAATATTCGAAATTGCACTGTTTGATTTTTTTGAAATTATAGATCTGTCTGAAAATATTTCATATACAGCAGACTTAATACCTTTTTTAATTAATCTACTTATTTTAAACATTTCGTTTTTAGTAGTATATATGCCTTCGCCCAAATAATTTTTGGGTATTTCAATAACCCAACCTTTATTATTGTCATTTATCTCCGATAATGCCCGAACATTGGTAGTAATTACAGGACAACCATTTGCTTGAAATTCAAGTACGGAAAATCCGAATGTATCGGCATATGTCGGCAATAATCCAACGTGTGCAGTTTTCATTAATTCTAATGTAGCTTCATTAGTTATATTACTAAAATATTCAATCCAACTTCTGTTGTTTTTAATTAAAGACTTTGCAACCTCGATATTCTGCGAATCCTCCTGTAGAGTATCTTTTACAGTCTTTAAGGAACTAACTATAGTTAATTTAAAATTAAATCTCTTTTCCTCCTTTAATTCACTTAAAATTTCCAAGATTTCCATTCCGCCTTTTCTAATAAACAAGTTCCCCACAAACATAAAATTAATTTGCCCATCAAGTTCAACTCCTTTATCATAGAAGCTATTCACGAAAAGTCTTTGGGGGGGATATAAAACAATCATTTTTTCCTGAATTTGTTCTTTATACTCCGGAAATTCCTTTAATAATTCTTTTTGCATATTAGCGTTACATTGAGACATTGCAATAATTTTTTTGCATGAGTTTCCTGCCATTAACCTTAATGCCTTGTCAATCTTTGAATTTTTTTTTAGGTGCGAGAACCTAGGTTCATTCCCCATATGTATTTGAAGCATTGATTTATACCTTGGTAAAATAGTTTCAAATGTTACGACCCAAGGCGTTTTGTCTCTACTTATTAGATTAAATAAATGAAGGACCGAAACATTATTTAGATTAAAATCTTTAAATTCTCCGGTAAATCTGTCTATTATAATTTTATCATTTTTCAATAAGCGATTAATTCGCCGGATTATTCCATTAATATTTTGAAGGATATTACGTACTAGTTTATATTTTGCATCGGGGACTATTCCAATTATATTTCTTTTCAAAGGATACCCGTATGAAGTATGCCCTATTACAATTTGTTTATTTAATGGATTATCGGTAATTAATTTATCTTTTCTGAACATTTGGTTTTAAATAATATTTGTAAATATTGTTAACTATTACTCTGCTTATCACATCTTTATTTTAAGGTTAAAAAGGAGTTTAACTATTATCCAAATTCTTAATTTAATTTTTTAGTCTAATTTATTTATTAAGATTTGAGATAATTATAAAAATCATTTTCCTCAAAATTTATTTACTTTTTTGATATAATTTTTCCTAGCTAAAACTTAATACATTTTCCCTTAAAAAAGTGATTTTTTATCTATTTTCCCGTTTGAGTTTTTCGGAAGACTTTCAATTATTTCTATATACTTCGGGATTTTGAAATCTTCCAGACAAGAAGAACAGTGCTTTAATACGTCATTGGCAGAAACGGTAGCCCCCCCAGCCGGGACTACGAAAGCTTTGATAGCCTGTCCTAGGACAATATCTTCAACGCCGATAACCGCGGCTTCGGATACCGAATGCAGTTCGCATATTGTTTCCTCGATCTCTTTCGGACTTACTCTTTCACCCTTGCATTTTATCATTTCGTCTTTCCTGCCGATAAAATACAAATATCCGTCTTCGTCCTGTTTAAAATAATCTCCGGTGTACAGCCATTTTTCTTCTCCGTTATTCCCTCGCCTGTATTTCCTGGCAGTCAGTTCCGGGTCGTTCCAGTACCCGGACATAAGGTTAGAGCCGCGGACGACAAGTTCTCCTATATCGCCGGACTTTACTCTATTATTATTTTCGTCCACCACAAACACTTCGCAATTCGGAATGGCTTTTCCTACCGACCCCGGGCGTTTATCTATTTCGTCCGGGGAGAGATATGATACCCTTTTACACTCTGATAGTCCGTACATGGAATAAAACCTTATATCCGGGAAAAGCGTCCTCATCCGCTTAATATGCTCTACAGGCAGTGCAGCGCCGGTATTCGTCATATACCTTAAAGAAGATAAATTATAGTTGGTATGAGTTTTTAAATTTAAAATCATCGCTAAAATCGTCGGTACAATCGGGAAACCCGTTGCCCGGTACTTATCGATTGCTTTTAATATATCGTTAATAAATAAAAATCCGTTTTGTATTACGACGGTTCCTCCGAATATTACACTCATTATTACCTGGTATAATCCGTAATCAAAGGATAAAGGAAGCACCGAAAGGATTATATCGTCCGGCTTGTTTTCCAGGTACTGAATGATACTCCTTGCTGCAGAAACCATGCTCTTATGCGTACACATAATCCCTTTGCTTCTTCCCGTTGTCCCGGACGTATAAATTAGTGCCGCTAAATCTATATCTATATTTCGTTTGGCTTTTTCCAGAGTACTTTTATATTTATCCAGACTTTCGGCCGAAAATTCCCTGTCTTTCTGCTCCACAATAATTTCGTCTTTGTTATTTATGTACATTATTTTACAATGTACCTCTTCATCAGATAAAACCTCTTTGACAATTTCTTTCCTCTTTTCGTCCGTTATTAGAACTGCGGCTTTGGAATCTTTTAAAACATAAGCCAGATTCCTGGCTTTTGTAGAACTGCTAAGGATTATGAAAACCGAATCATTCTTCAATATCCCGAATAAAGAAATAACGGCTTCAACCGAATTATCCAGCAAAATAATTACCCTATCCCCTCTAGCCGCTCCGTACCGGCGCAGAAGATTTGCTAATTTAATAGAAGTTTCTTCCAGTTCCGAGTAAGTTAATTTCCTCTCTTCGCATATAATTGCGCTTTTATTGGGATATTTCCTCGTGGAAACGGTTAGAAACTCGTCAAGCAGACGCGGATAAAATACATAAGAATCGATTTTTTTAAGATGGGTATTCATATTGGAATTGTTTTAGATAAGTTGTTTCGAAACCGAATGTAATTATTCCAAGGTAATAGGAATTTTTCTTAAATATTCCGTAGACCTTATTTTATTTTCAATATCCTGAATTACATTACTAATATAGTTGGGTTCTAATTTAAGAGTTTCTGCTATTTCTTCGACAGGTACGTTTTTTTCCCAGCCGTACCAGATCCTGTCCAAAATTTCAAACGGAGCTTTAAAAAAGAATTCTTCCTGGGTCTGTTCGGCGCTGTAAGTATCCGAGGTAGGCACCCTGCTTATTATTTCCTCCGGTATTCCGAGCCGCCCGGCAAGCTGGTAA
>JBJKOY010000026.1:0-1614 GCA_046706945.1 Ignavibacteriaceae bacterium | reverse complement strand
GCTCTTTCAAGCACGCTGTGCGTTTTTATCAGAGCCATTTCGGTAGTAATATCATCCTGAGATTGAAGCGCCACCAGGGTTGAATAAGGATCTATATATGAATTATCCTTGGTTTGATCCTGTTTTTTTAATATAACGGTAGATTCATATATCCTTGTAGCCGTCTTTAAATACAAGTACCCGGCCGACAAAACAACAATTAAGGATATTATTATAAATACTTTGCGTTTTAAAACAGCACGGAGTAATTTTTCATAATTTAAACCGTCTTTCTCCGGCTGTGCTTTTAACAACTCTTTTAATTGATCGTATTCCATATTTAAACCTATAATACCCCTCTGTAAATTAATGTTATAAACAAACTTGCTATAATACTGGCTCCTGTGATAATTATGGTAGCCGTGGTACCGGTAAACCATTGTTTCGTTACATAAATCTGGTCGCCGGACTGAAGCCCTATATCGTCAAGTTTGCTGCCTTTTTCTATAGCCTTATTACCGTCAATCTCAATTTCTTTACCGTTTCTTGTTATATTTATATCGCCCAGATCGGCATCCTGAGTTGTTCCGCCTGCTTTGGCAAGAAGGTCGGATAATTTATCCGTACCGGTAACATAATAAAAGCCTGGGGTTTTTACTTCTCCGAATACATTTACGCGAATTATCGGCAGCACCGTCAATTCCGGGTTTTTATATAATTTGCTGTATTTTAAATATATTTCCGATTTCAAGCTGTCCAAATTTACTCCTGCAGCTTTAATATTTCCTAGATAAGGCAGGCTTACTGTCCCGTCGTCCTGGATATAATAATCTCCGGTAATTTTATCGGTTATATTATAAAATATTAATTTTATTCCGTCTCCCGGATTCAGGGTCTGCGAATAAACAACGCGACACGTTACCAATAACAAAATAATTATAACAGGAAGTGCTCTTTTCATTTTAACCTCAATAGAACAATAAATCCTTATGCTCTATTCCAATATAACCGAAACTTTTTCTTAATTAAATATATAAATTAAACCAAAGTATTCTGCCTTATTATTTTTGCGGGGACACCCGCAACAACGGTACCGGCAGGGACATCTTTAGTAACTACCGCTCCTGCACCGATTATCGCATTCTCCCCGACCGTAACTCCGCATAATATTGTCGACGAAGAACCGATCGACGCTCCCTTTTTAATATGAGTCTCAATAACTTTCCAGTCCGCCTCGGTTTGAAGTTCTCCCGATTCCGATACCGAACGCGGATATTTATCGTTAATAAATGTTACATTATGACCTACAAAAACATCATCTTCTATATATACTCCTTCGCATATAAAAGTGTGCGAAGAGATCTTGCAATTTTTTCCTATAAAAGCGTTCTTTTGAATTTCAACAAAAGAACCGACCTTTGTATTATCTCCTATAGAGCAGCCGTAAAGATTTACAAAATTGAAAATCTTTACATCTTTTCCCAGTTTAACGTCTTTGATAATCTGATAATCCATTTAACAATCCTTTACGAAACCTAAAATAGTTTATTCTAAAAATCATATTTTCATTTAAACAAATTCCTGAATTTCTTCTTTTGTCTTAACTGATTCCGCATCTTCTTCGTTCAAGTACAC
>JBJKOY010000025.1:0-1593 GCA_046706945.1 Ignavibacteriaceae bacterium | reverse complement strand
TTACGGTGCGATTAACGGCGTTTTAGTGAAGCAGGCTTTGTCCGATGCCGAATTTTTCGAATTGGATTACATGGGAACGAGGTCGTTCAGCACTGTGCTTAACCTTACCGTAAACAATAAATACTATTCCGAAGCTTATAAGAATGCCGGATATTTAAATAGTCAGACCATTCTGGTAAGATCGCAGTCTGCATTTAATTTCATTAAGCCTATCTCCGGCAATTTATATTACGAAGTATCGACACAGAAAACGGCGAAGCTTCAAAAAGTTTTCGTGAAGGTCGCGCAGGGTGCCGGAAATTATATCTATCTAGGCGACCTGAACCATAACGGCATACAGGATGAAAACGAATTCCAGCCCACTTTATACGACGGGAATTATTCGCTTGTTATGGTTCCTACCGACCAGCTTTATCCGGTTATAGACTTGAAGACAAATACCAGGTGGAAAATTAAATACGGTGATTTCTTTAATAACGGCGGTATTCTTCAGACTCTTTTAAGCCCGGTTTCTTCCGAAACATATTGGAGGATCGAGGAAAACACGCAGGAGCAGGATTACAAGAAAATTTATCTGCTGGATCTCGCCGATTTTCAAAATCCGGATAAAACGATCAACGGCTCTAACCAGATACAACAGGATCTTTTTCTTTTCGAAAATAATTCGGATTTTTCCGTTCGCTTCAGGTATTCGCAGACTATGAGCATGAACCAGTATAACGGGGGTATTGAACAGGCCTACGGCAGGGAAAGAAGCATTCGAATAAATTTTAGAATGATACCCGAAATAAGCAACCAGACGGATCTTATTAACGAGAACGACAACCTGCGGGCGCCCGCTACTTCCAACGAACGCAGAGAAATTACAGGAAATAGTTTCAGCTCCGATTTTTCATACCGCCCGCAGAATAATATCGAGGTCGGTTTTAAAATATCCGTTGCAAGAAGAGAAGACGATTTCCCCGTTGTGCCGACCCTGATTGATATAAATTCGCAGCAGTTCAGGATAACATACTCTTTTACGGGATACGGCAGGCTCAATATCCAGATTGAACGCGACGAACTGATTTCAAATTCAACCGAAAATTACATGCCCTTCGAACTAACCGAAGGCAATCTTATCGGGAAGAATTACCTTTGGAGCTTAAATTTCGATTACCGGATTGCTCAAAACCTTCAGTCAACCATAAGCTATAACGGAAGACTGCAGGGGATCAACAAAGTAGTGCATACCGCAAGAGCGGAAGTTAGGGCATATTTTTAAAAACGCGGAGTGATTATGGAGTTAATATCAAATTTTATCGAAGCTCATGTCTTCAGACAAACGAACGGAGGCATTGAATTCCTTTTGCTTAAAAGGGCGGAGAGTGAAATTTATCCCGGGTTGTGGCAGATGGTCTCCGGAAAAATTAAAAAAGGCGAGAAAGCTTTTGAAACTGCGCTGCGTGAAATCCGGGAAGAAACCGGGTTAAAACCCGTAAAATTTTGGTCCGCGCCGAATATTAATTCATTTTATGATGCCGGCAGGGACAGTATAAGCTTCCTGCCTGTATTTGCGGCTTTGGTCGGCAGCTCCGATGAAGTTAAAATAAG
>JBJKOY010000024.1:0-1008 GCA_046706945.1 Ignavibacteriaceae bacterium | reverse complement strand
AGTACGACCGAAATCAGGAACAATGCAATTGCGAACGGGAGCCACCATAAATTTCCGAACCTGTTCAATGTATAGTAAAAGATCATCAGAATAGGGATGCCTATAACGAGCGAGACAAGCAGTCCTTTTACGTCCTCCCATATCCATTGAAGGAAGGATTGATTCGATAAATTGTTTTTATGCTCCAGGTAAAACTCGCTGTAATAGCTGACCGGGAAAAATATTACGCTTCCGGCAAACCCCACGACAAGCACAAATATTATTAATATTAGGTAACTGCCCGAAACGTAGCTGCTTAAAAGGGCCTGAAGCTCCCTGCTGTAGCCCGAAGCAACGAAGAGCAGCAAGAGTATAAAACCGGTTACGCCCTTGGAAATACTTACGGCAAGTTTGATATTGTTGTATTTTTTCGAATCCATAAAGTAAAAATAACCTATAAATAACAGTGAATCAATTGAACGGGAAAGGACTTAAACAACCTGCAACCCGGAAAGCACCAGTTAAAACGGCATATGCCGGCGACGGGGAACTAAATGGTAGAAATGGTATTTGCGGGAAGCCAGCCTTCTTTACCGTCCGATAGTTTTATCTTAATCCAGTTGTCCACGTGGTCTTCTTCTCTTAATTTTAATCCCTCGTGGATGATGAAAGCGTCATTGCTCGAAGGATCTGGAGATAATTTTACTGTTACGGTCGGAGCAATTACGATGGCTTTTTTGACGTTTAACTCCCTATTTAAGTTAATTATAAGCAGGGTCAGCGTAATTAACATTAATAACAGGGAAAAAAGGCCTCCGAAGAAAGCGTACTTTTGAAGCCTGGCTTTTTTGGCAAAGAAATAAAGTCCGATAGAAGCAAGCAATAATATATAAAAGACGTATGCGGTGTAAGTCCAGCCGTTAATCGAAAGCAATGCCAGCAGGTTCTCCCACCATTGAAATAAGAAGAAGGCGGGCATTGTTTCTATTTTATCGACGGTTTTTGTATTTGCAATTAAAAGATTATGCT
>JBJKOY010000023.1:0-42466 GCA_046706945.1 Ignavibacteriaceae bacterium | reverse complement strand
AAAATTCTTGTGTAAAAATGCTTGCTCATGGTTGGTCTCCGCCTTTTAATTAAATTGTATTTTTAAAATACCATATATCTTAGACTAAAACGATTTATTTTTATTACTTAATAAATTTAATTCATCAAATTGCTATTTGTTCTCCGGTTAATTTAACGCATCAAGTCATTCATATCGTAATTCTTCGATCCTGCTAAACAGGATTTCGTCACTCATATCTGGGTGACTCAATCCCGATTCGTCTACGACTTATCTGGATTTCGAGTTTACGTTATTATTCATAACGTAAACTCTCTACAGGATTTGCCGTTGCTGCTTTGATCGCCTGAAAACTTACCGTTGCTAAAGCAATTATCAATGCAATTCCACCGGAAAGAGCAAATATCCACCAGCTTAAATAAATCCTGTAGGCAAAATCTTGAAGCCAGCTATGCATAAAATAATAAGCTGCGGGAAAGGCGAATAAATTTGCGGTTAATACCCATTTCACATAGTCTTTTGTAAGTAAAGCGACGATGTTGAATACGGAAGCTCCGATTACTTTGCGGATGCCTATTTCTTTTGTTCTCCTTGCTACCGAAAAAGATATTAGGTTGAATAACCCGAGAACGGCAATTAATATTGACAGGAATGCAAACCCGGAAATTAATTTTCCGGTATTTAGATCGGTCTTGTATTGTTTGTTAAAAAAATCATCCAGGAAAAAGTAATCGAACGGTTGACCGGGGAAGACTTCTTTAAATGTATTCTCTATCATCGGCATATGTTTATCAGGTTCGAACCGATCAAATTTTATCGATATGTAATCTATATATTGATCGAATCCTTGATCGTATAAAACAATAGGCTCTATTGTTTTATGAAACGATTCCTGGTGAAAATCATCAACAACGCCGATAACTTTAATTAATCTTCCGTTCCATCTTATAAACTTGCCGGCTGCATCTGCAGCATTTTTAAACTTCAGAGCTTTCATTGCTTCTTTATTTACTATAACCGCATTACGATTTTCGGATATATAATTAAAATTATGACCGGCCAATAACTTAAGATTGAACACGCTTATAAAATTCGAATCAACCTTACCTATTCTGAAATAATTATTCTGAATAGCGGAACCGTCCTTATAAATTTTCCCGAAATTACCATTCCCAAATCTTGTTCCGGGAACGCTCATTGATGCTGAAGCATTATAAATTCCGGGGTAAGATGCTAATGTTTTCTCAAACAGTTCATGAGCTGCAAGCGGATTCCCATAACCCGGTGCATAAATAACCATTATGTTGTCAATGTTCATTCCCAAATCTTTATTCTGCGTAAAAGAAATCTGTTCATACATAATCAACGTGATCATTATTAATGCTATTGAAATTGAAAATTGGAATGTGATTAAAATTTTTTGAAGATAATTTCCTCCGGCCGATCTGTTCAACTTTTTATTTATTGCGGATGTTGCAGGCAGAGTAGAAAGCCACAACGACGGTAAAATTGATGTAAGAAAAATCCCCGATAATAACAGCAAAATCCAGGCTCCCCAAAACCAATTGTCGGGAGATTGAAATGAAGATATGTTCATTCCGAGAAAACGGTTCAGCCAATTAAATGAGCTTTCTACTATTGCCAAACTGATTATAAATGCTATGAAATTTATTAATAACGATTCGATGACAAACTGTCCTACCAATTGTTCTTTGGAAGCCCCCATGGTCTTTCTGATTGCTATTTCTTTTGCTCTTTCGGGCAAACGTGCGGCGGAATGGTTTATAAAATTGATCCAGCCGATAATTAGAACAAGAAGTGCCGCAATAAATAAATACATAACGGTTTTATAATTCCCGTACTCCATCGAGATTGAAGTAAAGTCGGTCGAATATAAATAGATGCGGTCTACTCTCTGCAGATTCCAAATATTTGTTACGTATTTCCTATCGTAATGTTCGTACATATACTTGTCGAACGCTTTTGAAAGTTTAGGCTCGACTTCTTTCGGATCGGCATTGTTTTTTAATAAAATATATGTGTAAAAGGCATGATTTGTCCAATTGTTCCGATCGTTCTGACTCAAAGTGCCGAATGATAACAACTCGGTAAATTGAAGATGGGTATTTTGCGGAACATCTTCACAGATACCCGTAACAATCAAATCTTTACCGTGATACTTTAAAACCTTTCCTACCGGATTTTCAGAACCGAAAATTTTACGGGCGGTTGATTCCGAAACGACAATGCTGTTCGGTTTTGACAACGCCGACCTCTTATCGCCTTTTAAAAGACGGTATGAGAATAAGTCGAAAAATGAATTATCCGCATAATAAATATGATTTTCCCTTAATGAAATTATACTGTTATCGGGCTTAAAATATTGAAGCACCCCTTCCGAACCATAAAGCCGCACAAAATCCATCACCTCGGGAATTTCATTTTTCATTACCGGACCTTGACCGGAAAACGTATATGCACTTTTATAATTCAGTTCACCGTTTTCATAAGCAACTTTGTTGACACGGTACAGGTTTTTCTTATTTACTTGAAAAGAATCATAACTCATTTCATAATTTACATACAAAAGGATAAGGAGCGTACAGGCCATTCCCGCGGCCAGGCCGAACAGATTAATGAATGTATGTATTTTATGATTTATAAAATTCCGAAAAGCAATTTTAATATAATTTTTTAACATACTGCTGTTTCCCCCAAATTAGAACGCCGGAAAGCCAACCGGACAATCCGGCGTCCATGGCTAACGGAATATTTATTTATATATAAGAGCAATTTAGTCCCGATAAAAGTCATCGGGAGCCCGTCACTCATATCTGAGCGACTCAATCCCTATTCGTCTACGACTTATCGGGATTTCGAGTTTACGTTATTATCCATAACGTAAACTCTCAACAGGATTTGCTGTCGCTGCTTTTACTGCATGCAAACTAGCGGACAATATTCTTTATCTTCTTCTTTGCTTCGAAGTCAGGGAAAGCGAAATGTTATAAAAAAACAACTTTAATAAAATGACGGGTGGAAAATTATAACTCATTATTTCTCTCCCTTTTAAAAGAAATATCATGAAATCAAGAACAAAGAATATGCCTAATTAAAACTGCTTCGCAAAAGAATTTTATGAATACTTTATTTTAATATGTGTCCGGTTTCGAACAATGGTGAACGCTTTCGGACAATAGGGCTTCATTTCGATCTTCACCGGAGGAGATTTTCATTTACGGCAATATTATTTCCCTGCATACAGTTTTTAGTTTCGGACGTACCATAAGGTATAAACGCTTTAGTGTTAAACTCTGCCTGTTCCCCTAAAGTGAATGTCTGCTCAACCGTCGACGAACTGCTATTTATAACAACTATAACAATTTTAGTACTGCTTTTAATTGCGGTTACATATGCATCCGGCTGAGGATTTGAAGCTGTTGCACCCTGAAATAACAGGGTCGTACAAATCTGGCATACTGCGACATCACAAGCCGCACTTTAACCGTCTTCGGTACCGAAGGCCTTATTTATTTGGTCGGTAATCAAATCGGTGGCGCCACGGATGTATATTAGCCGCTCCGAAACCCTTGATAACCCGACGGGTGCTGTCTAAATTAATTACGACAGCGCTTTGTTGCGCATGCATCTCAGAAATGAATGTAATTGAAAGAAGGACATAAAAAGACAAGCAGCGATCTTCAAGCCGTTATTTTGTAAGCTTTTTTTTATGCCGCACCTCTTTTAATTTATATCCGGGTTAACTTTTAATATTATGAAAACGGATTTCTTGGTTTTTAAAAAATAATTATCCTTCAGTGTTGACTCCCTTATTATTGAATTAAATTCCGCTATTCGTAACGGAGGGATTTTATAGGGTTCGCAGTTGCGGCTTTTACGGCCTGCCAGCTTACCGTTAAAAGGGCTATTAACAAGGCAGAAGCTCCCGCTGCAGCAAAAATCCATATATCTATCTGAACACGGTAAGCGTAATCTTGCAGTACAAGTTTCATAACAAAATAAGCAGCCGGCCATGCAACTATGTTGGCCGCAAGTACCCATTTACAAAATTCTTTAGACAATATTATCACTATGCCGTGAACAGATGCGCCTAAAACTTTTCTTACCCCGATTTCTTTCGCTTTTTGTTCGTTTAAAAATGAAGACAAACCGTACAGACCTAGGCAAGCTACAAAAATCATTAAAATTGTACTTATTAATATGAGTCGATTGACGGTTTTGAGATTATTTTCATCATCGAACGAGAACTCGCTTAAGAATTGACAATTTAACGGGCGATCGGGGCTAAAACGGTTGCAAATAGTCTGTATATAATTTACTGCTCCGGTTATAGTTTCAATATCATTTATACCGGGATTTAGCTTGGCGAACAGATAGTTATTACCCCCGGGCTTTAGCCAGAAAACCATCGGTTCGGTTTTTATATTCAGCGGCGTGTTATGCTGATAGTCCTTGATAACTCCGATGAGTTTGTAATTGCGCTTGTCGAAATAAAAAGGTTTCCCCACCCAATTATTAAGTCCTATTTTTTTTATCGCGGCCTCGTTTACTATTATTGCATCTGATGTATCGCTTAAAAATTTTTCGGAATAAAATCTTCCTTGATACATTTTAACGCCGAAGGTTTTGAGGAAGTCGTACCCTACGCTAATAGGGCATATTCTCCGTCCTACACCGTCGTTCACGCCCCATCTCCAATAACTTCCGGATGTAATTTTTATAGGGAGATCTGATGCGGATGTAACCGAAAGAATATTCGGATTTTTCAGCAGTTCGTTCTTTACGGCTTCATATTTATTCAGCACATCTCCGTCCGTTCGGACATAAACTATATTGTTTCTATTTATTCCCCAGTTAAAATTCCTTATGTAATGAATTTGACGGCTTAAAATAATAGTGCAAATAATAAAAAAGATAGAAAGAACGAACTGAAATACTATAAGAATTCGACGGTATGATCCTCTCGTTTTTCTAATAATGTTAGTCCTGAAAATATGTGTAGGATTAAATTTTGAAATATATAATGCGGGATAGACACCGGCAGAAATGCCGGTTAGCAGCACTAATCCGAAAAAGCCGGCAATAAATACCGGATCGCCTAAATGAATGTCCAGGATTTTCCCGGTTAACCCGTTAAAATACGAAAGACTTATTTCTGCCAGAAGAAAGGCAACGCATCCGGCAATAAAAGCCAGAAATATACTTTCTAATAAAAATTGTTCGGCAATTTCAAACCGGGATGCGCCGGTAGCTTTGCGAATCCCGATTTCTTTTGCCCGGACCGCCGACCGGGCCGTGGATAGATTTACAAAGTTGATGCAAGCAATACCTAAGATGAATAATGCTATTAAAATAAGTATTGTGCTTTTTGTCTTTCCGCCTGAATCAAAAAAATAAACGTCTCGAAAAGGTACCAGGCAGATTTCAAAAGTAATCTCGCGTCCTTTTGTAAAAATACGTTTGCTGACTTTATCGCTTAGATTTTTAATATCCGTATTATCTTTAAGCAATACATATGTTAAATAGCTGCACGGATAAAACGGGGTACCGACGATATCGTAGCCCAGTTCTTTCAAGAAAACGAAGGGAACCAGAAAATCGAACTTGCGGTATGAATTTGCCGGTAAATCTTTAATAATACCGGTTACCTGAAAGTCGTACTTGTTATCCATTTTCAAAATTTTGCCTACGGGATCTTCATTTCCGAAATACTTCCGGGCAGTCGATTCCGTCAAGACTATGGAATGCGGATTATCCAGGGCTGTCTTTGGATTGCCTTTTGTAAATTGATAAGAAAAAACGGAAAAGATGGTAGGATCCGACACACCTCCTTCCGATTCGACTATCATTTTATCTTTATATTTAAGCACGACTTCCTGCATCCGACCCAGCCTAACGGTATTGACTACTTCGGGATAATCATCGGATAACATTTTTGCAATTGCCGGTGAAACCGTCGGTTGAAATTTAATATCGTCGCCCTTAATCCCTTTAAGATATGTCTGCGCAATTCTGTCTCCTTTTTTATGATATCTGTCGACACTTAATTCGTCCCGTACCCAAAGCAGTATAAGTACGGCACAGGTAAGCCCAGCAGCCAGACCCAGAATGTTTATAAAAGAATATGTCTTGTGTTTTAATAAATTTCGTACTGCGCTCCGCAGATAATTCTTAAACATAATTCCTCCCTTTTAATTTTATTCCGTAAAACAAAGCGGTTAATTATTTACGGAATTCTCGGATATGTTATCTTCAGTTTTATGACCCGGGTACGCACCCCTGCTTTTTCTAGGTGAATCTGCCGGATTTTTTAATCATCAGCGGGAATAATCTTTAAATTCGCAAATGTCCCTTCAGATACAAAATCCATCCACAAACCTATTTTTCCTCCGGTCCTTCCGGATAATTCGTTCACAACCAGACTGGGCTCTTTAATTTCGTTGACATAGATTTTTACTTCGGGCTTTTGAACCACAATTTTTACATGGAAAAATTTGTCCGGGTCGGGCGGCGGAATAACGGAACTTTCATACTTGCCCGGATGCTCTTTTCGCAGCCTGAACCAGGTGTACTGCGGATGCGAAATATATTGAACCATGTGCCCGTTCAGGTCCGGAGCGGAAAAATTAAAAGGCCTGAAATAAACAACATCATATGTTGAATCGTTTAATCCCCTTAAAGCAACTCCGAGAAAGCTGCCTCCCTTGACATTTTTACCCTTAATATCTACTTCGATCACGCCGTTAGTAAATTCAAAATTCTGCAGCCAGGCTATTCCGCCCTGCCGGTTCAGGGCTTTGAAATGAACGCATGTCCGGCCGTTCTCTGTAATAATTTCAGGCTCGCGGTTCACTACCCGCCAGCCGTCGCCCGAAATAATTTTGGTTAAATCCGGAGTTATTTCTTTTTCCTGTGCCGATAAATTTCCGAATAATAAAAACGATAGAATGAAAAAAAGATACCGTGGTTTTAAGGATCTCATTTTCACCTCCTTTATATTTTCCTCTTAACATTTTTTCAAACGGGGAGATATAGAATAAGTCGAACCTATCCTTAACAAAAACTTTAAGCCCGATAAAATATACTGAGATACCGTTACTCTTATCTCAGTGATTCAATCCCGCCAAACGGGATTCCGTCACTCATACCTGAGCGACTCAACTGGATTGGCAGTTGCGGCTTTTACCGCCCGAAAACTTATCGTTACTAATGCAATCAGAAGAACAATAAAACCCGACGACAGGAATATCCACCAAGTTAAATTTATCCTGTACGCAAAATCTTCCAGCCATTTATCCATAAAAAAATATGCTGCCGGCCATGCAAGTACGTTTGCCATTACGGCCCATGCTATAAATTTTTTGGATAATAGTAGCACAATGTTTACCGTTGAAGCCCCGAGCACTTTGCGTACGCCTATTTCTTTCGTCCTTCTGGCTGTTATAAATGTAATAAGTCCCAAAAGTCCGAGAACGATAATGGAAATCGAAACAGCCGTAAAGATGAAGAAAAGGTTGCCGGTTTGCGCCTCCGATTTATATAATGCATTATATTCTTCATCAAGGAAATAATAATCGAAAGGCACGCCTTCGGCAATTTTTTCCCACTGCCGTTTTATATAACTTAACGTTCCGGGAATATTTACCGATTTGATCTTTACTAACAAATATGTATTCCCCCATGTAACTGCCGGTGTGAATTCAAATACCAAAGGCCTTATCGGGTTATGCAGGGACTCGAAATTAAAATCTTTTACGACGCCGATTATAGGACCGGGCTTCATATTGCCGTGCCTTATGATTATTGTTTTACCCTCGATATCCCCAATATCCAGGCCGATCTTCCCAAGCAAAGCCTGATTGACGACAAATTTGTTTTTAAAATTTTTAATGTCCGAAGTATTTTCCTGAGCCAGTTCCCCGATTCTCTCATATCTTTTTTTTATTTCAATGCCTAAGGTCTTGAAGAAATTTTTATCGACGGCAATATAATACGACTCATATCTTTTCCCGTCCTGTGTATTAATACCTTCAATGGTCTTAATATTTGTCGGCAATTGCGAACAGGCGGTAATACCCGTTACATTTGAATTCCGTGCAATTGAGTTTTTAAGTACATCTATTTTATCTATAAAACGGTAATGCCCCATATTCAAAACAAGCGTCAGATTTTTATTATAACCCAGCTTCTTGTTCTGTACGTACCGCATCTGCTGATAGATAACCAATGAGCAAATCAGCAGAACAACCGAAACGGAAAATTGGAAAATTACCAGCATACCCCTTGATTTGGTCTTACTTCCTTCGGAAGATAACCCGGGTTTCAGGGAGTTTATAACGCCGTGCTTTACCAAAACCGCGGCCGGGAACAATCCGGTTAAAGCACCGATGAACAGGCTGAATATCAAAGCCGAAACCAAAACAAGCGGATCGTTAAAAGTTGCCGGAGAAAGGCTTACTCCGATCAACGATAAAAGAAGCGGACTTACCGTTTCAAGGAGGATCATTGCAAGTACAAAAGAAAAAATCGAAATTATTATCGATTCGCCGGTGAATTGAGAAATTAATTGCCATTTTGAAGCCCCTATTGCCTTACGGATTCCGATCTCTTTCAGCTTATCTGAAGCCAGCGCCGTGGTCAGGTTAATGTAGTTTATGCAGGACATAATGATTATAAGCAAGCCGATCGCGGCAAAGAGATAGATATATTTTATGTCCCCGTTTGCTTCCAATTCCCTTTCATATACGGAGTACAGATGGATATCGGTTAGACGCTGAAAATTTATTGTCTCGGGTTTATATTTATAAGGCTGAACCGCACGAACAATCTCTTTCCGGACGGTTTCAATCCCGGTTTTTTTATCGATTTTAAAATAGGTGTTAAATATCCACATGCTGCCCAGCTCTATTCTATTTATGCAGTTCCACCACGGATTAGCCTTCATGGTAATTAGGATATCGAAATGGAAGTGAGAATTGGCTGGCAGGTTTTTTATAACTGCGGTAATTTCCAATTCCTTATGATCGGATAACAGCAGCGTTTTCGCTATGGGGCTTTCGTTACCGAAATATTTTATTGCGGCCGACTCCGTAATTACCGCCGCATTTGTTTTTTCCAGCGCGTTTCCCGGGTTTCCGCGCAGAAAAGGAAAAGAAAAGACGCTGAAAAAGTCGTCATCGGCATAATATATTTTATCGTCGGTAAAAATTTTATCCCGGTACGATACTTTTTGTTTCTCCCCCAGGAAGCCTGAATCGAATATTCTAACCGAGTTTTTTACCCCGGGGATTTTATCCATTAAATATTTAAATCCCGGCGGCGAAGCGACGGACTCATTGTCCAGAACAATCCTGTAAATTCGGCCGGCATCTTTATTGAAGTTGTCATAACTCAATTCAAACTTGATCCAAGAAAAGATTGCAATACTAACGGCCAGCGCCAAAGCCAGTCCTGCCGTCTTAATTACCGCTTGAGTTTTATTGTTCTTAAGATTTCGAAATTCAATTTTTAAAAAACTTTTCAGCATAATTTCCCCGGTCTTTGGGATTGATGATTGTTGAATGATGATTGATGAATAACGGGTGCATTCATTCTTTCCTCCTTTAACTTTCCTCCTTGCCCCCTAACCGTGATCAATAATCCAGTATCCAGCATCCAGCATCCAGCATCCAGTATCCAGTATCCAGCATCAAGTATCCAGCATCCAGCATCCAGTACCCAGCATCCAGCTTCCAGTACCCAGCTTCGGCGGAATGCCGTATTTATTCGTATCTTATCGCTTCAATAGGGTTCGAAGTAGCCGCTTTTATTGCGTGAAAACTTACCGTAGCCAGGGCAATCAGCAAAGCAAGGGCCCCGGCTAATACAAACACCCATAAATTTATTTCAACTTTGAACGCAAAATTCCGGAGCCATTTGTTTATAAAGAAATATGCGGCGGGCCAGGCCGCTATATTTGATATTAATACAATTACAACAAATTCTTTTGTAACAAGGTTTATAATTCCCGGGATAGTGGCTCCGAGGACTTTCCTTATCCCGATTTCTTTGGTCCTTTGTTCGATGCTGAAAGAAGACAGGCCCAATAATCCCAGACAGGCAATGAGTATCGCCAGCCCGGAGAAAATATTAACTACTCCTCCGAATCTGCTTTCTTTAACGTATAATTTATTTAAATTGTCATCCAGGAATGTATATTCGAAAGGAACGTCCCTGTTAACTTCCGCCCATTTATTTTTAAGAAAATTTACGGTTGAAGAATATTTAGACGGTCTTATCCTGCAGAGTATATAACCGGATCCGGTAGGGATCATCTGCAAAACCAACGGACTTATCTTATCGTGGAGCGATTGGAAATTATAGTCTTTAATTACGGCTGCTATTTTTAATTTGCCTCCGTACCCGGTTATAAGCTCCCGGCCGACCGCGTTCTTGAGTCCGAGCTTGGACTGCGCGGCTTCGTTTATTATAACTTCATGACCGTTCTCGGAGAATTCCGGGACGGTGCCTTCCTGAACTTTTAAATCCAGCGTTTTCAGATAATCAGGATCGCAGTAAATTTTATTCATCCACAACTCCTCGGATTTATTACCGCTGGTCTTAAATACCGATGCCATATTTATCTCGCCCGGGATGCTCGAAGCCGCGGAAGCCATCATAATATCCGGATTTTGCCGTACTTCCGTGCAGTACAGTCCCGCATGATCGGCTGTTTCTTTGTTAATCAACGGAATTACGACCACATTATTCTTATTAAAGCCAAGGTCCGCTTCATGAATATATTTCATCTGAAGCTGGACCAGTATTGTGGATATGATTAGCGCTATTGAAATCGTAAATTGTAAGGCAACCATTCCTTTCTTAATAATGCCGCCCGTCCCGGCGGACTGAAAAGTATTTCTTAGAATAGAATCGGTTTTAAATGATGCAAAAATAAGCGCAGGATATAACCCGGCAATAACTCCAATCAAGACTGCTCCGGAAAGCAATATTAAAGGAGTTAGCTCCGCATTAATTAAATAAAATCCCAGTTCTTTGCCCATAAAGTCTTTTGTAAAAGGTATCGTAAATTCAACCAGTATTACGGCAAATGCGGTAGCTATCGAACTCATAAGAATCGACTCCGACATAAACTGCCTGATTAATTGCATGCGAACGGCTCCCATAACTTTTCTTACGCCGATTTCCTTTGTGCGTTTGGTATATCTTGCGGTCGATAGATTTACAAAGTTTATGGACGCTATCAAAAGAAGGAATGCCGCAATGGCGGAAAGTATATAAAGAGAATCCACGTCAGTTGCCGACGGATCCTGGAAACCGAAATTCGAGAAGAGGTGAATATCCTCAAGAGGCTGGAGGAATAACGATACTCCCATTGTTTTTACGGCATCTTCGCTGCCGGGCTGCCGTTTTAGAAATGCAGGTAATTTTGCTTCAAGACTTTGCGCGGTGCTCTTTCCGGAAAGAAGGATATAAGTATAAAAGCTCAATTGGTCCCACTTACCGATGTCCGAATAATTCCATTCTTTGGTATAAAGGGATTTGAAAGAAGCAATAAATTTAAATTGCAGGCTCGAGTTAGCCGGTGGATCGGACATTATGCCGGTGACCTTGAAATCGAAAGTTTTTCCGTTCGATCTTACGATTTGAATTACCTTCCCCAAGGGGTCATGAATACCGAAATATTTTTCGGCAATCGATTTAGTAATTACTACCGAAAACGGATCGGTTAAAGCTCTGTACCTGTTCCCTCCTATCAAATTATAGCTGAAAATACTGAAGAAGCTTGAATCGGAGTATATCAATCCGTATTCGAAAAATGATTTCTTGTTGCCCCTGATTAACTGCTTTACGGTCGAAAGGTCGTAGATCCTGGCGTAATTTTCTACTTCACGGAAATTCTCCTTCAGAGCGGGACCGAGGTTTGCCGATGAAACGGGAGTTTTTCCCTTTGTTCCGAACCAATTCAAATTAGCGCAGACCCGGTAAATATTCTTGTAGTTTTTGTTGAACTTATCGTAGCTGAATTCATTCTGAACATATAAAATTATTAAAATACAGCTCGCGATACCTACAGACAGTCCGAAAACATTTATAAACGAATAAGTCTTATTTCTTAAAAGATTTCTAAACGATAATTTCAAATAATTTTTAATCATGATTACTCCGGGTTTTTGGATTGATGATTGCCGATCGATGATTGTCGAATGCTGCATTGAAATTTATGCAAACATGCATTCATGCTTTCGATTATTCACATTCCCCGGATTTATAAATCATCGAACAGCCGGAATCAAATATCGAACATCGCGCATCAAGTATCGAGCATCATTAATCGAAATTCATTCAGCTCAATACTTTCGGCGCGTTTAGGCAGGCTTTGAAGCGGTTATTTTCAACATATCTTTTTTATCAAGCTTCACAGCACCCGTCCCGCTTTGAAAACGAATTGCGGGAGAATCTTTACCGTTTATATGAAAGGATTCTAAATCGTATTGATTATGCACAGCGTTTATTCGTACCTCAGTGCTTTTACCGGATCAGCCGCAGCCGCTTTATAGGCCTGAAAGCTTATTGTCGCAATCGCGATAACCAGTCCAAAAGCGAAAGCCAGAAGAGGGTAAAGAGCGGTTAATCCGGTTCTCTTTGTATAATTATCAAGCCAGAAGCCGATAAGATAAAACGATAACGGCCAGGCGATGATCGTACCGATTAATGAGATGTAAAAGATTTCTTTACCCAGCATAGCCATTATTTCAGGGATGGATGCGCCGAGTACTTTTCTTATCCCGATTTCTTTCCTTCTTCTTGCCGATGTTATTGAGGTAAGGCTCGCCAGCCCCATGACCGAAATTAAAATAGCAATCAAAGTAAAGAGAAAAATTATTTTTGAAAAACGTAAATCTCCGTCGTATACCCTTTGCAATTCTTTATCGCTAAAAGAGATATTTAAAATCGTATTGCCGAAAAAGCTTTTCCAAACATGTTTAACCGCAGCTAATGTTTGTCCCAATTCCTTGGCTCGGTATCTTACCGCTATCTTATAAGAATAATCCGCGGAATTTCTGAGAATAATGGGCATTAAGGGTTTATAATACGACTGCGAAAAAAAGTTCTTTATTTCGCCGATTACACTGAAGCGATTGCCGTAATACAAAATGCTTTTACCAATAACGGGTTCTTCCAGGCCGAGTTTTTTTGCCGCCATTTCGTTTATTATCGCCTCGTTTTTGTTGCTTACGGGATTTCCGAAATTCTTGCCTTCGATTAATATTAATCCCATAGTCCGGATATAATTTTTATCGCAAGTAATTAACTGCGCGTCAAAATTATTCTGAGGATCCGTAGCCGAAGTAAGCTTTGTCAATATGGTGCTGCCGAGTGTAGGAGGCAGAGATGAGGCAAACGATGCGTCTACAATACAATTCCTGCTTTTAAGTTCATCGATAAAAGAATCTATCGAACCGCTGTATTTTTTATCGTCGGGTTTATCGATTATAATCAAGTTATTTTTATTATAGCCTAGGTCGTCGTTTATCATTAATTTCATTTGATTATAAATTACAAAGCTGCTTATAATCAGTCCCGTAAATACTACGAACTGGAACCCGATAAGGAGACGCCTGGACAACGAATTGGAAGAAATAACTTTGGAACTCTGTATGTCTTCCGCCGATACCTTCTTAACGGAATATAATGCAGTATATAGGCCCGACAGGATCCCGGCCAGGGCCGGTATGCCGAGCAGATAAAATATAAAACCGTGATTAAAAAGAGGCACGGATGCCATCGGGCAATTTAGAAGTTCGTAAAAATATTTGGCCAGCAGTTCAGAGAAGATAAGCGCCAAAGGCAGAGCAATTAAAGAGAACAACACCGATTCCGCCGTTAACTGGAAGAGAAGTTTTCGCCTGCTGGCACCCAGCATTTTTCTGATGCTTATTTCTTTGACTCTTTGCGACGCCCTCGCAATATTGAGATTTACAAAATTTATGAAGGCCATAATAAGAATCAGCGCAGCAATGAACGTAAAAATATATACCTTTTGAATGCTCCCCCTGTTTCCGAAAAATCCGGTAATACGGGATGAATGCAAATGTACGTCCTTCAGCGGAATAATATTAAAGTGCTGTACTTTTCTGAAATCCGGCATAAAATTTTTTTGGATGCTTTTTATCGACGACAGCAATCTTTCGGAAGTTATTCCGTTGCGGAGTTTAAAATAGGTAACGGGATTGTTGACTCCCCATTGTTCCGTAAAGCCGGGAGGCATCATGCTTTTGAAATAAGACATGTTGAAAATAAATTCCGGCCGGAATTGGCTGTTGGCCGGACGGTCCCTGAATACCCCGGCAACCATAAAGCTCTCCGTCCGGTCTCCGGACTTTATCTGTATAAACTTTCCGGTTAAATTATCCTCGCGGAAATATTTTGTTACGGCCGACTCGCTTAATAATACCGAATTAACGTTTCCTGCGAAATTACTTATGTTCCCGGTTATTGTTTTGAATGAAAGTATCTTAAACAACTGCGGTTCGGCGTAGTATAAATTTTCCGGGATAGTCTCGTTGCCGTCATATGCAATCCGCAGTCTCCCGTAATCGTATTCCTCGCTGACCTGCGCGCATTCGGCTACGTTCTCAAAGTTTGCTCTGAATACCTTGGCAAAAATGTAGGGCGACGTGCCGTAAAAACTTTCCTGGTTTTTATCGCTCCAATACATATTATAAATCTTGTCCGCGTTTTTTTCGGAAGATTCAAATTCCGTCTCAAACAATATGAACGAAAGAATGAGGAAGAAAACGGCCATACCGAATGCAAGTCCAAGGATGCTTATAAGGGAATAACCTTTATTTCTCCGGATATTTCGAAAGGCAAAAGCCAGAAATTGTTTGTTCATATGCACCTCATTTTGAGTAGTTTTTCAGTAAGAAGGACTCCCGCATCCCCATTATCACAACTTGCCGGTCATCTTAAAAACATGTACAACTTTCGAAATCAATATTGACAAAGATTATGCCTATAAAATATATGTATTAACCGGCATAATTAAACCTTATTTTTATTAAAGTGTCCGAATCCGGACAAAAGTGAACGCTGCCGGACAACTTGATTGACGATTGTTGATTGATGATTTCAGATCTGAAAATTGTCTACGCCCCGCAATTTTTTTATTTATTATGCCTTAAGTTCCAATGATTAAAATTTAACATGGCCTATCCAAATTGAACAACAAACATTAAGAATAAAACTTTTAATATCGCGTATCCAGCATCTATTTTACATTCTGCACTAAGCACTCTGCTCTTTGCCGGCTTTCATCTCAACTTCTAAATCTCGGCAGGGCTAGAATTAGTCACTCGTATCTTAGTGACTCAATCGGATTTGCCGAAGCAGCTTTAACCGACTGTATTATTACGGTAGCCAGTGCGATAAGCAATGCAACGATACCCGACGCAATAAATATCCAGGCACTTATATCGGTTTTATAGGCAAAATCCCCGAGCCAGTTGCGGATGAAATAATAAGCTGCCGGAATCGCGATTAAATTTGCAATCAATATCAAAGAGGCATATTCTTTAATAAGTAAATAAACTACGCGGCTGACCGATGCGCCGAGTACTTTCCGGATTCCAATTTCCTTGGTACGCTCGCGCGCAGAGTGAGATATGAGTCCAAGCAAACCGAGGCATGCAATAAGAACCGATAATCCCGAGAAAATAGAAATTATCTCGCTTAATCTTGATTCCGAAATATAAAGGTTCTCAAAATCTTTATCGATGAAATGATAATCGAACGGGAAATCCGGCGCGGCATTTTCCCAGCTGCTACCGATCGCACTCAGCGTCTGCGCAATATTATTTGATTTTATTTTTACGACAACTTTTAAGAACTGATCCGGTTTCCCCATCACCATAATAACAGGTTGAACATTGCTGCGAAGCGACTCTATATTAAAATCTTTTACGACACCCGCAACACGTTTATTTCCGTGGTATCCTGACTGAATATATTTACCGACCGCGGTTTCCGAACTCCATCCCGTTCTTTCGGCCGCAGTTTCGTTTATTATATAACTACCGTCGCTTTCCGCGGCCCTTTCCCTTGAAAAACCCTTGCCGGATATAAATTTTAATCCGAGTGCCTGCGCGAAACCATAATCTACAATTAAAGAATAAAAGCTTTCATGCCGTACACCGTTTTTTCCGGCCCAGGAATAACTCTCAATATTGTGCGGGTCTCCGGGAATCCAATTTGTCCTGGATATAAAGGAAACATCCGGGCGCTGCAGCAATTGCGTTCTGAAAGAATCATAATTTTTCGTTATCTCGGAATTAACAGGGAGATAAATAACCTGGTCTTTATTAAATCCGGGATTAAAGGATTTCATAAAATCATACTGTTTTGTTACGGCTATTGTTATCGCAATCAACGCAATAGAAATTACAAACTGAAATACAATGAGCCCTTTTTTTAAAAATCCGCTCCCCCTTCCGTTTTTAAAGCCCCCTCTGAATATTGCCGCAGGCCGGAACGATGATAAATAAACCGCAGGGTAAGCACATACCGCAAAAATTATGAAAAGCCACGCAGTAAAAAATACCGCGATCATTCCGGGGTTAAGGAATCCGGTTGTAGAAAGATGTTTCCCGGTTATCTCGTTAAAATACGGCAAAGACAAAATAAATAATGCAGCGGCTAAAATAATAGAAATGAAAGTAAGTATAATGTGTTCCGTAATAAACTGCCATATTATCTTTATTCTAAACGCACCGAAAACTTTTCTTAGTCCGATTTCTTTAGCGCGTTTCACGGTGTGTGCTGTTGAAATATTAATAAAGTTAATGCACCCGATGAACAAGATAAAAAAAGCAATTGCGGAAAGGATATAATCGGTTGAAAGATTTCCTTTATTCGGATAGTCAAACTGCAAACCGGTTCCGAAATGTATATCTCCCAATTGCTGTAAATGAAGTCTGCAGTATTTGCTTGTTTCGGTCCCGCAGTACTTATCAAGCAGCGACGGAAGCTGTTTTGTAATTTTTTCCTTATCCTTATCGTTCGGAAGAAGGACAAAAGTATAAAAATTAGAGGCATTAAAATTATTAAAGACATCGTTATCCGACAAATCCCAGTGGAACTCCCGGCGAAGCACGTCTTTTATATTATTAAACGGCGCCAGGTAGTTAAACTGAATTGTTGAGTTTGCCGGCATATTTTCGGCAACACCGGTAACTTTGTAATCAAATAAATTATTAACGCGAATTATCTTCCCGAGCGGATTTACATTGCCGAAAATTTTGCTTGCTTCGGTTCGAGAGATCACAACGGAGAACGGCTGATTTAAAGCAGTTTTGGGATTTCCAATTATCAAGTGTAAGCTGAAAATATCGAATATCTCAGGATCGCTGAATATGAAATGCTTTGAAGTGAAAAGATTTTCTTTGTATTTCACAACAGGTTGGTAAAAATCCGGAGGAACCATCCTTGCAGATAAAACTCCGGGGAAATCATTGATAAAAGCATTATGAAAACCGGATGGAGTAAGAGTCCAGTTTACGTTGCCGCCGTCCTTCATAAATTCCTGATTAATCCTATAAATGCGGTTGTAATTTTTATTGAACTTATCAAAGCTTAAATCGTTATGGATATAAAGGGTAATTAGCATGCAGATTGTAATTCCGGCGGCAAGACCGAATATATTAATTAAAGAATAGACTTTGTTCGAACGGATGTTCCTTAAAGTAACTTTCAGATAATTTTTTAACATTTTTTCCCCTCCAATTTATCAGGAATCGGGTATCCGGTTAAGGCTCTATGTTTTGTTTATTCGTACCTCAGCGACTTAATCGGATTAGCCGCTGCGGCCTTGACGGCTTGAAAAACCACCGTCGCAGACGCCAGCGCCAGCACTATTGCAACGGAAATTAAATAAATCAATACTCCTATATTTGTCTTATACACAAACATCCGCAGAAAGATTACGGAGAAATAATATCCGACGGGCAGAGCTATTACGGAAGCAATTAATACCAGTTTTATTACCGACTCCGTAAGCAGCATAGTAATCGATTTTACGGAAGCCCCGAGAACTTTTCTGACCCCGATTTCTTTGGTCTTCTGCTGTATCGTAAAAGCCGTCAATCCGAATAACCCGAGACAGGAAATAACAATCGCTATAACCGAAAATAGGTCGAATAAGCTGCCGAATATTTCAGCGTCGGTATGGTTCCTCAGAAACTGCTCGTCCAAAAAATGGTACTGGAACGGATACTCTTTTTCGTATTTATCGTAAGTCTTCTCTACGAAGGCCAGTACTTCATTCAAATGCCCGGGATTAAACTTTACAAAAGCAAACCTGTTGCCGCCGTTGTTTTTCCTTATTATCAGGGGCTTCATTTCTTCCGTAAGAGCATTTATATGGAAATCTTTCACCACTCCTACGATCTGTCCGCTGAATCCCCACATTGACATACCCAGCCCTACCGGGTTGTCCTTTCCGATAATTGCGGCCATTTTTTCGTTAATGATAAAATTATTATTGTCGGTAGAATCCCCGTTTAAAAAATCCCTGCCTTTGTCCAAATGAATATCGAACGTTTTCAGGAAATTATTTCCGACGCTTACGACCGGGAACATATCGTTCAATCCGTTGGGCTTTCCTTCCCACCTGGGATCCGAAGTTGAGGCATAAATTCCTGTCGGTTCAAAATTTGCGTACGTAACGTTTGCTATCTGCGGGTTCAGCTTCAGGCTCTGGATAAACGCATTGAGATGATTTTCGATTTCCTTCGGAACCTGGAATTCAATTACACGGTTTATATTTAGACCCAGGTCCGTACCGGTTATAAAGTTCATCTGCTTTATAACGACTGCGGTAATAAAAATGAATACGGTTGAAAATACAAACTGAAGAGTTATTAAAATTTTCCTCGTAATTATCTTTCCGCCCGCTCCTCCCGAACTTCTAAAAATGCCCGCGGGGGATAGCGACGAAAGATATACTGCGGGATATAAGCCGGATAGAACGGCGGTAACGACCCACAAAATTACCAGCGACAAAATAAAATATAAATTGCCGTACGGGATGGATAATATTAATATCCCGTTCAAGCTGTCGTTCAAGTAGGGTAAAAGTATCCCGGCGATCAGCAATCCCAACAAAACCGAGATAAATGAGAGTATGAAAGTTTCGTAAAGGAATCTGAAAATTAAAGACTTTCTGTCCGCCCCGATAACCTTCCGCAAACCGATTTCCTTGGATTTTTTTGATGCCCTGGATGTAGCCAGGTTTATGAAATTTATCGAAGCGATGACGATAATTATCAGAGCAACTGCAAGTAAGACCAAAATGCTGTTTGATTTGTCCGAACCGCCGGGACTATTTATAAATAGATTTTCAAACTTATATAAAAATAACTTTGCCTTGGTTGCGGGGTTTCTGTCCGAAATAACAGCACTTATTTTAGAATTCAGGCTCCTTATGTCCGAGCCGCGGTTTAGCTCCACGTACGTTGATGTTATATAATTCCCCCACGGCCAAGTCTGCAGCCATTTGTTGGCGTCTACAACCGATTTAAACGGTAAGACGTAATCATACCTGAGCGACGAATTATCGGGCATGTCCTTAAATACGCTTCTTACGTAAACAATTCGCCTCTCATCGGTTCTTCTGAGAACTATAGACTTTCCGACGGCATCCGCGGAACTGCCGAAGAACTTTTCTGCTAACGATTCGGATATGGCTATTGAATTATTGCCCGTAAAAACTTCGTTTCTTTCGCCGGCAATTATGGGGAATGTAAATACTCTAAAAAAATTGTTGTCAGCAAAACAACCTTTTTGTTCGGCTTTTACGTTATTTGCGATAAATATTACCGGTAAATCTTCCAGCACGGTCGTGGCACATTTTACTTCCGGATATTCTTCTTTTAAAAGACTTCCCAGAGTCCAAGGCACTTTGCCGCTGTATTCGGTTCCGGCTTTCAGAAAATCGTTCTTCATGAACGCCTGGTAGATGCGGTCGCCGTTTTTGTGGAACCTGTCGTAAGACAGATAAGAAAAACATATTGATATTATTAAAATAGATACTGCTATACCGGCGGACAGACCCAGTATGCCTATCAGAGTATATGTTTTATCCTTAACGAGATCGCGGTAAATTATTTTAAAAAAGTTTCCGAACATTTCAGTCCCCATTTATTAATTCAATAATTTATTCATATCTCAGGGCTTTAACGGGATTTGAAGCTGCCGCTTTAATTGCCTGAAAGCTTATTGTTAAAAAAGCAATTGCGAATGCAGTCAATCCCACAAGTAAAAATATTTCCGGCCCGATTTTCACCCTGTAGGCGAACTCCTGCAGCCAGTTATGCATTACGTAATAAGAAACAGGTACCGCGACGATTGCCGCGGCCAAAATGAGTTTTAAAAAGTCCTTTGATAAAAGCAATACCACGCCTCCGACCGAAGCGCCAAGAACCTTTCTAACGCCGATTTCCTTTGTCCTTTGTTCTACAGTGAACGAAGCCAGACCGAACAGGCCCAAACAAGCGATAAAAATTGCCAGCGAAGAGAAAAATCCGAACATTCGCCCGGTCTGCCTGTCCGTTTGATAAATATCGTCAAAGTATTTGTCCAGGAAAGAATAGTCGAACGGTCTTCCGGGTACAACGCTTTGCCAGGTGTTTTTAATAAAGTCGACAATCGCCGGTATATTCCCTGACTTTATTCTAATAAACAAAAAATCAAATCTATCCGGGCGAACCGACATGATCAGCGGTCCTATCGCCGAATGCAGACTGAAGAAATTATAATCTTTAACCACTCCTATTACCGTTTTTACCGGATTGTCTTCAAACTGTTTTCCGATAGGATTCTTCCATCCGAATTTTTTAACCGCGGCTTCGTTTATTATTACGGCCGATGTAGAATCGGTGGAATGATAGGAAGAAAAATCCCTGCCTTCCACAATTTTCATCTGCATGGTCTTGATATAGTCAGGATCTACGTAACTGTACCTCATCATAAGTTTCTGCCGCCCGTTCGTCCCTGCAACCGTTACATCACCTTCGGAGCCGCTCGCTCCTGAGCGTCCCGCTCCCGCCGCTACGCTGATAATTTGAGAATTTTTCAGCAGCTCAGTTTTTAAAATATTTATTTTGTCCTGCGTGTCCTTGCTTCTTATAGGCAGATAAATTACATGCTCTTTATTAAAGCCGAGATTTTTATTTTGAATAAAATTCATCTGGTTTGAAACTATACCCGTACAGATCATCAAGGCTATAGCAATTGAGAACTGAAGTACCACGAGAATCTTTCTTAGAGAGGAGCCTTTTGCTTTGGAAAGCACAATACCCTTCAGTGATTGGGCAGGCTGTATCTTCGATAAAAAGAATGCCGGGTAGCTTCCCGAAATAATGCCGGTTAATATTGTTATACCTACAAGTCCTAGAAGAAAAGTAAAACTGCCTGTGTACGTAAATAGTATTCTTCCGTCAAAAATATCCTTAAACACGGGCAGCGAAACAGCTACTAGGAAAATAGACAATAAAAATGCGAGGAATGAAATTATAATTGCTTCTCCCATAAATTGATAAATCAATTTTTTACGCGTCGATCCTAATACCTTTCTCATCCCTATTTCTTTAATTCTTTTCGCGGACCTTGCAGTAGCAAGGTTCATGAAATTTATACAGGCTATTAACAGTATAAATAAAGCTATTATCGAAAAGATATAAACGGAGCTTATACTGCTCTCGTTTTGGGAGTAAGTTTGATATGTTATATTACCCGAGTAAAGATGAATATCATTGAGGGACTGTAAATACATCTCCAAATCGCTTTGTTTGTCTTTGGGTAAACTGTTTTTAAAGAATTCCGGAAATTTATGCTCTATTTCTTCGGGATTGGTTCCTTTATTTAATAATATATAAGTACCCAAGGAGTTGGTGTTCCAGCTTTTTAGCCATGGGAAGGAGCTATCCAAAAATTTTAACGAGCCGAGCATATTGAAAAATATGTGAGAATTCTTCGGATAGTCTTTAATTACTCCCGTAACGGTAAAATCGGCAGTTCCCAGGATATAGCTGACAGTGATTACTTTTCCTATCGGGTCCTGATTATTAAAATACTTTTTTGCCAGGCTTTGAGAAATTATAAGGGAATTCGGATTGTTTAGAGCGGTTGCCGCATCCCCTTCGACAAACGGGATGGTAAAAATATCGAATACCTGGGGATCGGCGAAAGATAAGCCGTTTTCGTAAAAACCTGTCTGTCCTATTTTACAGAAAACAGACGGTACGGGAAGCATGCGGGCCGATTTTTCTATTTCCGGGAAATAATCTTTCAGTGCGCGTGCGAGCGGTCCCATTGTAACCGCAACATTTAATTTGCCTATTCCTTCCTGGTTTTGTATTTCAACTACCCTGTAGATCCTGTCCGCCTTCTTATTAAAACTTTCGTACCCCAGTTCGTTCTTAATCAAAATCGTAATCAATATAAAGCCCGCAAGCCCTATCCCCAATCCGGCAATATTGATAAAAGAATAGATTTTATTTTTTAGAATGTTCCTGAATGCGATTTTCCAGTAATTCTTTAACATAAAGCCTCCCGGAGCGCAGTGCAAAAAGCATTGCGCAAAGTGTATTTGGTTGATTTCTTTAAATTCCGGAATAATAATTTACTTTTCATTTTTTTTATTTTCATTCTTAAATTCCTCCCCGGCTCTTTGCACTTGGCACCATGCTCATTCGTACTTCAGCGATTCAATCGGATTAGCGTTTGCCGCTTTAACTGCGTTGACGCTAATGGTTATAAATGCGATTAGCAGCGCCAGACATCCGGATACAACGAAAGACCATAACGGTATATTAATCCTGTACGCAAAGTCCTTCAGCCAGTCGTTCATAAAATAATAGGCAACCGGCCAGGCTATGATATTTGCGATCAATACCCATTTTGCGAATTCCTTTGAAAGCAGAAAAACAACTCCCGGTACGGAAGCGCCGAGTGCTTTTCTGATTCCAATTTCCTTTGTTCTTCTTTCGGCGGTAAAAGCCGCCAGCCCGAATAAACCCAGGCATGCGATAAAAATTGCCAATACCGAGAACGAAGTAATTATTTCCCCGGTCTTCACCTCGGTCTTATAAAGCTTTCCCAAATTTTCATCTAAGAAGAAATATTCAAATGGCTTATCCGGCACGAATTTTTTCCATTCCTTATTAATTAATGAAATCGTCGCGCCTATATCCTTGGAAGATATTCTCACGGGCAGAAAGGCGGTCAGCCCTCTTTTTGGGTAAATGATCAACGGTGCAATTTTTTCGTGAAGGGAGGAAAAATTGAAATCCTTTACCACGCCTATTATCGTGTTCTTAAAATTCGGTCCGAGGTAAATTATCCGCTTGCCCAGGGGATCGTTCAAGCCGAAAAACCTAACCGCGCTTTCATTCAATAATACGGATGAGCTGTCCGCAGGATTATTTCTTGAAAAATATCTGCCTTTGACAAGTTCAATTCCCATGGTACCGGCAAAATCAGCATCGGTGGAAAAGGTTGCCATAAGGTACTGCTTGGATACGGGAGCGTTCTCAAGCTTGAACAGGTTATTGCTGAATGGCTGCCCCGGAAGTCCGTTTGTATTTGATACGCTGATTATGCCTGGATTTCGCAATAGCTCTTCTTTAAAGGCCTCGGTATGGATTCCCAGCGCACTCGCCCGCTGTAAAATAAGAACATTTTCCTTGTTAAATCCCAAATCGGCGTTTTGGATATATTTAATCTGGTTGTAAATCACGAACGTACCAATAATAAGAATTATTGAGATTGAAAATTGAAAAACCACAAGGCTGCTGCGCAGTCGGCCGCCTTTATTGCTGTTAGACTTCCCTTTAAACATTTTGGTTGGTCGGAAGGAAGATAGAAAAAATGCGGGATAACTGCCAGCAATCAAACCCACTATAAGAACCGTGATAAGCAGCGCGGGAATTGCGAACAAATTATTAAAATATGCAGTATGAAGATTCTTTCCGGAGAGATTCCCGAAAGTAGGTAAAAATATTTCGACGAGTATTACTGCAATTACAATGGCCATTACGGTTAATAATACGGATTCGGTTAAAAACTGTTTTACAAGCTGAGGTCTTGTAGAGCCGAGAACCTTCCTGACTCCTATTTCTTTCATGCGTGTGGAAGACCGAGCGGTAGCCAGGTTCATGAAATTAATACATGCTATTAAAAGTATAAAGACGGCGATAATCGAAAATATATACACGTATCGTATATTGCCGTTGGGTTCAATTTCATTATCCAAATTCGAATGAAGATGAATGGAGGTTAAAGGCTGCAAAAAATACTCGTAAGCATTTCCTCTATTTTGCCACTCGTCAAATGTAATACCCAGCCCCCGGTAAATTTGCGGGCCCGCGTATTTTTTAATTAAACCGGGAAATTTAGCCTGAAGGCCGGAAACGGAAGCGCCTTTTTTTATAACCAGATAGGTGTAAAGATTATTATTTACCCAGAAATTGCTTTTACCGTCTTCAATGCTCGCCATTGAAGCGAATATATCGTAATGGAAATGTGAATTAGACGGGCAGTCCCTTATTACTCCGGCAACTGTGTACGGCGTACCGTCTTCAAAATTCATAATTTTATTAAGAGGATTTTCATTGCCGAAATATTTCTTTGCCGTACTTTCCGTAAGCACAACGGTATGCGGCTGATTAAGAGCCGTCTTCGGATCGCCTAAAATAAAAGGCATTGTAAAAACATCAAATAAAGTCGAATCAGCCCAGTAAAATCTTGTTTCATTAAAGACGTTGTTTTTATATCTGATCAGCATATTGGGGGAGGGACGCAATCTTGTATATTGGATAACTTCCGGGAGATCCTTTACAAACGCGGCACCCAACGGAGCCGGAGAAAGCGGCATATTAAGTTCGCGGCCCTGTACAACGGCCCTAATTCTGATCCTGTATATTTGATCTTTTTTCGAATTGTAGTTATCGTAACTAAGTTCGTCGTTCACATAAAGTAAAATCAGCATACAAGCCGCAACTCCAATCGCCAGTCCGAAAATGTTGATGAGCGAATAGGTTCTATATTTGAGAAGATTTCTGACTGCTATTTTTAAATGATTTTTAAACATTACCGTTCCTTGATTGATGATTGTCGATTGATGATTTTTGATTAAGCATCAATACGTACTTTCATATTTTTTTCTATCTTTAATTCGTAATCAATTATCCAGCATCTAGCATCCAGCATCCAGCATCCAGTATCTAGCATCCTATATCCTGAACCCGGCATCCAGCTTCCTGCTCCACTTTATTCGTATCTCAGCGAATCGACCGGGTTTGCTTTGGCGGCTTTAATTGCGTTGGTGCTTACTGTAAGCAATGCGATTACCAAAGCCAGGACACCGGAAAGAACAAATGACCATAGCGGGATATTTATTCTATATGCAAAGTCTTTCAGCCAGCCGTTCATAAAATAATATGCCACCGGCCATGCTATTATATTGGCAATAAGCACCCATTTGGTAAATTCCTTGGAAAGCAGGTAAATTACGCCGGGAATGGAAGCGCCCAATGCTTTTCTGATTCCTATTTCCTTTGTTCTTCTTTCGGCGGTAAACGATGCCAGCCCGAACAGTCCGAGGCAGGCGATGAAAATTGCAAGTACCGAAAACGATGTGAGTATTTGACCCGTTTTTATTTCCGGTTGATAAAGTCTGTTTAAATCCTCGTCCAAGAAGAAATATTCAAACGGTTTATTAGGTACGAATTTTTTCCATTCTTTTTTAATAAGAGAAACGGACCCGGGAATATCTTCGTTGGAGATCCTTATGGGAAGATATGCCGTCTGTCCCCTGCTGTAATAAATAATCAAAGGCTGTATCTTCTGATGAAGAGACATTAAATGGAAATCCTTTACCACGCCTATAATAGTGCTGGCTAAATTCTGCCCCGCAAAAATTATTCTTTTACCCAACGGATCTTTTAGTTCAAATGTTTTGGCTGCGCTTTCATTAATTACTACGGCAGTACTGTCTGAAGGGTTTTCTTTGGAGAAATATCTTCCTTTAACTATCTCTATTCCCATTGTCTTTGCGAAATTATTGTCCGTGGAAATAAGGCTCATTAGATACTGCTTTGAAGCGGGCGCGTTCTCAAGCTTAAAGACCGTTTCGCTTGATTGATGCCCCGGGAGATCGTTCGAGTTTGAGGCGCTTATTATATGCGAGTTTCTTAAAAGTTCGTCTTTAAATGCCTGTGCATGATTTTCAAGGGCCCAGGCCCGCTGGATTACAAGCACATGCTCCTTATTAAATCCCAAATCCGCATTCTGGATAAATTTCATTTGATTATAAATAATAATAGTCCCTATAAAAAGAACTATTGAAATAGAAAATTGGAATATTACCAGGCCGCTTCTAAGCCAGCTTCCTTTAACACTGTTCATTTTCGCTTTTAATATTTTCGAAGGCTGGAACGACGATAGAAAAAAAGCAGGATAGCTGCCTGAAATTAATCCTACAATCAATATTGCTATTAATAATGCGGGTATCGCAAGCAAACTGCTGAAATAACTTGTATGAAGATTTTTCCCCGCAAGGTTGTTGAACGCCGGCAGAAATATTTCCACAAGCAGGACGGCAACCAAAATTGCTATAAAAGTTAAAATAAAGGATTCGAACAAAAATTGCTGAATAAGCTGTACTTTATTCGAACCCAGCACTTTTCTAACTCCCACTTCCTTGGAACGCGTTATCGAACGGGCGGTCGAGAGGTTCATAAAGTTGATGCAGGCTATCAGCAGAATAAAAATTGCCGTAATCGAAAAAACATAGACATAATTTATGTTGCCGTTGGCCTCCAGCTCGTTTTCCAAATTCGAATGAAGATGGATTGATGTCAGAGGCTGCAGGTAAAATTCGAAAGTATTCCCTCTTTTTTCCCAATCGTCGAACGTGATCCCAAGTGCTTTATATATCTGAGGTCCGGCATATTTCCTCACTAGGGCAGGCAGTTTGGCCTGAAGCGAGGATACGGAGGCGCCTTTTTTAAGAACAATATATGTATAAAAATTATTATTAACCCAAAAATTACTTTTCCCCGCTTCAATGCTCGACATGGAAGCAAATATATCGTAATGGAAATGAGAATTAGGAGGACAATCTTTGACCACGCCGCTGACTTTATAGGGAGTACCGTCTTCAAAATTCATGGTCTTGTTCATCGGGTCTTCGTTTCCGAAATATTTCTCCGCAAGTGATTTAGTAAGGACGACCGTATGGGGCTCTTTGAGCGCCGATTTAGGATCTCCTTCTATAAAAGGAATCGTAAATACATCGAATAAAGTTGAATCGGCCCAGAAAAACCGGGTCTCGTTGAATACATTTTCTTTGTACCTGATCAACATATTTGCGTTGGGAAGTAGCCTGGCATACTGAACGACTTCAGGGAAATCGTGAACAAACGTAGCACCCGCCGGAGCAGGCGTAACGGCCATCTTCATTTCACGTTCCTGCATTATCACTTTCGCGTAAAGTCTGTATGTCCTTTCCGCTTTCCGATTATATTTATCGTAACTTAGCTCATCGTTAACGTATAGCAGTATAAGGATGCAAGCCGCGACGCCGATTGCAAGCCCGAATATATTTATAAGAGAATATGATTTATATTTTAGAAGATTTCTTAGAGCTATTTTGAAGTAATTTCTTAACATGGTTTCTCCTTTTTAACGGCATAGGGCTAAGAGCATAGTGCATAGTGCAAAGAGCCTGGTGCGTCGAGCATAATGCGCAGTGAACTGAGCTTGACGCACAGGGTATTTTGAAGGCATTTCAAACTTTGAAACCATTATCCAGGATCAATAATATTATTTAATAATTCCACTATTAAATTAAGCGCATCTTTTCGCTTTTTACTTTTCTCTTTGCTCATTCGTATCTTAATGATTTTACCGGATTAGCCGTTGCCGCTTTTACAGCCTGAATGCTGATCGTTGCAATTGAAATTATAACTGCGGCTGCACCGGATACTATAAAAATCCAAACCGATATACCGATTCTGAAAGCAAAATTTTCCAGCCAGTTGTTCATTATATAATAAGCTATCGGCCATGCAATTATATTTGCGACAACGATCCACTTTAAAAATTCCTTCGAAAGCAGAACCAGTATGGACGGAACGGAGGCGCCCAGAACTTTTCTCACCCCTATCTCTTTCGTTTTTTGTTCCGCTAAGAATGCCGCTAATCCGAACAATCCGAGACACGCTACAAGTATCGCCAGGACGGTAAAAGTAAGCGCGGTAATCCCCGTACGCCGTTCTGTTTTATACATTTCGTTAAAAGATTCGTCCATGAACCTGTAACTAAAAGGCATTGAAGCAGCCATTCTCTTCCATTTAATTCTTGCTTCATTAATAATACTCGCAACGTTTGCTGCTTTAACCTTAAAAGAAATGAGTCCGGTATTTCTGCCGAGCACAAAACATAAAGGGCCGATATTCTGTTTCAATGACTCGAAATTGAAATTCTTGACTACTCCGATTATATGATAATTATTGTATTTTTCATTTATCTTAAATGTATATATCTTTTTGCCGACAGGATCTTCATAACCCAATTGTTTCGCGGTTGTTTCGTTAATAATAATAGCGGTAGAATCGGTGCCGAAATCCCTAGAGAAAAAGCGTCCTTTCAGCAATTGTATACCGAGAGTCTTGAAATAATCATAATCTACTTCCCATTTCTGCATAGTAAATCCGTCCTTCGAGTCCATGGTAGCGTCTTTAAAGAAGCCTGTGAAATTTCTATGTGAAGGGATCGGAAGGAACCCGGTCAGTGTTCCGTCGATAACGCCCGGTACGCGGAGCATTTCATTCTTAAAAACTTCCGCATTTTTCCCGAGCGTATACGCGTCATTAACAATCAATACCTGGTCTTTCCTGTAACCCAGATTTTTATCCTGGATATAATTAAGCTGGTTATAAATAATCAAAGTACCCGTAATTAGAATAATAGATGTAACGAACTGAAAAACGACAAGAGCGCTTCTCAGCCTCCTGCTTCCCGAACCCGTTAAGGTTTTGCCTTTTATAATTAATGCCGGTTTAAATGCCGAAAGATAAAATGCCGGATAACTTCCCGCGGTTATACCTATAAAGAACGGAAGAGCTATTATAAATGGCAGAACAAATGAAGAAGCAAGATTCTTTAATTGTAATTCCTTCCCCGCCAGGTGACCGAATGCGGGCAGCGAAAGGCAGACTATCGCAAGAGAAATTATTATTGAAATAAAAGCAAGCAAGGTCGATTCGACAAGAAATTGAATTATTAAATTTTTCTTTTCCGTTCCGAGCACTTTGCGAATGCCGACTTCCCTTGCCCTGTTTGCGGAACGCGCGGTAGTGAGATTCATAAAATTAACGCACGCGATCAGAAGAATAAATAAAGCTACCGCGGAAAAAATATAAACATATTGAATGTTGCCGCTGGGGGTTATTTCCTGTGCCCTGTTTGAATATAAATGAATCTCGGTAACCGGAATTAATGAGTGTTCGATTTTATTCCCTTCTTTTTCAAACTGCTCCATACTCTGGATGTGCATTAACTGCTTGGCAAACGGGAAAACGTATTCGGCATTGTACTGCCTGAAATTTTTTTGGAATTCTTTGTAATCCGTTCCTTTCTTTAGAAGCAGGTAAGTATGAAAATTAAGCGAAATAAAATTTCCCCAATTATAATTCAGGTTCTGCATCGGGAAGATAAAGTTGAAACGGAAATGGGAATCGGTCGGCATATCTTTAATTACCGCAGTAACCTTGTATATCGAATTCGGCCCGTCGTTCGTTACAATAATTTTACCGGCTGCTTGAGAAGTTCCGAAATATTTTTTCGCAATCGATTCGCTTATAACAACGGTATTTGGTTCGTTTAACACTCTGTCGGTATTACCCGAAACCGCGGGGAATGTAAAAACCTTGAAGAATGTGGAATCGGCATAAGCTACGTTTCTTTCGGTGTTAAATTCATTTCCTTTTTTAATTAACTTTTCCCCCCCGTAGTAGTAAATGCGCGTAAATTCTTCAACCTGGGGATAATCTTTTTTGAGTATAGGCCCCATCATATCGGAACAAACAGGTATTTGCAGTTCGGTACTGCCGAACTTTAAATCCGAGTTTATCCTGTAGATACGGTCGGCATTTTTGTGAAACCGGTCGTAACTTAATTCGTCCTGTATATAAAGAAGTATAAGCAGACAGCACGCGACTCCTATTGCTAATCCGAATATATTAATAAGCGAGTAAGCTCTGTGTTTTAAAAGATTTCTTGAGGCTATTTTTAAATAATTTTTTAACATAATTGTATCCCCGTTTACCGCCTGCGTCCGGCCTCTAATTTATTATTGGCCATTGACGTTTTGTCTTTCATGCAATCATGCATTCTTATATTTATTTATCAAGTATCGAGTATCCCGTTTCATCATTCAAGCACTTTGCTCTACGCCCGTGCTATCTGAACTATTCATACTTGAGCGATTTAACCGGATTCACCGTTGCCGCTTTAATTGACTGGTAGCTTACGGTAGCCAGCGCAATCAGCAGTGCAATCGCACCGGCCAATATGAACACCGTCCAATTTAAATTTATCCTGTATGCAAAATTTCTTAGCCAGTTATTCATCACAAAATAAGCGACCGGCCAGGCGATAATATTGGCAAGTACAACCCATCCTGTGAACTCTTTAGACAGGAGCATCACGATATCGGTTACAGAAGCGCCTACTACTTTCCTTACTCCTATTTCCTTTGTCCTCTGTTCGGTAATAAAAGCAGCCAAACCGAACAAGCCCAGACATGCAATAAACAATGCCAGCAATGAAAAAACCGTCGTAATTTGCCCTGTTTTTTCTTCGGTAACATAAAGGCGTTCCAAATTTTTATCTAAAAAATCGTAACCGAACCTTTCATTATTTGTTACCTGATTCCATACTTTTTTAATGTAACCTATAGTGCCAGGAAGGTTTGCCGATTTAACTCTTACGGTCAAATTACTTCCCGGCTGTTTTACTTTGCTTAAGTGAAGAACAAGCGGTCTTATTTTTTGATGCAATGATTCATAATTGAAATTATTTATTACACCGATTATTGTATATGTCTTATCGTCGCCGTTAAGGCCTATTTTCTTTAACGTTTTCCCGATAGGATCCTTCGCGGAACATTCTTTTACGGCGGCTTCATTTATTACTGCGGCTAAAGTATCGGAAGGAAATTCTTTTGAGAAAAACCTGCCCGACAACAATTTTATCTGATATGTTTTTAAGAAATCATAATCAACATCCAGATACTGGAAGGATATAACATCGGTGCCGGTATTTCTGTTATAAAGGTATCCGTTCCCGGGGATTCCTGTTTGAAACATAACCGAAGATTTTGTAATTGATGTTATGCCTGGATTTTTTTGCAATTCGTTTTTAAATGCTCCAAGTTTGGTTCCTAAAGCGTCGGCATTATAAATCGTAAGTAAATGTGCTTTGTTAAATCCGAGGTTTTTATTCCGGATAAAATCGAGCTGGTCATTAATAATCAATGTCCCGATTATTAATGTTATCGAAATGGAAAATTGTAAAATAACAAGAGCGCTCCTGAGCAAATGCTTTTTGCCGGTTTTTCCGGAGCTTGATTTAAGGATATGGCTGGGTTGAAAAGACGACAAATAAAAAGCGGGATAACTGCCGGCAAGCGTCCCTATCAATAAAATAAAAATAAGAAGAGCTGGAATTGTATAAATGTTAAAGAAATATTCGATCGATAGACCCCTTTCCACAAATTTACCGAACAACGGTAAAATTATTTGAAGCAGAAAGACCGCAATCAATACCGCGATAAAACTCATCAAAACTGATTCTGTTATAAACTGTAAGACAAGCCTGGATCTGTTCGAACCGAGAGTTTTTCTTATTCCTACTTCCTTGCCCCTTTTTTCGGACCTTGCCGTCGCCAGATTCATAAAATTTATGATTGCTATTAAAAGGATAAAAACAGCTACAGCGGAGAAAATGTAAATATATTCTATGTCGCTGCTGTCCACACTGCTCCATTCCGTATTCAGATCAATTCCGTAATCGCGTTGAGAATATAAATGAATAGATTTCAACGGCTGAAGATAAAAGGCGTAACTGTTTCCTTTTGCAAAAAAATCTTTGAGAGATACTCCGAGAACTGCTTCGCCCTGAGGACCGACGTAATCCATTACAATTTTTTTCATTTTGTTATCTATCTGACTGGGATCGGTCCCTTTTTTCAGAACGATATAAGTCGTGTACCATAAATCCAGCCAGTAGTTTCTTTGAGAAATAGTATATGTGGACATTGATACAAGGAAATTACACCTGAAATGCGAATTCTCCGGGAAGTCTTTCATTACCCCGGTCACCATAAATGCGTTGCTGTCATCTGCTATTAAAGACTTGCCGACCGGATTTTGATTGCCGAAATATTTTTTCGACATTGTTTCTGTTAGAACAATGGATTTTGGATGAACAAGAGCGGTTTTCGGATTACCGTATAAAATCGGCAGCGTAAAGACTTCAAAATAAGTTGAATCTGCGGTATAAACATCCCATTCTTTAAATATATTTTCCTTATATCTAAATTTATGGGCCCCGAAGTACCCTATCCTAGTATAATTCTCTACTTCGGGAAATTCGCGAAGAAGTGTAGCACCGAGAGGCGCGGCAGTCTTAGAATTATTAGATTCGATATTATTTATATCGGTATGAACATAAACGCGGTAAATTCGGTCGGCTTTTCTATTAAAAGTATCATAACTGAATTCATATAAAATAAAGGCCAATAAAGTAATAAAACAAGTAATACCGACGGCCAGACCGACTACGTTAATTATTGAAAATAATTTGTCCCTTTTAATATTTCTTAATGCGATCAGTAAATAATTTTTCAGCATCTGGCCTCTCCCTTTACTTCCGGAATGCAAAGCGCCTAAAGAACGGCGCCGAGCGAATAATGTTGCTATTTTAATGTTTCAATAAAATTCATCCTTGATATAAATAGAAGATTTACATCGCAATCATCATTAAATACTCTTTGGTCTCTTCACTCTGCCCCTTACTCTCTACTCTTTGCCCCTCACTCTCTACTCTTTGCTCTCTACTCTTTGCTCTCTACTCTTTGCTCTCTGCTCTTTGCTCTCTGCTCTTAGCCCCTGCTTTTTGCTCTCTGCTCTCTTCGCCTAGTATTCAGCGCTCAATCCACCCGTCTTTTAATTTTATTATCCTATGACCGTAAGCTGCATTTGTTTCGGAATGCGTAACCTGAACAATCGTCGTTCCCTCATCGTTCAACTTTTTTAAAATCTCCATAATTTCTTTCCCCTGGTCCGAATGCAGGTTGCCTGTGGGTTCGTCCGCTAAAATTAACTTCGGTTTTGCTATGATGGCCCGTGCAATTGCTACTAGCTGCTGCTGGCCGCCGGAAAGCTGGTTGGGGAACAGGTCTTTCTTTGCGACTATATTGAACCTGTCGAGAGTTTCCGCAACCCTGCCCTTTCTTTCGTTTGTTTTAATTTTCTGGTATAGCAGAGGAGTTTCAAGATTTTCATAGACCGTTAACTCATCAATTAAATGATACTGCTGAAAGACGAAGCCGATATGCATTTTATGAAGCTCGGATAATTTTTTTTCGCTCATCTTATGAACGGGTTCGTCGTAGAAAAAATATTCGCCGTCGGAAGGCGTGTCCAGCATTCCCATAATATTTAATAAGGTTGTTTTGCCGGATCCAGAAGGCCCCATCACGGAAATAAATTCGCCTTCTTTGATTTCGAGATTAATATTTCTCAAAACGTATGTTTTGATGAATTTATTGTTATAAAATTTTTCAATATTCTGTAATCTGATCATTTTTTATCTCCCTTTTTTTCGCTAAACATGGAAGCGTTCTTTGTAATTTTCCGTGACCACGTGTCCGTCGAACAAGTGAATAATACGGTGAGCGAATTCCGAATCATGCGGAGAGTGCGTTACCATTAATATGGTGGTGCCTTCCTCATTCAACTGTGTCAATATGTTCATTACCTCTTCGCCGTTGGCGGAATCAAGTTTACCGGTAGGTTCGTCAGCAAGTATTAATTTCGGCTTGGCGACAACCGCTCTTGAAACGGCTACACGCTGCTGCTGGCCTCCCGATAACTGCTGCGGGAAATGATCGCGCCGGTGCATGATCTGCATTCTTTCCAGGACGTCGTCGACCATTTTTTTCCTGTCGTTGGCAGATGTTCCCAGATAAAGAAGAGGCAGTTCTACATTCTCGTAAACGGTTAACTCGTCTATTAAATTAAAACTCTGGAATACAAAACCGATATTGGCTTTTCTCATTGAGGCACGCTGTCTCTCCGAGTATTTTGAAACTTCCTCTCCGAGGAAATGATACTCACCGCCGCTTGGATTGTCCAGCAGTCCGAAAATATTCAGCAGCGTAGACTTTCCGCAGCCGGAAGGCCCCATAATCGCCACGAATTCTTTTTCGTTTATCTCTATGTTCACGTTATCCAATGCAATGGTCTCAACCTCTTCGGTTGTGTAGATCTTCTGCAGGTTATTTGTTCTGATCATTGTCTTCTCCTTGTTTATAGCTTTCGGCTTTTAGCTCTCAGCGTTCAGCTTTTTAATTTATGATATTAACTTTTTTTTAATTTCCGTTATTTTATAATCAATTTATCCACATCACCGAAATTATCGTATGATGATGTAACGACTTTATCACCGGATTTTAATCCGCTTAATACTTCAAAGTAATCCGGATTTTGTCTTCCAAGGCTAATATTCCGTTTTACGGCTTCGTTGCCGCTTTTATTCAGAACGAATACCCACTGTCCTCCCGTCTTCTGATAAAATCCGCCGCGGGCAAGTAACAACGCTTTTGTACGATCGCTAAGCTGCAGCCTTATCTGAAGAGTCTGTCCTCTTCTTATTCCGTCCGGTACTTCTCCGTCAAAATTCATATCGACCTGAAATTTTCCGTCCTTGACCTCAGGAAATACTTTTATTACCAGCAGCTTATAATCCTTTCCGTCTATATCTACAGTAGCATGAAGTCCTTTTACAACCCTTGCAATATAAAATTCGTCGATGTCGGCTCTTACCTTAAATCCGTCCATTGCGTCTATTTGTCCAAGTTGATCGCCGGGAGATTTTGACTGACCGGTTTCGGCATTGAGAGCCGTGAGCTGGCCGCTGATAGGCGCTCTTACCGTCAGATTTTCTAAATTTTCCCTGATTAATTCAAGGTTCTTTTGAAGTCTGTCTATTGCCGTAGTTATTTGAGTTAACTGTGAATGCTTCAAAATTGAATCCTGAACAAAGTTCTGTCTTGTAAGTCTCAATTGTTCTTCATCGTGAGAGTATTTATCACGGACCTGTTCGAATTCCTGCTGGGAAACCAGTTTCTTTTCCCACATTATTTTTTCTCTTTTATAAAGCTGTTCAGAGTTGATGTAGCTGAAGTTGGCATCGACAAGCTGAGTTTGCAGGGCAATGCTGTTTTGTTCGATCTGCAAACGTGTGTTTCTGGCTTCATTTATTTGCTGATATGTAGCCGCTTCGTTTTGTAAAGCGCTTAATTGAAGATTAGGGTTCGACAATTTTAAAATTTTGTCTCCCTTTTTTACCATTGTTCCTTCTTCAATATATTTTTGCTCTACAATACCGCCCAATATGGCATCCAAGTAATATGTATTCTTAGGCAGAACGGTTCCCGATACCGGTATGAATTCCTGAAAATCTCCCTCGTGAACGGTGGAGACGGTTATCTTATCGGCTTCGACATTAAGTTTTGATCCCGTATCGGTTATTATCATCGCTATAAGGATCATAAACAACACAGCTCCGCCTGAATACACCCAGAACTTTACTTTCTTGTATATTGGTTTTTTTTCTATTTTTCTATCCAAAGTGGCACCGCAATTTTAGATTTCCGTTTATGTTTATTTTATTTTTTGACTCCCCGGCAGAGTTAAACAATTTGTATGCCTCAATTTGCGCGCATTTTAATCAAAAATAACTTTTTAGTGATGAATGAATTACGGTACATAAAAACGAATTGTAATTAAAACAATTTCCTGCCCCATTTTTGATGAACGGTTCTATAAATAAAATAAATTCTTGCCCGAATTATAGAAAAATATAACTCTTAATGTACGCTGGCGGACAATAGTGTCCGCAATCGAACGATTGAGCTTAGAATTTATGGAACGTATCAGCGAAATAAGATATGCTAGGAATAATTGATGCGATATTCTTTGTTTCATCAGCACCCCTGTTTATAATAGGCAACTTTTCTAGAGAATATTTGCCTAGACGATTATACTTAATTGATTGCTTTATATCGCGAACTACTCAAAAAGAATATATTGAATATATATTGATTAATTTAATATTATTTTTGTATTAATCAGAGAAGAATCGTTAAATAATATGTTTTTTAGGTCCGGGATTACTATCAAGAGCAATTTATTCATTCAAGTTTGAAATGGCTCAAGCAAGCATGCAACCATGCATTCATGTCTTTAAACTCGCTGTTTCGGGAACTAATTATAATTGATGTTTAAGAGTATTCATATGGGTTTATACAATTCTTTATTGATTTTAAAAGAATAAAAACCAAATTTAGTAGTGTTCGCTGGCGGACAATTGCGTCCGTAAGCGGACGGTATTTAATTTCGTTTCATTTTTTTTGTATTGATATCCGCCCTTTAACAGGGAATAATAATTGCTCTATTTGAATCAGACGACTTCTCATTAATTAATTATTTATTTCAAAAAAATTCTTGGATTGGTCATGAATCCGAAATCGGGGAAAGTATTAATCGTCGACGACGACGAAGATGTATTGTTTTCCGCAAGACTGTTATTAAAACAACATTATCCTATCGTAAGGATTGAAAAGAATCCTGAACAGGTTCCTTCGATACTTAAAGAAGAACAATACGATATAATCTTGCTGGATATGAATTTTTCAGGCAACGCCACCAGCGGAATCGAAGGGTTCAACTGGCTGAAAAAGATACTTGAAATAGACCCATCGGCAGTCGTCATACTTATTACCGCATTCGGTACAATAGAGATGGCGGTAAAAGCCATAAAAGACGGCGCCACCGATTTCGTTTTGAAACCGTGGCAAAACGAAAAACTGCTTGCTACGGTTTCATCCGCAGTAAAATTAAGCCAGTCAAAACAAAAAATAGACGACCTCCTCTCCCGGCAAAAACAATTAAGCGAGGATATCGACCAGCAGTTTCACGAGATTATAGGGGTTTCGGACGAGATTCAAAAAGTCTTTAACGCAATTCAAAAAGTGGCATCGACGGATGCCAACGTATTAATCCTGGGCGAAAACGGAACGGGAAAAGAACTCGTTGCCCGTGCAATACACCGGCAGTCGGACAGGAGAAATGAAATTTTCTTAAACGTAGATTTGGGTTCGATCAGCGAATCTCTTTTCGAGAGCGAACTGTTCGGATATATGAAAGGCGCCTTTACGGACGCAAAAGAAGATAAAGCAGGAAGGTTCGAAATTGCTTCGGGCGGCACCCTGTTCCTGGACGAAATCGGCAATCTTTCTCCCAATCTCCAGATGAAGCTTCTCAACGTCATCCAGAACAGGCAGGTAACCAGGTTAGGTTCCAACAAGGCCAAGCCTATAGACATAAGATTAATTTGCGCAACTAACAAACCCATCGAAGACCTAAAATCCGAAAAATATTTCAGACAGGATTTGCTGTACAGAATAAATACGGTTGAAATCAAACTCCCTCCTCTAAGGAAACGCACGGAAGATATTCCTCTTCTCGCAAGGCATTTTCTAAACATATACTGTAAAAAGTACAACAAGCCGCTGAAGGAGATCAACCCGGGTGCGTTGACAAGACTCGAAAGATACCATTGGCCGGGAAATGTCAGGGAACTTCAGCATACCGTTGAAAGAGTAATAATTATGAACGATGCCCCGGTTCTGCAGCCCGAGGATTTTTACTTTTCCGCGCAGGATATTAAGACCGACAATCTGACATTAAACAACTACGACATTGAAGAAGTTGAAAAAATGCTTATAGTTAAAGCTATAGATAAATACAACGGCAACCTGACCAAGGCCGCCAAGGAACTCGGTTTGACCAGGGCTTCGCTGTACAGAAGATTGGAAAAATATGGTCTATAGAAAGTTCGGTTTAAATATTACGGTCAGAATAATCCTTCTGTGCCTGACAATTTTTTTATTTTTCTACCTTGTGCGAAACATTTCCGTCGACGTTACCGTTATTATTATTTTTTTGATAATTATTTTTCAAATCTATTCAATAATAAAATACGTTCAGGTTACCAACAGGGAACTGGCCCGCTTTTTCAGTTCGATACGCTATTCGGATTTTACTCAAAACTTTAAAACAAACATAACGGGGACCGGCTTCGAAGAATTAAGCAGTTCGCTAACTGACGTGATAAACGATTTTAAAAAAACCAGACAGGAGAAGGAGGAAAATTACAGGTATCTCCAGACTATCGTTCAGCACATAAATGTAGGCATATTAGCCTATACTTTGGACGGAAACGTGGAGCTGATAAACAATGCCACGAAAAAAATTCTGCGCATCCAGGCGCTTAGAAATATTGCGGATCTCGAATCCAAGAGCAAAAAACTGCTGGCTGCTTTAAAAAAGATTAGAGCGGGTGAAAAAATCCTGGTTAAGGTGGCAGACAACAGCGATCTCCTGCAGCTTGCTATTTACGGCGCGGAATTCAAAATGAGAGACAAACATATTATACTTGTCTCATTAAATAATATTCAAAGCGAACTCGAAGAAAAAGAGATGGAGGCGTGGCAGAATTTGATCCGGGTTCTTACGCATGAGATTATGAATTCAATTACCCCTATCGTATCACTATCTTCGACGGTAAACAATATGATCGACGGGTCGGGAAATATTCTTTCCAAAGAGAGTATTGAGGATATCAAGAATGCCCTGAATACAATAGAAAAAAGAAGCAAAGGACTAATTCATTTCGTCGACGATTACAGAAACCTAAACCGTGTTCCGGCACCGAATTTCCGGATAATTAAGATATCGACTTTATTCGACAGGGTATATAGTTTACTGCGCGAACAGATCTCTTCGAAAAACATAAATTTTGAGCATAGGGTAGATCCCGCAAATCTTGAAGTTACGGCCGATCCCGACCTGCTGGAACAGGTGCTTATTAACCTTATTCTGAATTCGCTAAACGCAAAATACAATACGCCGAAACCGGAAATCAGACTGTCGGGTAAGCTTGATAACAAAGGCAATACCGTCATTCAGGTCATCGACAACGGTGCGGGGATACCGGAAGAATTGCATGATAAAATTTTCATTCCTTTTTTTACTACGCGGCAGGAAGGATCGGGCATCGGCTTAAGCCTTTCCAAACAAATAATGCGGGCACACAAAGGAAGCATATCCGTTAATTCATTACCGGATAAAGAAACTGTTTTTACGCTGAAATTTTGATTTGTAAATTTCAACAGCGTTCTAATTTGCTTAAATCTCCTCTAGAACAAACTATCCGCCTCGACAATTCAGGGGCAACGCCTCGCCCTTCCCTACTGTACATACGGGCAGGATCGAACAATGAAGTTAATTTGCATATTGGGACACGGCTAAATTTTCTTTCCTCTAAATCTTGATCGAGCTTGCCCGTACATTTATTTTACATCCAAATAAAGTGTCCGGCAAGCTCGATGCCGTAAATAATTATCAATCCCGTGGTTCGCGATTTTTACTTTTTCACCGAGAACTTATAAATAGTCGTTGTACTGTAAGTACTTCCCGGGTTCAAAACAGTTGAAGGGAACTTAGGCTCATTCGGCGAATCCGGATAATGCTGGGTCTCGAGGCAGAACGCGTAATGCTTCTCGTATTTCTTTCCGCCTTTTCCGGTTAAAGTTCCGTCGAGAAAATTACCCGTATAAAATTGAATTCCGGGCTGATCCGTAAAAACTTCCATTTCACGCTTGCTTGCGGGGTCGTACACTTTTGCGGCCCACCTCATGCCCGTATTCTGGTCGTTCAATACAAAATTTATATCGTATCCGCCAGGGACATTGTCGATCCTCGAACCGATGGTTTCGAACTTTCTGAAATCGAAAGGAGTTCCGGCGACATCTTTTATTTGTCCCGTCGGAATCAGGTTCTTGTTCACGGGAGTATATTTATCGGCGTTCAGCATTAATTCCTCGTTAAGAATATTACCGTTGCCTTGTCCCGATAAATTAAAATAACTGTGATGCGTTAAATTCACTACGGTTGGCTTGTCGGTCGTAGCTTCATAATGTATCTTTAACTCGTTACTGTTGGTCAGCGTATAAACAACCGTCACGTTTAAATTCCCGGGGAACCCTTCCTCCCCGTCCTTGCTTAAATAAGATAATTTTACGGCCGGTCCTTCGCTCGTCGACATCGTATCGGCATTCCATACTCGTTTATCGAAGCCTTTCGTACCGCCGTGGAGAGTATTCATCCCGTCGTTCTTCGGAAGCTTATAGATTTTTCCGTCTAATTTAAATTCTCCCTTGGCAATGCGGTTCCCGTAACGGCCGATTAGAGCTCCGAAGTAAGGACAATGGTTTACATAGTAATCCGAAGTATAACCTCCCAGGCTGTCAAATCCCAGCACAACGTCGTCGAAGTTTCCATTTGTATCCGGCGCGTACAATGAAGTCAATATTCCCCCGTAATTGGTAATTGTAGCTTTCATACCGTTCTTGTTTTCAAGAGTAAATAGGTAGATATCCTTATTACCTATCTTACCCCAAAGTTCTTTCGTCATCTCTTCCTTGCTCATTTCGCCTCCTTTTTTTTGGGAAGAATTAGAACAGCCGATTATAAATACAAATGTAAATATAAAAAATATTGTCCCCATTAAAGCCGCATTGTTTAAATTTTCTTTTTTCATATAAACCTCTTTTTATTTATTGTTTATTGTTTGGACCAAAAAGAATAATTATCACAAGAATTTTTGTTATTAAAATTTATTTTTATTTGATAATCCCGGACACGGAGTTTCACATCTTCTCGCTGTAATAAGCAAGGTTTTCCTTTGTTATGATATCGATCGGCGTCTTAATTTTACCTTTAATCCGTTCTCTTAATACAATTTTTTTAAAAAGCGCATATACGGCTTCATAACTCTGCAGTTCGGGTCTTTGGCTGATTATAAAGTCTATCGAATTGTTTTCTATTTGCATTACGTTTTCCTCTACCAGGTCGTATCCTATAACGTAAATTTTAGAACGGGAATTCAGTTTCCTTATGTTTTTCGCCACCGCATGAACCCAAACGTTGGAAACGAAAACGCCTTTTAGGTTTTTTACTTGGTTTAAAAGTTGTTTCGTGATCAATTCGAATTCATTCGGATTGTTGCTGTTGACTTCAAAGGAAGATATATTAATACTTTTGTCCTCCAAGAAGGATTTAAATCCTTTTATTCTTTCGATTATATGAAAATCGTCAGGCATAACTTTAACAACGGCTACCTCTCCTTTGTTATTCATAATCATGTTCATCAGTTTTGCCGCGAGCACGCCGCTTTGGTAAGAATCCTGGATAATCGAAGCACAATTTCTTTGTTCCGGAATATCCGAATCGATAAATACAAAAGGAATATTTTTATTAATATCCTCTAAAAGTTCTTTGGTTTTTGACTCCAAGACCGGTGCAATTATAACTCCGTCGGGTCTTTCCTTTATCATTTTGACATAGGCTTTATGAAGAGAAGGTTCCGAATATCTGCTGAAATAAAATATTTTACCGATGACTTTATTCGGGATTAATTCTTTTAAGGCTTTATCAATCCCCTTCTTATGCAGCTTCCAGTAGTTACAATCCTGGGAAAGCTCCGGAATCAATATTGAGAAATGAAATTCTTTCGATAATGAGAGATTTCTAGCATAAATATTAGGCTGGTAATTTGTTTCTTTAATTATTCTCAGTATTGTTTTTTTTGTTTCCTGTGAGACCCTTCCCCTGTTATTTAAAACTCTATCTACAGTTCCGATTGAAACTTTCGCTCTTTTGGCAATTTCTCTTATCGACATTTTTTCCGTATATACTTTATGGATATTCCGTAAATAATTACGTTCCTTGAAATTATAATTCCCTTTAAAGAATCCATATAAGATAATAAATATTATACTGAAATACTTTCTACATTATAGACGGAATTCAGAATACAAGATAAAATACTCAGTTTTTAAAGATAACGATATTTTAATGTTATTTTTATATTATTTTATTGTTTTTATTGATTTTACGGTCTTCAATTATTAGTTTACATTAAATTTATTCAAATTTTTATTGTATTTTTTCAAATCCGGTATTTCAGAAATCAAATTAAAATTACGTTT
>JBJKOY010000022.1:0-1744 GCA_046706945.1 Ignavibacteriaceae bacterium | reverse complement strand
ATGTTACTTTATGTTTATTAAAATATCCCGTGATATACTCAAAATTTCCCATGTCACCCCTTTACGCAGATAATAGAGAATGAAACTTTCATTAATAATAAATCTTTCGTACGCATTACGCATTGATTCTATCGAAAACTTTAGACACTGGGTTTTGATTATTTTGACCATGTAGGATTTTTCGGAGGGAAGTATCCGCGAGGTTAATCGTTTCGTTAACGTTGAGTGTTCCGTTTACTATATGCGTTGTATTAATTATGTGTAATCCCGGAACCGAAGAAGATATCGGAGGAAGTTTTTGCGAATACTTTATTGTTGGTAGTGCGAATACGTATTTGGCTCTTGCTACATTTATGGCAAGCAAGTCTTCATATCGCAAATGAGGGTACATTTTTAGCAATGCATCGAAAAATTTCTGTTTAATTTCCTCGTCGGAAAGCAAAAAATCATCGTTACTGGACTCCAGATATTTTGGCAAGTAAACCAGGGCGTTTCCCCCGAACTGAATTTTATCCACAAGTGCGGACATTTCAATTATCCCGGTAAAAGGAATATTTTCATCCGTAATATTTGTTATATAATATCCTGCGAGAGATTTCCGTAATAAAAGCGATGCACAAATTACTCCGAGGTATTTAATATTTTTATGTTTTAATTTTTCTTCATCGGATATTCCCGGACAAATTTCCTGTATGAATGACGAAGGAACCGTAGTGATTACCTGATCAAAAATTTCCTTTTGTCCGTTGAAAAACTCTACGGCCAATTGACCGTTTTCACGCTTTATAATTTTTTTAACCGCATGATTCGTTTTAATATTTACTTTTTCTTCATTAAGCTTATCAATAAAAATTTTGATTATCCTTTTATAGCCGCCGTCTATATATCCGAACATTTCTTTTTTTATTCCGGATTTTCTTGCTGCATACATTCTTTGGATTGTAGCCCAAATAAAAGCCGCTGAAGTTTTTTTATAGTCGGCACCCAGCTTAGCGCGCAGCAAAGGAGCCCAAATTTTACGGTAAGTATTGTTGCCGGACCACTTTTTTAACCAATCCTCAACAGGAATGTTTTCCAGTTTATGCCAATTTTTCTCGCGAGAAGCGTAAAGAATGGTAAGGCCCAGCCTGAACTTATCGAGCAAGTTTAGAAGCGGGAATTTCATATATTCCAGAATATTGGACATGGAATATAATTTTCCGGAAGAATAAAAACCTGTTTTTGTTTCGACCCAGTTTATTTTATCTTCCAGTTTAAGTTCTTTTAAAAGGGAACGAAGATTAAGATCGGATTTTAAAATTACATGATAAAAACAATCCCATTCTACGTCGTCCAGTTTGCAGCTTCTTAACAAACCGCCCGGCGAGGAACCCGCTTCCAAAATGGTTACGTTATGCCCGGAATTCGCCAGCCGGTGAGCCAGCGTCATACCGAGGACTCCGCCTCCGACTATGCCCCATCTGCTCATATTTGAAAAAACCCTTCGATTAAATTCAACTTAAAAGTTTAATATATTCTTGAGAATTAATCGCGAATTTAACTAATAGCGATATGTTCTGATCGTATAAAGGTATTTTCCTGATAGGACCGGGATCGACTATCTCGCAGCCTGTCGTACAGCTCCCTGCGAGCAACTGGATTTCCTTAAAATCAGCCTTATTAAAATCGTTCTCTGCGTATTCCCGGTTAAGAAATTCGATAATATCCGATAATTCGTTGGCTATTCCTTTTTCCATTATCTTAA
>JBJKOY010000021.1:0-8093 GCA_046706945.1 Ignavibacteriaceae bacterium | reverse complement strand
GAGAAAATTCGTTAGATGAGGCCGGTACTCATAAAGGCGATCGGAAAAGAATCAATTTTTATAAAATGGGACGACGGAGAAGAATCAATTATTACTGTCCAGACCTTAAGGAGATTCTGTCCGTGCGCCACATGCTCATCTTTCAGAGACGGGCAGAGTAAGAATTTTATACCTTTATATTTTCGCGATCAATTGACTATATCAAAGCTAACAGAAGTCGGTAGTTATGCGGTTTCGATATCTTGGAAAGACGGTCACAATACCGGTATTTACGAATTCCCTTATTTAAAATCTCTTGCAAATAAATAATTTATCCGCAATTAATTTATGGTACTGCCAAATCAGCTTACTGTTTTAAGAATTATTTTGACTCCGGTTTTCCTGTTGCTTTTTCTTTCAAACGATCCGATGCTTAAACAAATATCCCTGGCTGTTTATATTATTGCCGCTTTAACGGATTGGTACGACGGGTGGCTTGCCAGAAAATTCAATTACATTACGGCCTGGGGTAAATTTTGGGACCCTCTCGCTGATAAAATACTTACCAGCGGGGCGTTTATCGGTTTTGTAATCCTTAAAATTGTTCCGCTGTGGATGGTTGTTATTATCATATTCAGGGATTTTGTAATTACCGGGCTCAGGGTTTATTCAGATTATAAGGGGAATTCTTTCCCGACCAGTTATTACGCGAAATGGAAGACTTTTATTCAAATGGCATTCCTATATTACTTGATGGTGGTCTACGTCGGACTCAATACCGAACAGATCTATAGGGGGAATGAAAAAATCTTCGAAATATTGATGAACGGTCATTTTGTTTATTATACCATGCTTTTCATAACCGCAATAACGTTTCATTCGGGAGTAACGTACATTTACAAAAACAGACATTTAATTATTTCGTTGTTAAGCAGTGAAAATTAATTGGTTCGATAAATTGCTGGGTTCCGGTTTTTTCACCGGCTATATTCCGTATGCTTCGGGCACTTTCGGCAGCCTGGCGGCATTGTTGATCTATTACCTTCCGGGGTTTGAAAATCCTGCAGTATTGCTTCCTTCAATTATTATTTTTACTTTTTACGGCATTTATGTGGGCAATAAATTTGAAAAGATATACGGCAAAGACCCGGCCGAATGCACAATAGATGAAATGGTGGGAATGTGGATTACCTTATTGTTTTTGCCTAAAACATTGGCCGTATCTTTACTTGCTTTTTTAGCATGGAGAATATCGGACATAATAAAACCTGCCCCGGCCAGAAAGCTGGAAGAATTAAAGGGAGGTCTCGGAATTATGATGGACGATGTCGTCGCGGGGATTTATTCGCTCATAGCCGTCCAACTAATTTTGATTGTTTATAAGCTATTATTTAAAATTTAATTTTGAGAAAATGATGAATGCACATATAATCACAATCGGCGATGAAATTTTAATAGGGCAGACGGTAAATACCAACGCCGCGTTCATCGGCGAACAATTGATTAGAAACCAGATAACTGTGCGGAAGACTTCAGTAGTGCCTGATGAAGAGGAAGAAATACTGAAAGAATTTAAATCCTGCCTCGATGCCAACGACGCGGTTATTGTCACCGGGGGACTCGGACCCACTCACGACGATATGACAAGAACATGCGTGGTTAAATTTTTTCATACCGAACTGATAAAAAACAACGAGGTTTTGGAAAATATTAAAAGCCTTTTCGATAAAAGAAAGCTGGAAGTAACGAAAGTTAACGAGGACCAGGCCCTGGTTCCGAAGATAGCCGAAGTAATACCGAATTCAATGGGAACTGCGCCGGGAATGTGGATAGAAAAGGATAAAAAAATATTTATAGTTCTACCGGGCGTGCCGTACGAAATGAAAGCCATGATGGAATCGTTCGTAATCCCGCGGCTGGTCGATTCACTCGGGGAGCAAAATATCATACAGCGCCAGTTCAATCTTCTCACTACCGGAATCGCCGAGTCTGTCCTCTACGAAAAACTCGGTAACCTGGACGAACTGCTGGACGGTGCTAAAATGGCTTTTCTTCCGAGCCAGTTCGGAGTTAAGCTCAGAATTACCCTGAGAGGAGAAAATGACGAAGAAATAAACAATAAGCTCGTCGAGATTGAACAAAGAATCAGAAGCAAGGCGGGCCGATTTATTTATTCCCGTTCGGATATTCCGATGGAACAGGTTTTAGCAAGACTCCTGGAAGAGCGCAGTCTGACAATTGCCGTAGCCGAATCATGTACCGGCGGACTTATTGCAAATATGCTTACAAATATCAGCGGAAGCAGTAAATATTTTGAACGAGGAATAATTTCGTACAGCAACGCATCGAAGGTTGAAATCCTAAAGGTGAACGAGGATACGATTGCGGAATTCGGCGCGGTAAGCCTGGAAGTAGCCAGGCAAATGGCCGAAGGAGTTAAAGCCATAAGCGGAACCGATATAGGCTTAGCAGTTACGGGCATAATGGGACCCACGGGCGGCGGGACCGACAAGCCGGTCGGTTTGGTTTATATCGGACTGTGCGACGATAAAGTATGTACTGCTAAAAAATTTAATTTCGGAGACGACAGGCTCATAAACAAACAGCGTACCGCTCAAGCCGCTCTTGATATGGTAAGAAGATACATATTGGGTATCTCGCTAGATGACTAGATTATTTGTGGCTTTGTTAATTCCCGACGATATAAAAAAAATTATCTTTGAGCTCAGAGATAAGGCCTTCCCCGAAGCCTCTAACTTTAAATGGGAGCCGCCGGATAAAATTCACGTGACGTTGAAATTTATCGGCGAAGTAAGCGACGAACTGACAGATCCTATTGCCGGCAGTCTCGATTTTGTTAAAAACTACAACAGCTTCGATTGCGAGCTTACCGGGTTCGGTTTTTTTTATAACGGGAAAAATGCAAAAGTATTGTGGATGGGTTTGAGGATAGAAAATAAAGTGTTTGATCTTGTCGAAAAATTGAATATCTTTTTAAAAGAATTTTCAATTCCTGTTGAAAAACGAAAGTTCAAACCTCATCTTACTCTGAAAAGGCTCAAGGGGAACGAAGGAGCCGAATTCGTCGGAAGTTTCGAGGAATATAAAATACCTGCTGTGAAATTTAAAGCAGGTTCGGTTGCGTTGTATAAGAGCGAACTGCTGCGGTCCGGCTCTGTATATACGAAAATTAAAATTTATAATTTAAAATGATTCGGAGGTAAAATGAGTTCTGAAAGAGAACAAAAAATGAAAATAATAGAAGACGCTATCTCCACAATCGAAAAAGCCTACGGGAAAGGTTCGATTATGAAACTCGGGGACGGCGTCATAAGCGATGTGGAAGCAATTCCCACAGGTGCGCTGTCGCTTGATTATGCTCTCGGGATCGGCGGGGTGCCGAGAGGAAGAGTAACGGAAGTATACGGTCCAGAATCAAGCGGAAAAACGACTTTATGTCTCCACATTATTGCGGAAGCGCAAAAAGCGGGCGGTCTGGCGGCTTTCATAGATGCCGAACATGCTCTTGACGTAAACTATGCCAAGAGGCTGGGCGTTGACACCGCTAATTTATTATTATCGCAGCCGGATTACGGAGAACAGGCGCTTGAAATAACGGATACCCTTGTGCGGAGCAACGCGCTCGATATTATCGTTATCGACTCCGTTGCGGCACTGGTGCCCCGTTCCGAAATCGAGGGAGAAATGGGCGACGCAACCATGGCTGTGCAGGCAAGGCTGATGTCGCAGGCGTTGAGAAAACTTACCGGCGCAATATCAAAATCCAAAACCTCGGTAATTTTTATTAATCAGTTGAGAAGTAAAATAGGCGTAATGTTCGGCAACCCTGAAACAACCACCGGCGGCAATGCTTTAAAGTTTTATGCTTCGGTGCGACTGGATATAAGACGCATTGCCGCCATTAAGGAAGGTAATGACGTTGTGGGAAACCGTACCAGGGTCAAAATAGTGAAAAGCAAGGTTGCTCCTCCTTTTAAGGAAGTTGAATTCGATATCCTATACAACGAAGGAATTAGTAAATCCGGGGACCTGTTGGATTTTGCGGTTAACCTGGGTATCATAAAAAAGAGCGGGGCCTGGTTTACTTACGACGAGGACCGTTTCCAGGGCCGTGAACAGTTCAGGCAGAAATTAATGGAAATCCCGGAACTGTACCAGAAGATTCTAAAAGATGTGAAGGACAAACTCGGCATGACGAAAGAAACCAAACAGGTAGTCGAAGAAAAACATTCCGGCAAAGAGAAAAAGCCGTCCAAATAAATATTTAAGACTAAATGCGGATAATCAGCGTAACAAAAAAAAACGATAAAAACGTTGCCGTAGCCCTGGATAACGATGAGGTACTGTTTTTATCATACGAGATATTTATGAAAAGCGGTCTAAGGAAAGGAGACTTAATTTCCGAAGACCTTTTTTCATCTCTAGTAGAAGAAAATCGCATTTTTTTTCTCAAGCAGAGAGCCTTCAGATACCTCGGAAGACGTCTCCATTCGGTGAAGGAACTTAAACTGAAATTAAGGCAAAAGGATTATGAGGACAGGCTGATCGAAAAGGTTATCGAGGAATTGAAGGAGAAAAATTATTTAAATGACTACGAATTTGCAGTTCAGTTCGCGGATGAAAATATTAACAATAAATTATGGGGCAGATTAAAATTAGAAGCGGAGCTTCGTAAAAAAGGAATCGACGTAGAAATTATCGAAGCTGTCTTAATAAAAAAATTAACCGGCCGGGACGATGCCGGAAATGCCGTATTGCTGCTTCAAAAGAAATTAAGGACAATCGACGGTACAAAATTGAATGAAGAAAAAACTAAGTTAAAACTTATGAATTATTTGGCCGGAAAAGGCTACGACTACGACGCGATCAGGCATGCGGTGGAGGAATGCCTGAAAGAACACTGCTGAATTATTTCTTTAATTTCGATTCCAGGGAAATAATCATCTTGGAGATTTCGGGTATCGCTACCGTATTTGCGGCTTCTTTCGATTCAAACCACTTCCTTTTCCTCGCGTTTTTATCGGGGTAATTTTCCAGTACTTTGATTACTTCGAGCGCAAAGATTTTGGTATGGCAGACGCCGATCGATTTTTGATTCTCAAAATATCCGAGCTCGAATGTTTCGTTGGCGCCTATAATTCCGGCCTCCTCGTAAGCTTCTTTCTTAGCTGATTCGAAAGCCGTGAGATTGAATTCAATATAACCTTTCGGAATTATCCATTTCTTCTTCTTCATCGTGGTGATGAGCAGGATCTCTAAACCCTGGTCGTTTCTTCTATACGGTATTACTCCGGATTGATTAAAATTAAATTCAATATTCAATCAAAAATTCCCTATTTTTATAAATTATAAAGTAATAAAAACTTTATACTATTTGTACATCAGGTAAAAAATAAATTTTATTCGCGCGGCAAAGGGATTAAAAACTTTCGTACATATAAGATAATCGAAAAATCAAGGTTAATATTTAATTCCGATTTTGTATATTTTCCGTGGCAAAAATTTCGCGTAAAATGAAAATCAAAGAAAATTTTTCGTTAAAGGATCTTAATACATTCGGGGTCGAAGCCCGTGCCGGATACTTCGCCGGAATTAATTCGGAAGAAGAATTGGCGGAATTGTTTCGTTCGCCGGTTTTCAAGGAAAATAAAAAACTGGTTTTGGGAGGCGGCAGCAACATATTGTTTACGGGAGATTTCGAAGGATTGGTGGTAAAGGTTAATATCTCCGGTATTGAAAAAATCTCCGAAGATGCAGGCGGAGTAATTCTGGAAGCAGGCGCGGGTACTGTATGGAACGATATTGTCGACTTTACGGTTGACAACAACTGGGGCGGACTGGAAAATCTTTCTCTGATTCCGGGGACGGCCGGCGCTGCGCCTATTCAGAACATCGGAGCTTACGGTCAGGAGCTGAAGAACGTATTCCGCAATCTCGACGGATATTTTATTTCGGACGGTAGGAAAAAAACTTTCGAACCGGAAGAGTGCCGGTTCGGTTACAGGCGCAGTATATTCAAAGACGAATTAAAAGACAAATTCGTCATAACTAAAATCCGGCTAAGCTTGAGAAAAAACCCTTCGCCGGATATTTCTTACGGTTCGCTGAAAAGCGAACTTGAAAGGCTCGGGATTAAGCAAATTACCGTTAAGGATGTAAGCAAGGCGGTCAGCAGTATCCGGCGCGCAAAATTGCCGGATCCTGCAGTAACGGGGAATGCCGGAAGCTTCTTTAAAAATCCGGTAATTGACAGGGAAGAGTACCTAATTCTGAAAAAAGAGTTCCCGGAGATGGCAACATTTCCGGCCGAAGACGATAAAATAAAAATCGCTGCCGGATGGCTTATTGAAAAATGCGGATGGAAAGGGAAAAAGTTCGGGCAGACAGGCGTCCACGATAAGCAGGCGCTTGTTCTAATTAACTTAGGTAATGCATCCGGGGAAGAAATTTTAAATGTTGCCGGTAAAATTAAAAAATCGGTACGGGATAAATTCGGTATAGCACTGACGGAAGAAGTAAACATATATTAATCCCCCGTTTTTAAAAATTACATTGAAATGTTTGTAAAATAATATTACGTTGTCGGCATTTAGGGAAGAGGGTTTCGATAATGTACAGAATTAAAAAAGACGTAAAGAAAAACAGGCTTTATATTACACTGATCGGAATAATATCCATAGTCGAAGCCAAAAAAATTCAGGAAGCGCTTGAGAAGGAAGTAAACGAATTGCGGCCCGATTTCGATTTTATCAACGATATTTCCCGTTTTATTCACGGGCAGGATGAGGCCGGGATAGTCCTTAAGGAACTGATGAAATTTTTAATCGAAAAGAAAGTCAACCGTGTTGTGAGAGTAGTAGGGGATTCTAAGGAAGGATTAATTCAGTTTGCAAATAATTCGCTGCCTCTGGAATCGTATAAATTAAAATATGTCCCTACTTTGGAAGAAGCGGAGAAATACCTAAACGGTAATACAGACGATTAACTGCGGTATTTTTCGACTTAATAAATAGATCTATAATCAAAAATTTTTTTAATTGTTAAATGTCCGCTTTTTCCATCCGCATTTCGCCTACATAGGGGACGCACATATTTAAAATTTTTTCTTTTTCTGCGGCCAGGTAACTTATCCCTTGTTTTATACTTAATATTACCGGCATCCTGTGATGCACCTGTCTGATAAAATCATTGGGGGTTGTGGTTATCAATGAAGTATAGGTATGCTTATTTTTATCCGTATAAAACAAAGCCGGTACAAAGAATATTTTCTCATCTGGCAAAAATATTCTGAAAGGTATTTTTTTGGCTTTCTCTTTCTTCCATTCGTAAAATCCGGTCATCGGCACAAGGGCGCGGTTCTTGTCGAAAATATTTCCCCAGAAATTCTTTGTCTTAATGGTTTCGATTCGGGAGTTAAAAATCAGGGGTGAATCTTCGGAAAATTTTATCCCCCAGTTTGTCCTCGATAAAATATAATTTCTATTCGAGTAGTTTATCGAAAATATTTTTTCCGCGGGTGCAATGTTCTCGGTTTTTTCCGCCCGGTCCGTGACGGAAACCTGAAGGTCTACGTCGTTCTCCTTAAAAAGCGCAAACAGCGACTGCACTGAAAGTACCGTCTCGAATCTTCCGCACATTACATTGTACCTTTAAAAATTTCTTAATTAAGAAGCCGTTTGCGGGGAATTTTCGCGTATTGAATTCGAAATTCAAACGGCATCAATTAGTTTTTTTAGTGATGCAAATTACTGAAAAAGTAACAAAATAATGCTTAACTTATCACATATTTTGATATGCTTAAATTTTTCTCGTGGTTATAAATAAATAAAGCGGACCCGACAAAAACTGGCCCTGCTTAGGAGGAGAAGAAGATGAACGAAGAAAAAAATTCAAGCGATTCTTTTTCCGCATACCCAAAAACCGAAAAACAAGTAATTGACCCCCGCTGCCTTCCGCAAAAGTTGGTCGGGGCGGTACCTGAAGACGATAAGATTGTATATCCGAAATATACGGATGAGGACCACGAGATCTGGAAAACACTCTACCTCCGCCAGATGAAGTATTTACCCGGCAGGGTATGCGACGAATATCTG
>JBJKOY010000020.1:0-2179 GCA_046706945.1 Ignavibacteriaceae bacterium | reverse complement strand
CTGCTTTCCTTTTTTGAAATAAAATATTGCCGAGAAAGACATCCAGGACTTTTTTCCTTACATTGACCGAAATGTTTTTATTCGTCTGGATCTTTTCGAGCGCAAATATTAGATTAGTTATAATTCTGTACCTTCGGCATCTGATATCCCTGGTGTAATGACCGTCGTTTTCAACTATATGCCGGTAAAGATAATTGTCGGCAACAAACATTACGAATTTTCTGAACAGATAATTTCCGTACATGAGGCCGATAAATAACAGTACGGCTTTTTTCAACCGGTTCTTAATATTTTGCAAAGCGGCCCCCGTTTTAACATACAAATAACGTTTTTATTGCTTTTTACTGAATAAATTTAGCTATTTCCAACGGTCACTGTCATCATAAATCTCCTCATTTGTATCCAAAAAGTACTTTTTTTACCGTAAAATTATCTGCAACACCGGGATTACAGAATTACTAACTTCTTTGTTTTTTAGCGTTCATTTGTCAAAATTTATGCAATTAGAAGAATACTTTTATGAAAAAGAACGGATTTTCCATTTTTTTCCCGGTTCTAATAAATCTAAAAAAATTTCCTTGCCTTGTAATAGGCGGAGGGGAAGTAGCCAGCCGTAAAGTTACGTCACTTAAGGAATTCAATGCCGATATAACAGTTCTTTCGCCCAGGATTTGCGTGCAGTTAAAAGAACTGGCGCAGAAAAATCAGATCAAAATTATAAAAAAATCGTACTCAAGGGAGTATATTAAGAATTTTAAGATAGTTTTCTGTACTACCGACAACAATGAGACGAATAAGATCATTCACAGAGATTGCACCGAAGAAGGTATTTTAATCAACGTAGCCGATGATCCGCCTCTTTGCGATTTTATTTTACCGGCAAATATAAAACGCGGGAACCTGACAATATCGGTTTCCTCGCAGGGGCAGGCCCCTTTTTATACGAAAGAAATGAAGAAAAAATTGGACGGCTTCATTCCGCCGGTCTATTCGGATATTATTGAACTGGCCGGCATATTCAGGAAGGAGCTGCTGTCTGATAAAACGGCAAAATCCGCAAATGAAAAATCAGCAATGTTTAAAAAATTTATTTCAACCGACTGGGAAAAGATACTTGCGGGAAACGGAGCGAAAAGTCCGCAGTATTACTTAAAAAAATTCTTCAAAGAGAATTAACCTGTTCCAATAATCCGGGGAATTAAAATGGGTGATCCTAAAATATTAAAGAAGAAAATTTTCATCACCTTTTCCGTTATGATTCTCTTAATCGTTTTCAGCGGAGCGCTGGGATGGATATTTACGCAGCAGATCGAGAAAAGCAATAAGATAATAAATACCGTTCACTCTCTTAAGGAAGCCGAACTTCAACTTAGAAGGGAAGAAAAGAACCTTTTAATAAGAGGCTTTTCGGAGGACAGGTACCTTAGATGGCAGACGGCAAAAGAAAATTTCCACCAATGTTTCGGTGAACTGAAGGGAATGAACGCTTTGGACAGTATGGAAGTCGATAAGTTAAGTACGGATTATTCGGCAATGTCGGATACGTATCAAAAATTTTTTACGCAAATCCGCTCGGGTAATTTAAGCAGGGACGAAACAGCCGGGTACGATGCCCGGTTTAAGCAGATAGGCAGGGAAACAATGGAGATAATAAACGGAATTATGGTTCGCGAACAGACCCTTTCCGCAAAAACCGATTGGCAGGCGAGCGTCCTTATCGCGGTATTTCTGATCGTATTTGTCGTTACCGCGGGATTTTTAATTATCGGAGTGATCAGGCATTTATGAAAGTAATACGGGAGTGAGATTTTGTGGAAGAGCATGGATGCATGATTGCATGAATGCAAGGATTCTTGGTCAAAACAAATGTCGATTTAATCTTGGGTTGTATAAAGGAGAAGAAGATGGTGCCAGGAAAGGTTTATATTGCGGGCGCGGGACCGGGAGATCCGGAATTAATAACTTTAAAAGCTTTAAATAAATTAAAACAGGCCGATGTTGTTGTGTACGACAGGTTGATTAACAACGATCTGTTATCGTATTGTAAAACAGGGTGCGAAAAAATTTTCGTCGGAAAAGAATCGGGCTACCATCCAATCGAGCAGGAAAAAATTATAGAGATTTTAATAAACAAATCAATGCTCGGTTTTAACGTAGTGCGCCTGAAAGGAGGCAACCC
>JBJKOY010000019.1:0-27229 GCA_046706945.1 Ignavibacteriaceae bacterium | reverse complement strand
TCTTCAATAATATACCTGATTATTTTATTGGTTTTCTCAAAACCGTCTATGAGAACGGGCTTTATCTCGCCGGCGTAATTCTCTTCAAAAAATCTGGATATGGATTTGGCCGGGGCCAGGTGTCCCCCGCCTGTTTTTAAGTATAAAAGGAGATATTTTTTTTGGGATACCATATTTGCCTAGCGCATTACCGGCGAGTCCTCGGTAGTCATTTTTCCTGTCCCGAGAATCTCCGTTATTTTATAAGTACCGAGCTTTCTGGATTTTAAGAATCCCGCCCAAGCCGCCTCGGCAAACCTGCCGCTGTTAAGGAAATCGAACAGCCATTGATCGGTATATTCGGGATTCTCCTGTTTTATACCGGCTTGAATCTCAAGCAGCCATGTGGCGTTAAACTGCTCCTGGGAGCCTATCGGCGGACTCATTAAAACCGGGATTCCCAATCCCGCATAAAAAGACAGCTCGCTCGGTTTTGTCCACAGTATATCGGTTGTTCTTATAGCTTTATTGAACATTCCGAAATATTCATTTAAGTTTTCCGAATATAAAATCCTAACATTATCGTTTCCGGAATTTATATCTTTCTTAATATCGGAGAAATAATTCTTTACCGAGTCCTTTGTACCTGCCGCGAGGTTCAGGATAATTTCGTTATTCTGTAATTTTTTCTTCAGGCTTAAAGCGATTTTTCTTCCGATTTCTTTTTGGGCCCCCGCGCCGCCTACCGCGTAAGTAAGCGTCAGCTTCCTTTCTTTATGAAAACTGCAGTTCTCGTTGCCCAGAAAGTATTCAACGTTTTTTTCGTACCGGGGTCTGAAACGGTTTTTGGGATCGAGATAAAAAAGTCTCTGTCCCAAATCAACCTTTAATATATGAAGATCCGTTCCTCCCAACAAATCGGTCGATAAAGGAAAGCCGGTAGTAAATATTCTTCCGTCGGGAACTCCGTAGGCCCTTAAACGCTGAGCCGCTTTTCCGCACGGGGCAAAATAAATAATCCTGCTTTCCCAAGGTTCTTTTGCAACCCATACCCTGTTAAGATCGGCATCGCATATGATGCAATAAATATCGTCAAATCCGTTCATATCCGCCGCTATGGCGGGTGCAAAAAATGAAGTAACCAGCGGTATATGCTTCGAATTTATTTTGTTGAGTATCCCCGAACACAGACCTTTTTTAATACTCGAAGCCAGTAAATTCACCTGAAACGTTGAGTTCGAAAGATTACGCATGGGATAGAACGAGGGGATTCTCAGAAACGCATCAAGTATATTAAATACAGGCTTGCCTATGACGGGAATGCCTTTTGCGCGCGAAAGGAACTCATATACATAAAGCATTCTCTCCCATAGTTTCTTTTCGGGCTGCGTAACAACGTCCTCCGCATCGGCTCTTATAATCCCCTCTTCGGCTATATTCTCCAGCGGATATACCGCCCTCAGATGACCGTATCCCATATTGGCGGAAACAACCCACGCTTTTTTATCCGTTATCAATTTATGTTAACCTTATAAAAATATTCACCCGAAAATATTATAATTTTAATTTCAAATGAGGCAGCATAAATTAATAAATTGTAATTAATTAGGAAACGGTACAGAACAAAGGCCGGTTAAATCTTTAATGTTAAAAGGAAACTTTATACTGAACAATCTAAAAAGATCTTAAAACCGAGAACTGAGACTTCGGATTGAGCTCAATCGAATACTTGCCTCCCCCTGCGCGAAGCGGACATTCCGGTGTGAATGTCAAAATGATATTTTTGAATCAAGGTACCGGTATCGACAAGCTCAATGTGGGGGAAAATTACTTCTTAGATGTTCCCTATTTTTTATCCTCCGTGTTAATATCGTCATCAATATCCTTCATTCCCTTTTTGAATTCCTTCATCCCCTTTCCCAAGCCTTTTGCCAAGTCGGGAATTTTCTTGGCCCCGAACAGCAGCACAATAATAAACACTATAATAAGGATTTCCGGTGCGCCTAAATTTCCGAACATATTATCTCCCATTTAAATAATGAAAAGTACGTTCCGGAATATTATAAATAAAAATAAATTAATAATGAAGAATAATATATAAAATTTATTTTACAGCTCGCTGCACTGCCGGATACTAATAAATTTTTCTCAGCGATATAATTTGTTCAAATCTTCCCATACCTTATCCGCGATCTGTCTTTGACCTTTCTTATCCGGGTGAAGACCGTCAACATAATTACCCGGGGAAACCGCATGCAGTAAGTTTATAAAACCGACTTTTTCTTGTCGGGCCAGGACTTTGTATTTTTTTTCAAGTTCGATCAGGGATTTCTGCGTATTCTCGTTGTATTTCTTTTTGACGTTGACGGGGGACATCTCTTTAAGGTCAATAGCCGTGGGCGCCATCAAAACGATTTTAGCCGCCGGTATTTCGGCTTTCACAAGGTTTATCATCCAACGCATATTATCGACGCAGCCGTTGACCATGCTGTCGTTCCCGTTTTTTAAATCGTTCACGCCTAAAAAGAAAAGGACATAATCGGCATCCGTATTTTCTTTCAGAACCGGAAGCAGTTCTTTTCTGTCAGATGTTTTCCGTCCGTTCCTCCCGCCATTAACCACAAAAACCGAATCGCTTTTTTTATTTAACAGATCGTCCCAGGCATACCCCCTGACAAATGCTCCGTAAGTAATTGAGTCCCCGAAACAAAGTATTTTTCCTTTTATTCCGCCGTCTTTCATAACCGCAGCCGTTGATATTATTAAAATCAATAAGATGAAAAATAAGTATAATTTATTTTTATATACATTTATCATTATTAATCCTTACGGTTCAGTACGTTATTGTTTGGAGCCCATTTTTTTTGCCAGGACGGGTAAGTCCGTAGAACTTCCTCCGGCAAATAAGTATACCATCCGTAACCGTCTCTTCTTTCTCTCCCTACTTCAGACAGCTTATAAACAGGCACCCCGTTCCTGTCGCAAAAGAACGGTCTGTTGGTGCCAAGCTGATAAAACCTAGCCCAGATGCGGGGCGCAGCCGGATCCTTTACCACAATTTTATCGGTGCTTGTCGTACGGTATTTGTAAGTAACCGTAGGAGCTTTTACGGTAACCACTTTAATCCCGTGAATTTGCGATTCATTAAACCATCTTACCGCGCTCTGAACCGAATTGACTATTGCTTTATCCGGATGTTCAAGGCTCATTAAGAACAATGTTATGCCGGTGCTTTCGTTACCGCAAACGGACGGCAATTCAAAAGTACGTGCGTGCTGTGGACGAAAATCGATATTGTCGTTCTGCTGGCACCATGCCGTCAGCGTCCCGTTTTCTTTTATTTGGCACTTTAAAATACATTCAATCCCCTTGTTAAAAGATTTTTCAACCTTATCTCTCAATGAATTGCTCACGAAAGAAAAATAAGGTTTCCTTTCGATAATATGTTGAAATACTTTCATTATACCTATCATCGCTCCGTCGTTGAAGGTGATGAATTTTCTGTAGCCCGACGTATCCGGATAAAACTGGGGCCATCCGCCGTTGGGATACTGAGCTTCGAGCATGAATTTAATACCCTTCAAAGACGCTTCTTTGTATTTTTCGTTCCGGGTCCGATAAAAAGCTTCCGCAAGGTACTGCGTTTGCGAATAAGTTGTTCCGTTATCGAAAGTTGTCTGATCGTCGTCTTTTGCCTTCAATAAAGCGGCTTTCTGTTTTTCGGTAAGTATTGCCCTCATATCGTAATTTTTCGGCCATCCGCCGTTATTGCATTGATACAGCAAAATGTTATCCGCAATCTCCGTGATTTGCTCTTCCGGATATCTCGCCTGACGCGGAAGAGGCATAATGATTTTATGAGCATCGGTAATATCTCTCCAATGGCGGGCGCTGTCCATAAAGTCTGCGGTATTTACAGGTTTATATTGTTTCTTAGATTTTACGGATTGAGCATAAACAGAAACTGAAATTAAGGATAATGCCGTCAGTAAAATTATTACTTTAGCAACAACCCGCCGGTCGGAAAATTTATATTTCATTCTTTCACCCCTAAAGCATTTAATTTTAATGTTAGTTTATTTTAAAGTTTGCGGGACGTTCGCTTACAGAAGCAACCGTACCGAGCACCTTGCCGCCGAAGGGCGTTCCCAATTTTTTAAGATCCGATGATTTAAATTCGCCATCACCGACGAATTTAAGAGTATTGGATCCGCCCCCGGAATCATATTTTAATATCCTGCCGTTTGATGTTTTCAAAGACGGGTTTCCTATTACAGTTATCTGTTCGTTGAAGAAAAACAATACCGAATCGCCGTCGATAACGTACCGGGTAATTGCCGGACCGGCGGCAGACTCCGGATTCCACCGGCCGCCGAAGGTCCATGAAGCGGTAATGTCGCCGGGACTAGGAGATCCTTTAGCGCTCGAAAGGTTGTTCTTAAACCATCCGTAATTACCTCCTTCTCTTTTGCATCCGTAATAGTAGTCTCTTTCTCCCCAGTTGAAAGGACGTCTAGCGGAGGGATCTTTTACCAAGACATGATAAATCGGTTTATCCGCCAGGTTATTAGAGAACGTACAATTAAGCAAGTAAAACTGCGCCTCATAGTGATGTCTTCCAAGATAAAAGTTTTTTGCTCCGTCGAACGAACAATTCTTCAGAACAAGTTTCTGGCTTTCGTCGTATCCGCCCGCATGCCAAACGGAAGCCGTTTTACTTTTTACTTCGTAAAATTTTGAGTTTTTAATGAAGCACCATCCGCGCGGACAAACATAATCTACGGCACCGCGGAAGTAGCAATCGGCATGATAATACATCCCGGTTTTGTAATCCCAAAGAGAAACCGTATCTCCCCCGTTGCTCAGCACATTGCAGTTTAAAATGATAGTCCTCGTGCCTCTTCCGTAAATTGCAAATGCATGCGGACCGATTACCGGCTGGGTGTTTTTTATCGTGAGGTTCTCAAGGACAATATCGTCGGCATGAATATTAATGACGGCGGGTCCGACCGGGTCGGGATTTTTAATCCAGTCCGTTCTCAACTGGTTATATTCAATTATCGTACTGTCCCTGCTCTGGCCTTTAAGCGTAACGTTGTCCTGCTCAATTCTAATTTTTTCGTTGTAGATGCCGTTCTTTATATAAATAACCGTGCGTTCATAATTAAACATCGGCAGGGAGTTAACGGCTCCGGTTATTGTTTTAAAATCTCCGCTTCCGTCCTGTGCAACAACAATTAAGGGCCTGTTATTGGCTTTCAGTCCGATTGACGCTTCAAATAATAATATTACCAAAAGCAAAAAATATTTGCGCATAATAATTAACCCGCGCTTGTTCACATGAAAAGAAATGTTCAAATTCAGAGGATCAGGCGCAATTCCTTTATTGATAAAGTTATCGTTTACTTAAATTTAAAAAAATTTTTAATCATATAGTATTTTTCTGAAAAATTAATCGGCGCCGAATTAAGGATATAATTAAAACGCTAAGATGATTTCAAAAATTTCATATTCAGATATAATGAGAAAAATCACATTATGATGCAGCCGGTGATGTTTCGCGGTTATTGTTGATCAACTTATGTGTAATATTGAAGGAAGTTAAAACACAAAGATTTTATAAAGACGCAAGAGAAAATAAAGCGATGAACGGAGATTATTATGAAAAACAAATGTTTGTTACTGTGTTCGGTTTTATTTTTATTATTTTCAGTCAACGTCCTTCCGCAGACTTCTCATACCGTTGACGTTGAAGATTTTAAATTTGTACCCCAGAATCTCACGATAAATCTAGGAGATACGGTAAAATGGGTATGGGTAAGCGGCTCTCATACCACTACTTCCGACAGTACTACCGGTCCGGATTCGTGGGATTCTCCGATTAACCAGCAAGTCCCGACATTCAGTTTTGTTTTTAAATATCCGGGCGTGCATTCTTATTACTGCAAATTCCATTTGAGCATCGGCATGACCGGGACAATTACCGTGGTACAGCCTACCGCGGTTCTGGAAAATAATCAGCTTCCCTCAAATTTTATTCTGTACCAGAATTATCCCAATCCGTTTAATCCTCAGACCGAAATAAAATATTCCTTGGCCAAAACCGGCAGGGTTAAATTATCCGTATACGATATTACGGGCACAAAGATAACGGATCTTGTAAACGGGATTCAGTCGCCCGGCAATTATTCGGTAAAATTCAACGGCAGCGATTTAGCGAGCGGCATATATTTCTACAGACTTGAAGCAGGGAAATTTATCGACGTAAAAAAAATGATATTGCTGAAATAGTTTGTGGTCTGTTGTTTGTGGTTTGTAGTAATATGCGGTTGGGGGTTGTATTGTTGGGAGTTGGAAGTTGTACTGTCGGGGCAATCAACTGCCAACCTAGTACCGCCACATCTTTCAATACTTTCTTGTACGCCTGCATCAATTTATTTATTTTAAGCGTAATGTTAAATTGCACATACTAAAAGACCAAAATGATATTTAAATTATCCGCACAAAAAAATCTCGAAAGGTAAACAATAATGAAAACATTCTGGGGTATTATAGTTACTATCGGCGTGGTTATCATTGCTTTTTTAATTTTCATATATTCGGGCGTCTATAACGTAAGCGCCATGGTCCCGCATAACAAGATGACCTTATGGGTTATAAATACCGTAAAAGATAACTCAATAGATTTTCATTCCGCGAATATAAAAGTTCCGAAACTTGAAGATTCGACAATGATTAAAACAGGGTTTGCGCATTACAACGAGATGTGCGTCGGCTGCCACGGTGCGCCCGGTATAAAGTCCGATGATGCCGGCAAAGGACTGTATCCGCATCCTCCGGACCTTGCGAGATCGGCTAAAGAAATGCCCCCGTCGCAGCTGTTCTGGATTACCAAGAACGGGATAAAATTTACGGGAATGCCGTCGTTCGGTAAAACTCACAGCGATCAGAAGATCTGGGATATGGTTGCTTTTATGAAAACATTGCCCGGGATGACCAAAGAGCAATACGCACTTTTACAAAAGACAGTTAAAGAAAAAGATAACGATTGATCCGGTTATTTTATGACGATTTACTGCCCCGGCGGATATTAGTTTTAAGGTTCGGCCGTTTTATTTATTGTCGGTTCGGGAAGCAATAATAAATTTTAATAGAAATATGAAAATTTTTAAATTTAATACATCCGTAAAAAACGTAGAGGAATTTGAAAAGTTAAAATCTTATTTATCCGGAACCGAGGGAATTGTCTCGTGCCTCTGCGATGACAATTCCCCGGTTAATATAGTTACCGTAAAAACCGACGACATTTCCAAGGATGCGGTTTCAAGGGAAATTTTTAATGCCGGATTCAGAAATGAGCCCATCACCCCCGGCTGGAAAAAAGCCGCCGCAAATTTATTTAAAAAAGACTGCTGTAAATGAATTAAAATGTATTCTCCGACCGAGCAATACACCGGTGGGAAATCACCGAAGATTTAATTAGATTAAGGCGAAGAAAAATTTAAGAGAGGAAACATAATGTTTCACTACTTTTTTTGGAACGGGATGTGGTTCGGCTGGATATTTTGGGTTGTTATTATTGTGCTGATAATTTGGGCAATCACAAACGGTTCAAGAAGAAACCATTACGCGGGGAAACAATTCCCGGTTAATGAAACACCTCTTGACATTTTAAAGAAGAGATATGCACGCGGAGAAATAACGAAAGAACAGTTCGATCAAATGAAAAAAGATATACAATGACTCTTCCGGTATTTCTCTGCGTCTATGAAACAATTTATATAGATTAATAGAAAGTAAGTATAACTACCTCAAGCGGTCATTTAATTTTTTTTAATTAAAATGATGAGAGTATATACTTATATTCCGGATCTTTTATCTTATTGAGATACCTCTCCGCAATTGTGCTTTCGCCTCGAAGCATGTACAAATGATACAGATCCGCATTGCTTTTATCGATGTCGACGTTTACTAAATATTTTTCTTTATTTCTAATAACACGACTCGGCATGAACGCATTGAGCAATTCAATCTCCACCCCTGTCACGTTATGATCAAATATTGTCTCCATAATTTACTCCTATTTTATTCTTTAACCGCTGCCGGTTTTAACCGGAGAATTAAAGACCATCCTATTTTTTTTGCTTATCTGCAGTAAATTAAGGACAAATTAACTACCTCTTAATTTAGGTATTAGTTAAGCAACAATCGAAGCATAATATAAAAAATATACCGAATTTATCCATGCATTTTTTAGGTACCAATTAAATAATTATACAATTAATTGGATATATCTTATGCTTCGATACGTGTACCAAGCACTTTTAGAAATTGCTTCATCCACTCCGGGTGAGCAGGCCATGCCGGGGCAGTAACGAGGTTTCCGTCGGTTAGGGCATTGTCTGCGTTTTTGCTTATTTCGCCGTATTTGGCGCCGGCAGTTATACATTCGGGGCTGACAGCCGGATATGAAATCATATGTTTTCCTTTAAGCATGTCAGCCGCGGCTAAAATTTGCGGACCGTGGCATATGGCGGCTATCGGTTTCTTTTCAAAATGTTTTACGATTTCTAATACGCGCTTGTTTAATCTTAAATATTCAGGCGCCCTGCCGCCCGGAATCACCAGCGCATCGTAGTTTTCGGGCTTCACGGAGTCGAAGTCCGCGTTCAATTTAAATCTATGCCCGGTAAGTTCGACGTATGTTTGATCTCCTATAAAATCGTGCACTGCCGTTTTAACCGTATCTCCGGATTTTTTGTCGGGACACACCGCATCGACTTTATGACCTACCATAGTTAATATCTGGAACGGGACCATGACTTCGTAATCTTCCACAAAATCGCCTACGATCATCAAAATTTTTTTTGCAGCCATTTTCCTCTCCTTTTTATATTAATTTATCGCCCAGCCGAATATACGTCAGTATTAAAACCATTTTCCGAATGCTTTTATTATTTATTTATTTTTTCCATTATTTATTTAAACAAATTATTTTGAATATTCAATTTAATAAAAACGTCTCGCCCCGGATTTGTAATAATACTCAAAGGTACTAAAAATAGACTTTAACAAGCGCGCGGTTTTTTAATCTCACTCCCCATTATGAAGAAGCTTTTTTTACAACAGGCAGAGAGAAATGAAAGGTGCTGCCTTTACCGGGAATACTCTCTACCTGCAGCTTCCCGTTATGCTTTTCTATAAATTCTCTTACGAGTATAAGTCCCAATCCGGTTCCGAATTCCTTATCAGTTCCCGGGGTAGAATAAAACTTCTCCGAAAAAATCTTTTTGAGATTTTCACGGCTTATGCCTATCCCGGAATCGGCTACGGAAATATCGGCATAATCGTTGCCTTCTTCCCATTTTACGGCTATTTTTACGGTGCCGGACTGTTCGGTAAATTTAATAGCGTTTGAGATCAAATTTTGAATTATAGAAACAAGCATGTCCTCGTCGGCGAAAACTTCTACGTCTTTGTCAACCTCCAAACTTACGTTTATCTGCTTCTTAATGGCATTGCCCTTCAGAACACTGAGGCATTTATTAATTATCCTCAGCAATTTTAAATTTACCGGCAAATACTCCATGCGTCCCATCTGGAACCTGGAAAAGTGCAGCAGATTGGTTATCATCCCGAATAAATTTTTCGATGCTTCGTAGATTGCCTGCAGGTACTCTTGTATTTCAAATTTGGTGAGAGTATCGTACTCGGTTGTCAATATCTCGGAGAATCCCAGCAAAGAATTAAAAGGGCTCCTGAGATCGTGGGAGATCTGTGAGATCAATTTATCCTTGGAAGCATTTTGAGATTTTAATTCTTCGATTATTTTAATCTTTTCTTCCAGTATTTTGCCTCCGGTTATATCTCTTCCGAACACGATAAGCGAATCCGTCCGTTTTTTTTCTTTGACTAAAGCAAAATATGATTTAATGAACCTTTTCCTTTTTTTGCCGTCGGTTAGTCTTAATTCGAAAGGTTTTATTTCTGGCTCGGTAACGTTCGTTAATATTTCTTTGATTTTAATTAAGTTCCTGACGCCTTCTCCGTCGGGGAAACAAACATTCCATTTCAGCCCCACGGGATTAACGGTTTTATCCTCAATATAATCAAAGGCAGAATTGTTCATGAATTTAATTTTCTCGTCCGTATCGACAGCAAGAATAAAGAAATCAATAAATTCGCCGCGGCTATCCAGAAGTGTGTTCTTTTCATTTTCTTCCGCGTTTCCCGCATTTTCCGGCACTTCAAATATTACACCGAAAGCGTTTTTCTTATTCCCCTCGCCGTCGATCTCAATAAACGTCCGGTCGAAAACTACCTTGCAGATGCCTCCTCTCGTATTTATTAAATAATTGGACGAAACTTCCGAAAATATATTAAATTTAGTTTTTATTGTGGTATTACGGATTTCGATTTTTTCCGAAACCAGAGTGTCAAACCCGATATTATTAATTTCTTCGGGAGAGAATCCGGTAATATTAAAAATATTTGGACTTAAATATTGGTATTTTGATTCCGACAGATCATATTTATAAAATGCAAACCTTTCATTTTGGTCTAGGTCCGAATCTTTATCCGATTTCATGGGCTTTACCCTATAATGTTTAACTGGAATAGAAAATTTTGTCCTGTGGAAATAACCTAAAGGCGTAAACCTAAAACTAAATTTCAGAATATATTTTTGTTAAGGGAAAAAATAAAAATTCCCCCATTAACAAATACAAATTACTCAAAAAGATAATTAAAATTATAATTATCTAAAATATCTTGACATTATAAATAAGTAGATTTATTTTTATATAGACTAAATCTTAATAGTGTGTAATTCTGATACCAGAGACCTTAAATGAAAACTGCAGCAGAACTAAAATTCGGGGAACGCGGAGTTATAGGAAATATCGACGGATCGCATCCGTCCTCAAGAAGAATACTGGAAGTGGGTTTTACGCCCGGCCAGGAAATAGAATTAATAAATATCTCAGCATTCAAAGACCCGTTAGCATTTTCAGTTAGAGGAACAATAATAGCAATAAGAAAAAACGAAGCCGATTGTATTAAATTGATATGAGCTCTCTAACATCGGGAACCGTGCCGCTCATCACCCTTGTCGGTCCGCCCAATTCGGGAAAAACTACATTATTCAATCATTTAAGCGGTAAAAACTATAAAACCGTCAATTACCCTGGCGCTACAGTAGAATATTCCGTAAGCAAGGTTCAGAAGAAATTTAATTTAAATGCCAATGTACTCGATTCTCCAGGCATTGTAAGCTTGTTCCCCAACTCGCTCGATGAAAAGGTATCAATTGACGCTTTATTTTCGCACCCACGCTTCGGGATCCCCGACATAGTTATTGTAACAACCGATGCCAGCCAGCTTTCCCGGCACCTACTGCTCGTAAAACAGCTTATCGAATCTAAATTCAACGTTATTGTAGCTCTTACTATGATCGACCTTTTAAGAAGAAAAGGGATGGATGTCTCAATCGATAAATTAAGCTGCGAGTTGAAATGCAGAGTCGTTCCCGTTGACGGAAGATCCGGCAGGGGTATAGACGAACTTATGAATTCGATTCACGAGGAATTAAACGGTTCGACGGAAATTTTAAAAGAAAAGCCTACTCCGTGTACCGGCAGCATATCCTTTGATGACCTGATTGATTCATACAAAGTAATAGAAGAAATAGAAGCCAAAGTTATTTTCGACAGCGATGCCCTGAACCTAAAACCCGATCTTGAAAATGCAAACAGGCAGTTGAGTTTATTGAACTGTCACCTGAATAAGATCGATAAAACAACTTTAAAAATCGATAAGATACTTCTGCATAAATATTGGGGGCTCCTGTTTTTCTTCCTGATTATGGCTCTGACATTCACTTCAATTTTCTGGCTTGCACAGCCTGTTATGGACCTGGTCGATTCTCTCTTCGGGTTTTTATCCTCCGGCGCCGTAGCACTGGTCGGCGACTCATGGTTCGGAAGCCTGCTGGCAAACGGCATAATTTCGGGAACCGGGGCAGTCCTGGTTTTTGTTCCCCAAATTGCGATATTGTTTTTAATCCTGGGTCTGCTGGAAGATACGGGCTACCTTGCCCGCGGAGCGATGCTTGTGGACAGACCTTTATCAAAAATAGGACTGAACGGAAGGTCTTTCGTACCGATGCTTTCCGGTTTTGCCTGCGCTATTCCCGCTATTATGGCAACAAGAACGATTCCCAACAAGCGTGAAAGACTTTTAACTATTTTCATAATTCCTCTGCTTAGCTGCAGCGCCAGACTTCCGGTTTATGCATTGCTTCTGGCGTTTTTATTCCCGGCCAGCGAATCCTGGATTCCCGGCCTCGTTCTGGCTGCTATATACATTTTCAGCATTATCAGTGCAACGCTTGCAGCCGCCTTAATTAACAAGTTTAGGGGAAAAATTATAAAAGAAGAAGACAACTCTTCCTTTATATTGGAGCTACCTACCTACAAAATTCCCAAATTACAGGTAGTTGCCGTAAATACTTATCACAGTTCAATGGCTTACGTTAAAAAAGCCGGAACGGTTATCCTTATGCTTTCGATAGTAATTTGGTTCCTAACCTATTTCCCGGATATAAATCCTGTTGTGCATGTTAATAATCTATCGCGGGAACAGGCGGAACAGTTAATCGGTTCGGAAAGAATTTCACATTCCTATGCTTCGGATATAGGTAAATTAATTCAACCAGTAATGAAACCGCTCGGACTTGACTGGAGAGTGGGCGTTTCTTTAATACCTACTTTCGCCGCCAGGGAGGTATTTGTAAGTTCGCTTGCTTTGATTTTTAAGGTCACCGACGACAGAGGTGCCCTGCAGACTTCCATACTGAAGGAAATGAGAAGCGCAACTATTTCCGGTACCGGTGAAAAACTCTTTACTACCGCAACGATTATAGGGCTGATAATTTATTTTATATTCGCATTGCAGTGCATGTCGACTATGGCCATCTCAAGGAAGGAAACCGGGAATTGGAGAATACCAGCAATTCAATTAATTATGTTTACTTCCGCGGCTTATGTTTTTTCTTTTATCGCAGTAAACGGTTTGAGAATGTTGGGCATCCCCTGAGGTTTAATAACCTTTCTTATTCTTGCATTTAGGACAAAGCTGTTATATTTTTAAGTAAATAAACTTGCCGTTAAAAGTAAATTGAAAAATCAACAAGCTGCCGATATCTTCAGAAAATTCCTTAAGGAAGAAGAGCACAGAATTACGCCCGAAAGATTCGAGGTTTTGGATTCGGCCCTGGAATACGAAGGTCATTTCGGAGCGGACGAGCTCTATGTAGTTATGAAATCCAAATTCTCGCATGTTTCCAGAGCGACGGTTTACAATACCCTCGAGCTGCTGGTTCAATGCGAACTTCTGATTAAAAGGAATTTCGGCGACAACACTACAAGGTACGAGAATAATTTCAAAAAACAACAGCACGATCATTTGATTTGCGTAGACTGCGGAAGGATAGTGGAATTTTTTAATGCCAAAATAAAAAAACTCCCCGGCGAAATAAGCGACGAACTCGGTTTTGACATGGAAAGCTATTCGTTTAATATCTTTGCAAGATGCAAAGACAAAGAAAATTGCAAGTACCGTAAGGACAAAAAATGATCCGCGTTTTACTATTTGGGTTTAAGTAATATGCTGCGTCAAAAATATCCGCTTACATGGCATAAGAATAATTTTTATATAAAGATTTTTTGCTCTATACCTAATATCGCAACCGGGATATTGATTACCGCCGGGAAAAATATTTTCGTAGTCGATCCGGGGGACGGTATATTAAGGGACCTTAATAAAGAAATCGGAACCGAGAAAATATTGAGCGTCTCGGACGTTTTCGTGACTCACGGGCACCACGATCACGTCGGCGGAGTTTGGGCCCTTCTCACTTACATGCGCGTTATGAATAAAAAAACGCCTCTTAAAATCCATTATCCGCAGGGCTGCGTCGAAATCGAGAGTATTTACAATGCGTTTATTAAGGTTTATTCCGAAACACTGCCGTACACAATCGAACTGAACGAAATAAAAACATCTAAGAATTTCAGACGCAAAAATATAAATATCCTTCCCTTTCCTGTCGTTCATAAAGAATTTCTCCACGACGGCATTACTACACGGCAGGTTCCCGCTTTAGGTTATAAATTTACTTTTGAAGGTAAAAAAATATGCTACGGCGGCGATACCGCTTACTGCGAAGCTCTCGTAAAAAATGCAAGAAATTCGGACCTGGCGGTTATAGAGGCAGGTCACGATGAAGATACGCCGGATGAAATGCATATGACCCTGAAGGAAGCTAAAGAAATCGGCAATTCCGCAAAGGAGTACTTCCTAGTTCATGTGCCGGAATGAAATTAAAATCGGCCGCAAACCGAATAAAGTTACATTTAAGGTATCTTACTTTTTAATTTTTAATTTTTAATTTTTAATTGTAAAAATGTTCTGGTTTCAAAAAGAAATAACATTAAACTCGAAAAGCAGGGGTTTCCATTTAATTACGGGCGAAATACTCAGACAGATACCCGAAATTAAAAATATAAAGAAAGGGATGGCAAATATATTTATAAAACATACCTCCGCCTCCCTGGCAATAAATGAAAACGCGGATCCTACCGTTCGAACTGATATGGAAGCTCATTTCAACAAGCTTGCGCCGGAAAACGCGCCTTATTACAGGCACAACGCCGAAGGGCCTGACGACATGCCTGCTCATCTTAAATCCGTAATTTTGGGAAGCAGCCTCAATATACCGGTGACGGACGGCAGCTTAAATCTGGGGATCTGGCAGGGAATTTATTTGTGCGAGCACCGCGATTACGGAGGCGGCAGGGAGATTGTCGTTACTCTTTACGGAGAATAATAGATGATTCTGCTAATCGCTGTATCCCCATTTCTCCTTGTTGGCTTTGATCTCTTCCGGTGCCGGAATTTTCGTTTCCGGGTCCTTTTGCGGGACAAATCGCGGTTTGCCCACTATACGGGCATTCAGTTCGATATCCTCCTGAAAAATACCGGGGACCTCTTCTTCGGCAAAAATCGCCTCCCAGGGGCATTCGGGAACGCATGCGTTGCAGTCAATACATTCATCGGGATCGATTAAAAGCATATTCTTGGGTATGGACGGATCGTCACCCTTGTATTCGTAAATACAGTCAACAGGGCACACTTGAGTACATGCGATATCTTTACAATCCAGGCACAGCTTGGTGATAATATAAGCCATAATAAATACTCTCCTGCTTATCTAAAATCGAAATTTAAAAATAATGATATGTTATCCGCTACGGCCGGTAATCTAAAATAAAAATCCATTTATTGCAAGTAACTTTAAGGCTCATCTCTTTAGCTAAGCTCAAGATAAGGTTCAAATCACTTTAAAACTATTTTAAACAAGGAAGGTTTGCTTTCGTTGCCGAAATGATCTACGGAAGTAACGGCATAAATATATTGGCCGGAATTTCTATTATCGGTTGTATCGGTAATTTCCGACTTATTTCCCGGAACTATCTCCAGGATAGATTCCGTATTTTCCAGGTCCGCGTTTCTACCGGGCCCGAAACGGTATACAACGAATAAGAACGCCGTATCTCCGTCTGCCGCCGCTGCAGGTTTATCCCAGTGAAGAATTATTTGCCCGCCGGTATCCGCCGCCGTTATATTTGCGGGAGGAAGAGGAGGCAGGGAATCGATTCGAGTCATAGCGGGAACCAGAGAAGGGTATTTAAAATATTTTTTCAGCGAATCCGCAAAGCCTGAATAATTTTTGAAGATGGATTTCGCGCTGTAATAAACAGTACCGACTACTCTTATTATCTGTCTGTTTATCTTAAGCTGTTTTTCCAGTTCGTCCGGATCGCCTTTATAATGCGGTGAAGCCATCGAGGTCGAATAATTGCCGATATAAAGCTGGACTCCGTCCGTAACCGAGGCCCACCATAACAGAAGATTCCGGTAGTCCGCAGCCGGATTGCCAATTTCCCAATACAACTGCGGGATCAAATAATCCACGCTTCGGTCCTTAATCCAAGTCAGAGGATCGCAATACAGCACGTCGTAAGCTTCGAACCCGTCGGTACCGGCGTATCGGTTCCTGATAATACCGAACGGACTTATCCCGAATTCGGCTTTAGGAGAGGCCGCTTTAACGGAATCGTGGACATCTTTAACCAGTCTGTTTATGTTATTCCTGCGCCAGTCCCCTATATTTTTTATTCCGTCGTTATAAGATTTAAATGCACTCCTGTCTTGACGCCCGATTCTCGGTGTGTACGGATAAAAATAATCATCCATGTGAATTCCGTCCACATTGTATCTCCTTGCGATATCGCCTGCTATTTTCGCAACGTAATGTCTTACGGCCGGGATACCGGGATTTAACATTTTATAACGTCCGAACTTTAGGATCCATTCAGGATGGGTATACATTATATTGTTCTTTGCCGGGGTAAAATTATCGTCGCTCTTCATTACCCTCAGCGGATTTATCCATGCCTGGATATCCATCCCTCTCGAGTGGGCTTCTTCTATTGCTATTTTAAGCGGATCAAAATACGGCGAAGGCGCTTCTCCCTGCCTGCCGGTCAGCCAATATGACCAAGGTTCGTAAGGCGAATCGTACAAGGCATCGCACTCCGTTCTTACCTGGAAGAAAACCGTGTTTATTCCTGCGGCACAAAGCCTGTCGAATATTTTCTTTAATTCCTCGATTTGTCCGGCGGTAGAGTCTTTGTTTGAAGACGGCCAGTCGATATTTCCGACGGTTGCTATCCATGCGCCCCGCAGTTCACTTTTGGGATAGACGTACTGTCCGAAGGCAATCCGGTAGGGTATAAACGACAGGATACAAAATATTATGATTAATCTCATTTAAGCGGCCGCCTGATTAAAAGAAATGGAAATAAATTTTTATTTTTGCTTCTCAACTTAATATTTACTGCAATGGATAACAATAAGAGAATTACCGATTATGAAAACCAGGAATATATTGTTCGTATGCATGGGAAATATCTGCCGGTCGCCGGCGGCGGAAGGGATAATGAAGCATGTTGTTAAAAGAGAAAATATGGACGGAAAAATTTTCGTAGATTCCGCGGGTACTATAGGGTATCACGAAGGCGAACCCGCCGACGCAAGAATGGTTGAACATGCATCCAGAAGAGGCTATGACCTGACAAGTATTTCAAGAAAATTTAATCCGGCCGAGGATTTCGAAAAATTCGATTATATTGTTACTATGGATGACGATAACTACGAAGACATTAAAAGTCTTGACAGGAAAAGGAAATACCGCGACAAGATTTTTAAAATGACCGGGTTCAACCGCAGTATTCCGGCCTCGGAGGTACCCGATCCGTATTACAGCGGTCCCGGCGGTTTTGAAACCGTACTCGATATTCTGGAAGACGCGTGCGAAGGTTTATTTTTAAAGGTAAAAGATGAAATTAAATGAGGAGATAAAAGACAAGATCCTCGATTATTCGGGGAGCGCCGTTTCTTCAGTAAGTCCGCTTTCCGGCGGATGCATCAGCGATGCGTATAAGCTTTCGCTTTCGGACGGCAGAAAACTATTTCTTAAGCTCAACCTTAATTCTTCAAAGGATATGTTTATTAAGGAGGCTCACGGACTAAAGGAACTAAGCAAAGCCGACGCAATCCGGATACCGGAAGTTTTCCTATTCGATTCAACATACATAATAACGGAATTAATAGAAACCGGAAGCAAGAGCGGAAGTTTCTTTGAGGATTTCGGAAGAAAATTTGCCGGGCTGCATAAGTACACCGGCAATTATTTCGGCTTTTACGAAGATAATTACATAGGTTCGAACCCGCAGCCCAACATACCGGACGACGAAGAGAAAAACGACTGGGCAAAATTTTATTTCGACAAAAGAATCAGGTTTCAGTACAGGCTGGCCGAAAAAAACGGGTATGCCTCGGCCGAATTAAGGAAAGGGATATCCGCACTCGAGGATAAAATACACGATATATTAAAAGGCAGCGAAGAGAAGCCCTCGGTTCTACACGGAGATCTGTGGGGCGGCAACTATATGGTGGATTCCGGAGGGAAACCCTGCTTAATAGATCCCGCGGTTTATTACGGCCACCGGGAAGCCGATCTTGCAATGACAAAGATATTCGGCGGTTTCGATCCGCGGTTTTACTCGGCTTATAACGAATACTTCCCTCTTCCCGAAGGATACGATTACAGGGAAAATATTTACAAGCTGTATCATATATTAAATCATCTCAATCTTTTCGGAAGCGGGTATTTCAGCCAGGCAATTTCGTTGTTAAATAGTTATATAAAATAAAAAGATGTCTGCGGAGATCCGGCGGAATTTCATATCTGTTTTTTGCTTCACCGGACGTTTTTTAAGAACGGTATTTCTCTCCGACATTCATTGACGTGATTTTTTTCCGTTCCCGGTTAGACTCCGGATGCGGATCTGAAACTGCATTAAAATAGAAATTTGCCGACCGGCCGGTTAAAGGCCCGGGAAATATTGCCTGCTGCTGGCAAGATCCATCAGATTGATTGTTACCGGGATCCTTTTTTCATTCATTAAAATTTGCTTTATTGACTCTATATAATTTTAAGAATACCTCATAAAATATTTTAACATGGACGTTCGACGGTACGGTTTGTTTTTATGCGTTTGCATAATCCTATTTGTAAATATAAATTTGCGTAAGTCTGATGTTATGAACCGTAAAATTGTGAGACAGGCAATAAAAACAGAATCATCCGAACAAAAAGCAATTACCGATTGCGGCTACACCCTTGCGGAAGCTTTAAAAGGGAAAAATATTCCGGCAAATATTAAGTCCCGTCTGGTAATAGTTGATGTAGAGTACTACTCTTTCGACGGTAAACTTCATGCCGGCCAGCTTGTAGTCAACAAGGATCTGGCAAAGGATATAATCGGGATCTTTAAAGAGATCAAAAAAATAAAATTTCCCGTTGCCAAAGTTATACCCGTATGCGCATACGACTGGTCCGACTCGGCATCTATGAGCGACGATAATACTTCCGCTTTCAATTACAGGTTCATCAAGGGTACGAAAAAACTTTCCAACCATGCCCTAGGCAGGGCCGTTGATATTAATCCCCTATTCAATCCCCAAATAAAAAAAGATGAAATTTTACCTCCGAACGGTTCGTATAAATCCTCACGGCCGGGAACTATTACTAGGAACTCACCGGTGGTGGAATTTTTTAAGAAGAAGGGGTGGATCTGGGGCGGAGACTGGAAAAGTTCAAAAGATTACCAGCATTTTGAAAAACTAAAATAAAACCTTTACCTTCTTACCGGAAAAAAGCCGAAAAATCATATTCGATTTTTTCTTCGCAAAAAAAAGGCTCGCCGTACTGCTTGCCTATCTGGAATCCGTAGAACTGCGCCCTTGATTCAACATAACTTATGAATTCAGGCGTGCTGATAAATGTTTCGGGTTCGGTGCTTTTAGGATTATGGAATTGAGATTCGTAATTCTTTACCGCCTTCATCTTTGTTTGGAAGCTATCCGTTATATCCACAATCACCGAAGGTACAAACGTGTATGTTTGCATATAATAAAATAGCTTATTGGGTCTGAACGGGTCCTGTACTACTTCTTTATCAAAAGTCTTTACCTTGGCGAGTCCCGTGGAAAACATGGCTTTTTTAACAAGCCTGCTTGTATCGATATGGTCAGGGTGTCTATCGTTGAAATAAGGAGCAAAAATTAATTTAGGTCTGTATCTCCGTATCGTCATTATAATCTTCATCAGATTTTCCTTGGTATATTCTATATGTCCGTCCGGAATATTTAAATTTTCCCGTACGGCAACTTTAAGAGTTATAGCGGCCTGAAATGCTTCTTTCTGCCTTATTTCCGCCGAACCCCTGGTGCCGAGTTCGCCTCTTGTAAGATCGACAATTCCGATTTTTAAACCGTTTGACGAAAGCTTGGCAATAGTGCCGCCCATAGACAATTCGGCATCGTCCGGATGGGCCGCAAAAACAATTAGGTCAAGATTCATAGTTTTAGGTGTATTTTGAATGAAGAAAAATTTAGTTAAATAACATAAGAATTTTTTCGGCGGTAATCCATATTAATAAATTTTATTAAAAAAAATCGGGCGAAAAGAGGACTTGGTATTATTACTTTACCTTGAAAACTACAAAAATTTTAGCTTATCTTTGATCGGCAATATAGGGATATTTTAAGATGAGCAGGGATATAAGAACGAATTTTAACTTCGATAAAAGGAAAGCTTTTATTAACGGGAAAATTTTCACGGCGGATAAAAATAATCCTCTTGCGGAAATTGTGGTAACCAGGGGAAATAAAATAGCATATGCGGGTTCGAATAAAAATGCGCGTAATTTTGTCGACTCCGATACCGAAATGATTGATTTAGCAGGGAGACTTATGCTGCCGGGTTTTATAGATGCCCATACTCATTTTATCGACGGCGGTTTCTACCTGACAGGCTTGGATCTGAGACCGGCAAAATCGGCTTCTGAATTCATCGCTATCCTTAAAGACTATGTAGAAAAGCACCGGGACGCCTGGATCACCGGAGGTAAATGGAACCACGAGGACTGGGAGAACAGCGAGCTTCCTTCTAAGGAACTTATCGATCCGTTCACGGAAAATACCCCGGTCTTTATTGAAAGGATCGATAAACATATGGGGCTGGCGAATTCGTGCGCTTTAAAGATGGCGGGCATTACGAAAGACACACAGGCGCCGGAAGGCGGCGTAATTTTAAAAGATGCCGTAACGGGAGAACCTACGGGGATTCTCAAGGACAGCGCAATGCGGCTTGTTTACTCGGTGTCCCCCGATCCTACGGATACTCAGCTGTACCGGGCGGCATCGGCGTCTCTAACCGAGGCTAAAAAGAACGGGATTACAGGAATTCAGGATATTTCGCTGAAAGAGCATCTTATAGTATTTCAGAATCTGCTTAAGGATAATAAATTAACATGCAGAATATTTTCAAGACTGCCGATAAAGACTTACGGCGATTTCTCAGGTACCGGGATTAGGGCGGGATTCGGAAACGAAAAAATCAGCACCGGGGCTTTGAAAGCTTTTGCCGACGGCTCTCTCGGCGCAGGTACGGCCTGGTTCTTTAATCCGTACGCCGATGATGCAACAACGTGCGGCTTGCCTACGGAAGATTTTATAAACGGCAATCTCGAAAAGTGGTGCATCGAGGCCGATAAGAACAAACTCCAGATCTCCATGCACGCAATCGGAGACAGGGCAAACTCGGCTGCCGCGGATATTTACGAAAAAATTATAAGATCAAATCCGTCATGGGACAGAAGACTGAGGATTGAACATGCGCAGCACCTGAAATTAAATGAAATCGAAAGGATCTCACGGCAGGGAATTATAGTTTCAGCGCAGCCGTATCACTTAGTAGACGATTCGCAATATGCCGAAAAAAAGATCGGTGAGGAGCGAATTGCCGAAGCCTACCCTTTCAGAACCTTGCTCGATAAAAAGGTAATGCTGTGTTTCGGAAGCGACTGGCCGGTAGCACCGCTGGATTCTTTAAAAGGCATTTATGCCGCGGCAACCCGCGCCTCTTCAAACAAAAAATATCCGTACGGTTTTAACCCGGATCAAAAAATTACGGTTGAAGAAGCAATAATTTGTTATACCTTAAACAATGCATACGCTTCGTTCGAGGAAAATATCAAAGGCAGCATAGAACCCGGCAAGCTTGCCGATTTTGCAGTTTTGAACCGGGACATATTAACCGGGGATCCTGAAAATATTAAAGATGCGCATGTAAGTATGACCGTATTCGACGGTGATATAATTTATAAAAGCAGCTCCTAATTAATCTTCTTTATAAGCACCAAGGTTTTATCGTCGGAATATTGCCCGTTCCTTGAAAATTTAATCACATCCTCGAGAATATCGTAGACAATTTCTTTGGGAGACAAGTCCCTCACTTTTTTTAGAGCGGATGTCAGACGTTTTTCGCCGTAGTTCTCGAATTTTGCGTTTGCGGCATCCGTAATTCCGTCCGTATATATTAAAAGCAAATCCCCTTTTGAAAAATTAATATTTTCAATATTAAATTTAGCGTTCGGCGTAGGCCCGAGCACGGGTCCGGTAGAGGGCAGAGTTATTATCTTGTCGGATCCTTTCTTCAGGAACATCGGGGGGTTATGGCCGGCGTTTGCATATAAAAACAATCCGCCGTGATCAGGCGAAAACTCGCCGTAAAAAAGTGAAGCAAATTTCTCGTCTTTGAATATCCTGTTGACAAGTTCGTTCATCCTCTTCATCAACGGAGCCATATTGATCTCAAAGTTGCAGGCCATTCTAAGCGCCCCGGAAATATACATGGCTTCGGCGGCTGCACTCACGCCCTTGCTGGCCGCGTCGCCGACGGCAACGCCTAGTCTGTCCTTATCCGATCCTATATCGATATAATCGAAAAAATCTCCACCGACTATTTCAGCGGGATCGGATACTCCGAACATCGAATAGTTCTGGAAATAATATTCGTGATCCGGCAAAATACTTTTCTGCATCTCCCGGGCTTTGTCCATTTCCACTTTTAAGTTGTTTGCTCTAAGTGAATAACGTTTCTGCTTTATTTGTGACGTAAGCGCGGTTGCGATTATATTAAGCGTCAGCAGCAAATCGTCGTCGATATTTTCGCTGTTCAAAGCAAGGAGATATTCGTAATAAACTTTCTCGTTGACTTTTATTCTTGAGCCGACACCCGAAGCGGAGTACTTAAATATACCTTTCTCGCGCAGGGTTTTGTTGGTTTCGTCGCCGAGAACGGATCTTTGCTTGGCAATCAAATCAAAAATCGGATAGTCTTTAATTCTTACTTTAAAGTTTTCATCTATTTTCTCGAGACTTCCCGTCTGATAAAGCAGCGAATACTCGCCTGAAAAGGCTTCCAGCTGCCAGATCCTTCCGCCGGTAACATTTATGTCGCCGTGCCCCACAATCTGATTAAGTACCGAAATAAGCATATCGGTTTCCGAATCAAATTTCTGCGATGCTATGCTCTCAACTGTTTTATATATTTTCATCTGGTTCACGGCAAAACCTGCCTTTTTGTTTTTTTAATGTGATTGTGCATGAAATTGTAACAGCACGGATGTCCGATTTCATGGATGCATTGTTAAATTGTTGAATTGTTAAACGGCTATTCGAATGCAAATATCCAATTAATTTTAGTTTTAAAAACAATGTCATACTCTTGAACTTGATCTTGAACTTGAACTTACTTTATTTTCTTCGATCCCGGCTTGACAAAAGGAATTCCCTGTTTGCACAGACCGCATTCGTCAGGAGTAAAGGAAACGGCATCCATTTTCATAGCACTGTATTGAGGGAATCCGAACTTTACTTTGCCGTTGCTCCTGTCGACGATAAATCCCACCCCGGCTACCTGTGCGCCCGCATTCCTAACGATTTCAATGACTTCGAAAACCGAACCGCCGGTAGTAACCACATCCTCGCAGACAAGTACTTTCTCATCCTTCTCCAATGCAAAACCCCTTCTAAGCACCAGCGTCTTGTCCTCCCTTTCGGCAAAGACCGATCTTTTTTTAAGCTGCCTGGCTACTTCCTGACCTACGATTATACCGCCGATAGCCGGAGAAATTACCGTGTCGATTTCAGATGATTTAAAATGTTCAGCAATATTGGAGCAAATAAGTTCGGTATATTCAGGATACTGCAGTACTTTTGCACATTGAAAGTAAACATTACTGTGCCTGCCGGAAGTAAGCAGGAAATGTCCTTGAAGCAACGCTCCTGTTTTTTTAAAGATATCCGAAATTTCACTTTCGCTTAAACCCATTTTAAATTCCTCCGTTTATATAACAATGGTTTGCGGACACCGAATGCCTTTTTCCTCCGTGAAACAAGTGCGTTCTTTTACCGTTTAAGATTTTCTATTTTTGCGGCCAGCTTAAAATCGTTTTCCGTTACTCCGCCCGCACTGTGCGTAGAAACGGTTATTCTTACTTTATTCCATGAGTGCAAAAAAATATCAGGATGATGGTCCATCTTTTCGGCTTCTTCGCCGACTTTATTTACAAATCCCAAAGCCGATTTGAAATCCTTTAACTCGTAATCCTTTCCTATAAGGTTGTCGCCGAACTCCCAGCCGGTTATATCTTTAAGTCTGGTTTTAATTTCATTTTCATTTAGTACTTTCATAATCATATCCTTTCAAAATATTTTCGTCACTGCATTGCAAATTTAATTATAAAAAAAGCGTATTAAAAATAATACGCTTTTTTTTAACGGAAATTATCCGTTAACACATATCCGGAATAAGGACTAACCTTCGCCGGTATCGCTTTTTTCTTTTTCTTCCTGAGCGGCATCGGATCCCGAATCTTCTTCAATAAAAGTCAGCTCTTCGGCGTTCTCGAAATGCTTTGCCACTACATTGGCTCCTTCTTTAAAAGTACCCCGCAGAATTTCTTCCGCGAGAGGATCCTCTATATATTTCTGAATAGCCCGTCTTAAAGGACGCGCTCCGAATTTCTGATCGAAGCCTTTATCTACTATGAAGTTTTTAGCCGTCATATCGAGGTTAAGCTGCATTTTGTTTTCCTGCATGTTCTTGAACAGGTCCCTTAACTCGATATCGATGATCTTGAGAATATCTTCTCTTTCGAGATTCCGGAATACTATCGTTTCGTCCACCCTGTTGAGGAACTCGGGATTGAACAGCTTCTTCATCGCGTCTTCAACCGTATTCTTAAGACTGGAATACTTGTCTTCAGCTTTTTCGCTTCCGAACCCGAAAGAGCCAATGTTCTTAATATCTCTTGCGCCTACGTTTGTGGTCATTATTATAATCGTGTTCTTGAAATCCACTTTCCTTCCAAGGCTGTCCGTCAACTGCCCGTCGTCAAGCACCTGGAGAAGGATGCTGAAAATATCCGGATGAGCCTTTTCGATTTCGTCGAACAAAACCACTGAATAAGGCCTTCTGCGGACCTTCTCGGTCAGCTGTCCGCCTTCTTCGTAACCGACGTATCCGGGAGGCGCTCCTACCAGTCTTGAGAGAGAGAACTTCTCCATGTATTCGCTCATATCTATCCTTATCAGAGCGTTGTCCGAGTCGAACAAGTATTTTGCGAGCACCTTGCAGAGCTCCGTCTTGCCAACACCGGTCGGACCGAGGAAAATAAAACTGCCGATCGGTCTGTTCGGGTTCTTCAAACCGGCTCTCGTCCTGCGTATTGCTTTTGTAAGTTTGGAAACCGCTTCGTCCTGTCCCACGATATGCTCTTTGAGAGCTTCTTCCATATTCAATAATTTTTCGGATTCAGTTTGAGCGACGCGGTTCACCGGGATGCCGGTCATCATCGCAACCACGGTGGCTATATCCTCTTCGTTTACGTCGTGTACTATGTCCTTGGTTTTCGCATCCCATTCTCTCTTGGCTATTTCCAGATCCGACTGTAAATTTCTTTCCTTGTCTCTTAACCTCGCGGCTTCTTCGTAATCCTGTTTTTTAACTACCTGGGCTTTTTCCTGGCGGACTTTTTCTATTTCGCCTTCAAGGTCGAGAATATCCTGCGGCACTTCGAAATTGCCCATGTGAACTCTAGATCCCGCTTCGTCCAGAACATCGATAGCTTTATCGGGCAGATGCCTGTCGGTTATATACCGGTTGCTTAATTTAACCGCGGAGTCGATGGCATCCTTGGTATATCTTACGTGATGATGTTCTTCGTATTTAAATTTAATGTTGTTCAATATCTGTATTGTTTCGTCGTAGCTCGGCGGTTCGACCATTACCTTTTGGAAACGTCTGTCCAGGGCGCCGTCGGTTTCGATGTATTTCCGATACTCGTCCAGCGTGGTCGCGCCGATGCATTGAAAATCGCCTCTTGCCAAAGCCGGCTTGAACATATTCGAAGCGTCGAGAGAACCCGATGCCCCGCCCGCGCCGACAATAGTATGAAGCTCGTCGATGAAAAGAATAACGTCTTTGGCCTTTTCAAGTTCGTTCATCAATGCCTTCATTCTTTCCTCGAACTGCCCTCTGTACTTAGTCCCCGCGACCAGCCCGGCCAGATCAAGAGTGACGACTCTTTTTTCCTGTAATATCCTGGGTACTTTCTTCTGGACTATCCGGAGCGCAAGTCCCTCCGCAATAGCTGTCTTTCCTACTCCCGGTTCGCCGATTAGAACCGGATTGTTTTTCTTTCGCCGGCTCAGCACCTGCGCCACTCGTTCGATTTCTTTTTCGCGTCCGACCACGGGATCCAGTTTATCCTCGGTAGCCAGTTTTGTAAGATCCCTGCCGAAATTGTCGAGGACGGGTGTTTTGGTCCTTTCAACTTTTTTATCAGGCGGAGGAATTGTTGCCCCGGCATCTTTGGGGTTTTTGCTGCTCAGCATCGCATTAAGCTCGGAACGCGCCGCATCGTATGTAACGTTAAACTGGTGTAGAATCTGGGTCGCAATATTGTCTTCGTCGCGTAAAAGGGAAAGCAGAAGGTGTTCCGTGCCGATTACGTCGGCTTTATAAATCTTCGATTCGATCTGCGTGATCTTTAAAACTTTTTCAGCCTGCTTCGTCAAAGGGATATTTCCGATTGTAAGCGTCCCTCCCGAGGTTCTTACCGTATCTTCTATTGCTTTCTTCAATTTCATCAAATCACAATCGAGATTCCTTAAAATTCTTACGGCTACCCCTTGACCTTCGCGTATAATCCCGAGTAACAGATGTTCGGTACCGATATAATCATGCCCGAGTCTAAGCGCTTCTTCCCTGCTCAGTCTGATCACATCCTGTAATCTGTCAGAAAAATTTCCTTCCATAATAATTTCCTTGTTTTCCTATTGTTATACCGAACAATATTTCGGTATAAATTGTTGTACTTCTAATATATAAATAGATTTATCTTCAATCAATACAACTCAAAATCACCTCTTTCAATGCAAATATCAATAATCTCAAGCACAAATGCCAATTGTCTTAAATAGAAATCACTTTAAAACTTGAATAATAGTTTATAATCGAAAAAAGGGGGTTGAGGATTAAATTAAATTTTAAATTAAGACACTCCGAAAATAAGCATTTATATCGTTCCCGGCAAATGGACGTGATTTAAAAAAAACCGATTTTTTGTTGCTAAAACAAGAAATAAATATTAAAATGAAATGCTTTTAAAATATAAATGGAGAAATAAATGGAAGCACTCACCGGACTGTC
>JBJKOY010000018.1:0-4307 GCA_046706945.1 Ignavibacteriaceae bacterium | reverse complement strand
TCAGATCTTTAATACGGTTGAATATCTGCGGATCGTTTGTCTGCTGGGAGACCGAGACCAGCAGCCCGTCCACTCTCATTCCGATAAGCTTCTCAATGTTGGACTTTTCGTTCAGCCGGTTCTCCCTCGATACAGTAACTATTACGTTGTAATTTTTTTCTTCCGCGACGTCTATTATACTGTCGACGGCATACGCGAAGAAACTGTTCTCAAGATCGGGTATAACCGCGCCGAGTGTAAAAGTCCTGCGGGCGGTTAAATTCTGCGCAACCAGATTAGGCGTATACCCGAGTTCTCTTGCGGCGTCCTTTACCTTTTTTTTCATTTTGGCGGAAATATCGGGATGGTTTCTCAGGGCTTTTGAAACGGTAATGCGGGTAACGTTTAACTTCCTTGCGATATCCGATTGAGTTGAATGCGGCATAATAATTAATACTTTCCCGGGTACTTTCCCGCGAAAGTATAAAATTTCCTTTTCAAAGGCAAGGTTTTATCCGGGGATTTTATTTAAGAACGGTTTGTAAATCGTTGCATTATTAAAAATATCTGTATGATAATGTAAAAGTTAACTCTGAAAATCCCATGGGGATCAAAATGTGATAAGCGAGGCTGTCAAAAAACTTCTTAGTGAAACTATGTGTCCATTGTGTCCTTAGTGTTTAAATTTCAAATTTTAGCATGAATAGGAAAAATATTTACCACTCGCATGGCGATGCCTATGGCATTAGGCACTTAGAACACTAAGAAAAATTACTTTTGATGCAGCTCCAAAAACTATCCGAAATTCAAAGCTGCGGAATTAACTAAGGAGCACCGTAAAGCTGTTTGACGACTTCGATCGTATTCCCGGTATCTTTCAGTTCGTATATCTGAACCCTTGTTTTAGGCATATGAAAATATTTATGCAGGACCAGCAGCAGCCTGCCGTTGAAATCGTTAAATATCATGCCGTGACCCCTGTCGTCCGCCAGCAGTGGTTCCTTGCTTAATTTCCACGGACCCCGGAGAGTGCCGGAGACCGAATGCGCCAGTGCAAGCGCATAACTGTTCTTCATGCTCCAGCTCGACCATATCATCAACAGCCTGCCCTTCCGTGTGCGGTATAGGTAAGGCCCGTCCGTTACCATACCCGGATAATTCTTACCGTTGTAATCAAGAATTTTTCTCGTCCAGCCGGCCTCGCCCGCGGAAAATAATATTATAGGTTTTCCCGTCACCTTTGATAAATCATCCGTGAGTCTCATTGCTTCCATCCTGCCGTCGGTAACCTGCACCCATTCGTGGCTGTACACTATCCAGGGCCTGCCGTCCTGCACCCAGAACGTTGCGTCCAATGTCATCATGGTATCGGGCAAAGTGGGATGATTAAAGAAAGGCTTGAACGGGCCGAGCGGCGAATTAGAGACAAGAACCTGGGAGCCTCTTTCGGTAAGCGGCGGCCGGGTAGAATCCTCTGCGATTATTTTATTCCAGTTGTTGAACGTGACGAATAAATAATACTTGCCTTTATAATAATGAACTTCAGGCGCCCAGGGCGCGTCTTTTTTATCGGCCCAAAAATTATCCGGTACTTCAAAGACAATCCTGGGTCCTCCCCAATGCACCAGATCTTTGCTCCAATAAGCCTGCACCCCGGCATTACCGTGCGGGGATTTGATTCTACTCCAAGGGCGTTTAGGCGAATAGCCGCCGTACAGATAATATGTATGTGTCGATGAGTCTGCTAGAATGTCCGGATCGTGTACCGCGAGGTTATTTATATTGATCGTGTCTTTCGAGATCTGGCCGAATAAAAGAGACGGAAGTAAGAGTAAAGAAATTAATAATAACCTCAGTTTGAACATGTTAACCTTTCGCTTAATTAACCGGAAAGAATTATTCCGGTTTTTGATAATTCCGCATCTGCCGGGATTTTAATACCCGTAATTATTTAATTAATTAAAATTTAATATTGTGTTTACCGTTGAACCAAGCAAGTTACAGAGCAAACGTTGCTATGTTTTGACAGCGGGCTAATTATTCTTTAACCTCAAAAAGATTCCCGTCGTAATCGCAAATGAAAGTGACCGCCTTCGAATCTTTTTCAGCTTCGATTACCTTCACCCCTGCATCTTTGCATTTGTTGATGAAATTTCTAAATCCTTCCACCTTAATGCATGAATGCGTAATCTCTTTCTCCCGGGCTTTGAATTCGGGGTAAACCAAAACCTCAAAGTCGGCGCCGCCGCCGCGGTAGTGCATTATTAAAAGTTCCTTATTAATGCCGAAAATTTCTCCGGATAACTTTTTATCGAGTACTTTAGGGATTGATTTTTCAAGATCCAGGATATCGACATAAAATCGGTCGGCATTTTCTTCGCTGCTGGCGGCAAGTCCCGCATGGATAAATTCCATTTATCTGCCTCTCAATTTTCGTGCGGTTTGATGATTATCTTAATCGATTCTTTTCCGTCCAATACCATTTTAAAGCCTTTGCCGGTATCCCTCAAAGGCAGCCTGTGCGTAATAAGATCATCGACTAAGATCTCCCGGTCCGTTATTAATTTAAGCGCGTCTTCAATGTCCGGCGGACCGCAGTAATAGGAAGTTATTATCCTTATCTCTTTTCTCCAGAAATCGTTGACGGGAACTACCACATCTTTTTCAGGTCCGGGTACCGTAAATAAAACCACTATGCCTCCCATATCTACGCTGCCCCAGGCCTGTTTGAACGCGGACATAGCGGAAGTAGTAACTATAACAACATCGGCTTTCCCGCCGTTGACTTTTATCAATTCTCCGGGTACGTCAGATGCGGCATCAAGGACAAAATCGGCGCCGAAGCTCTTTGCCAGCTCGAGTCTCTTTTTATTTATGTCGGTCGTAATCACTCTGCATTTTTTATGCTTTGCCAGCTTGGTGTGGAGAAGACCGGACATGCCTGAACCTAGTATGAGAACCGTTTGGCCTTCTTCGACGGAGGCGAGTCTCTGCGCCCTGACGGTGCAGGCAAGAGGCTCTATAAAAGTCGACTGATCATAAGTTACGCTAGCCGGCAGCAGGTAAGAGCCTCGCGTTACCAGTTCCTTAGGAACAAGGATGTACTCGGCGTAGCCGCCGGGGAGCCTGTCCTTAACTCCGGTACATTGAGGGTAATGTCCCTTTAAGCAGTAGCTGCATTTTAAGCATGGGACTTTCGGCGCGATAAAAAGCCTGTCCCCTTTTTTAAATTTGCTTACTCCCTCGCTGGTTTCAATGACCTCTACACCTACTTCGTGCCCCTGCACAAGAGGCGCCCTTGGCAGCCGGTACCACTCTACTATATCGCTGCCGCATATCCCGCATGAATGCACCTTTACCAGCATCTCGCCCGCAACCGGAGACGGCGTCGGTATTTCTTCCAATCTTATGTCGTTATTGTTGTACCACATGGAAACTTTCATACCGTACCTCTTTGTCGGTTTAGCGGAATATACTCCGGGCTCTTCAGCCTTTTTTATTTTTTAAAGTCTTGTAAAGATCTAAAGCCTTCTCGGGAGTTTCGTTATCGTGAACAACCGCTCTTACGGCCTGGATCATGGCGACGGGCGATTCCGATTGGAAAATATTCCGGCCCATATCCACCCCGGAGGCGCCCTGCCGCACGGCGTTATAAGCCATCTTAAGCGCTTCAAGCTCCGGGATCTTTTTCCCTCCCGCTATAACAATGGGTACAGGGCATGATGCGGCAACCGTTTCAAAACCTTCCGGGACGTAATATGTCTTTACGTAATGGGCCCCGAGTTCGGCGCAGATACGAGTCGCAAGCCTGAAATATTTTGCGTCGCGCACCATGTCTTTGCCGACGGCGGTTACGGCAAGCGTGGGAATGCCGTACCGCGTTCCCGCATCCACGGCCTTCGTCATGTTGATAATCGATTCCCTTTCGTGCTCGCCGCCTATAAAGACCTGGACCGCCATTGCAGAGGCATTTAATCGTACTGCGTCTTCGATATCGACGGCAAGCGATTCGTTCGAAAGTTCTTTAAGGATGCTTGTTCCTCCCGATACTCTCAGGACAATCGATTTCTGTGTTTGCGCCGGAATTATGCTTCTTAAAATCCCGCGCGTCAGCATCAGGGTATCGGCATACGGTTCAAGCGGGAGGATATTTACGTCGATCCTCTCCAGTCCGGTCGTAGGCCCCTGAAAATAACCGTGATCTATCGCCAGCATTACTGTTCTGCCGCTGACCGGGTTAAATATTCTGCCGAGCCTGTTCTTCATTCCCCAATCGAGGGAGTTCGATCCTTTCAGGAAATAACTTTCCGATTTCTGCGGTATATCCG
>JBJKOY010000017.1:0-6248 GCA_046706945.1 Ignavibacteriaceae bacterium | reverse complement strand
GACTCCTAATATAGACGATAAGTCAAATTTTGTCAAGAAATCCCTAAATTATTTTTACTTTTTTTGAATATTTAGGCAAAAAAATCCGGCTCACTTATAAAGCTGAGCCGGATTAAAAACCGAAGATTTTAAGCTAGGCCTGAACCTGCTCTTCTTCTTTCTTTTCTTCAACAACCTCTTCGGACTCAAGTATAATATTACCGTATTTCTTCAATCCGGAGCCGGCCGGAATTAAGTGACCCATAACCACGTTTTCCTTTAGTCCGAGCAGAAAATCAATTTTTGCTTCGGTTGCGGCATTCGCCAGTACTTTTGTAGTTTCCTGGAACGATGCTGCGGAAATGAAGCTTTCCGTGGAAAGCGCCGCCTGCGTAATGCCCAATAATACGTGTTCGAATGTAGCAGGCTCCGAGTCACGCGCTATAATCGCTTTCTTGCTCTTCTTTTTCAAATCGGCGTTGATTTCTCTTAACTTGCTCTTGGAGATCAATTGAGCGTCCTTGTACCTGGAATCACCTTTATCTTCTATCTTTACCAATCCCATAATCTTGTTGTTTTCTTCGATAAATTCATTCCTGTCAACAACATCTTCTTCAAGGAACCTTGTATCTCCCGGAGATACTATTTTGATCTTTTGAAGCATCTGGCGGACTATAACTTCGATATGCTTGTCGTTTATCTTAACGCCCTGCAGACGGTAGACATCCTGAATTTCGTTTACCAGATATTCCTGTACCGCGCTGGTTCCTTTTATTTTCAAAATGTCGTGCGGATTTATAGGACCGTCGGTGATTTTTTCGCCTGCGGGGATCTCGTCTCCCTCCTGAACCAGAATATGTTTTCCCAGCGGTACGTTGTATTTTTTCTCGTCGGATTTATCCGGAGCGACGACTATAATTTCCCTCGATCCTTTCTTTCTTGCGCCGAATTTTACGTTGCCTTCGATCACCGAAACGATGGCTGTTTCCTGCGGGCTGCGGGCTTCAAAAAGCTCGGTAACTCTGGGCAGACCGCCAGTGATATCCCGGCTCTTGCTCTGCTGTTTGGAAATCTTCGCAAGAATGGTACCCGACGGTACGCTTTCGCCTTCTTCAACCGAAAGATACGCCCTGGTAGGTATGTTGAAGGATTTCTTTGTCCCGTCTTCCGATTCTATCATAATACTGGGCGTCAACGTCTTGTCTTTCGATTCGATTACGACTTTCTGCACGTGCCCGGTTTGCTCGTCGGTCACCTGCTGCAGGGTAGAGTTATCTATCATATCCATGAATCTCACGCGGCCCGCAATATCGGTTAATATAACCGCATTGTAGGGATCGTGATTATACAAAGGAGTACGTTTCCTGACGGTTTGTCCGTCTTCAACAACAAGTTCCGCTCCGTAAGGGACATCGTATTTTTTAATCTGCCTGTTATTATCGTCGTAAATCCCTATCACTCCCCTTCTGCCCGTTACAACCTTAACGGCTCCGAGGAAGTCGGATTTTTCAACGTAAGTAATTCTTTCAAACTTAACTATACCGTCCAAGCCGGATTCCACCTGCGACTGGCTGGCTATTCTTGACGACGTACCGCCCAAGTGGAAGGTTCTCAGAGTAAGCTGGGTACCGGGTTCGCCGATAGACTGCGCCGCGATAATACCGACAGCTTCGCCTATTTCAACGAGTTTTCCGTTGGTCAGGTTTCTGCCGTAGCACTTCGCGCAAACGCCTCTCTTCGATTCGCAGGTAAGAACGGTTCTTATATAAACCGAATCAATACTGGAGTCTTCTATTTTCTCAGCGATCTCTTCCGTTATCATTTCGCCTGCCGGTACGATTAGTTCGTCCGTCCTCGGATCGAAAACGTCTTCCTGTGCAACGCGTCCGATAATTCTTTCCGCCAGCGGCTCCCTTTCCTGTTCAACATCTTTTAAGGCGGTAATCTCAATACCCAGGATAGTACCGCAATCTTCTTCCGTTACGATTACATCCTGAGAAACATCGACGAGCCTTCTCGTAAGATACCCGGCATCCGCAGTCTTAAGAGCGGTATCAGCCAGACCTTTACGTGCGCCGTGAGTGGAAATAAAATATTCAAGTACGGACAAACCTTCTTTGAAGTTTGCGACAATCGGGTTCTCGATTATTTCACCCGCCTGACCGGATAAGCTCTTCTGAGGTTTCATCATAAGTCCGCGCATGCCTGCAAGCTGCCTTACCTGCTCCTGCGAACCTCTTGCGCCTGAGTCAACCATCATATGAAGAGAATTAAAGCCGTTGTTTGCTATTTTAATCTTATCCATTAGCGCCCGTGCAACGTCGTTTGTAGTATGCGTCCATACGTCTATAATCTTATTATAACGTTCGGCATCGGTAATAACGCCCTGCTCGTGCTCGTTTAATATAGCTTCGACTTTCTTATTTGCTTTTTCAATAAGATTTTCTTTTTCTTCGGGTATAATCATGTCCGCATAGCTGACCGAAAGTCCTCCGGCGGTGGAATAGCGGAATCCTATGTCTTTAAGGTCGTCGAGGAATTTTGCGGTTACTTTATTGCCGAGCCTCATAAACATCTGGCCTATAAAACCGCCGAATGTTTTCTTGATAAGAAGCTGGTTGAAATATCCCATTTCTTTCGGAACTATCTGATTGAAGATTACCCTTCCTACCGTAGTTTCGATGTATTTCCCGTCGATCCTTACTTTTATTTTTGCATGAAGGGCGACTACTTTGGAATTATAAGCAATTATAACTTCCTCGGCCGACCCGAAAATCATGCCTTCGCCCTTTTCTCCTTCTTTAAGCTTTGTTAAATAATAACAGCCGAGAACGATGTCCTGCGTCGGGACCACAATCGGGCTTCCGTTTTGCGGAGAAAGAATATTATGGCTGCTAAGCATAAGCAGCGACGCTTCGAGCTGTGCTTCGTACGCCAGAGGTACGTGAACGGCCATCTGGTCGCCGTCGAAGTCGGCATTAAACGCAGTACAAACCATCGGATGAAGCTGGATTGCCCGGCCGTCTATTAATAGGGGCTGAAAAGCCTGGATGCCGAGCCTGTGCAGAGTGGGCGCTCTGTTCAGCAGAACCGGATGCCCGTCGATAATCTTTTCAAGAATATCCCAGATAATAGGGTCTTTTCTATCGACTACCTTCCTGGCACTTTTAACCGTTTTATTATGCCCTCTGTCGATCAGTTTCCTGATGATAAAAGGTTTGAATAATTCTACCGCCATATCTTTAGGAAGACCGCATTGATGCAGCTTCAGTTCCGGACCGACCACGATAACGGAACGACCGGAATAATCGACTCTTTTACCAAGTAGGTTCTGACGGAACCTTCCTTGTTTTCCTTTGAGCATGTCGCTCAGTGATTTCAGCGGCCTGTTGTTGTCGCTTCTTACAGCGCTTCCTCTCCTGGAATTATCGAACAAGGCGTCTACCGCTTCCTGCAGCATTCTTTTTTCGTTGCGGAGAATGACTTCGGGGGCTTTAATATCCATCAACCTTTTCAAGCGGTTGTTGCGGATAATTACCCTTCTGTACAAATCGTTCAAATCACTCGTTGCGAACCTTCCGCCTTCCAGAGGAACCAGGGGTCTTAATTCGGGAGGTATAACGGGAATATAGCTGAGGACCATCCACTCCGGTTTGTTGGCAACTTTGGTTTCCTCTTCCTTGAAGGCCTCAAGAACCCTCAGTCTCTTAAGAATGTCGGCTTTCTTTTGCTGCGATGTCTCGACCAGCAGCTGGTCGCGGAGTTCTTTCGACAACTTTTCTATATCGGTATTTTTTAAAATTTCCCTTACCGCGTCGCCGCCTATTTTTGCCACGAATTTTTTGGGATCGGCATCCTCAAGTTTTTCGTTGCCGACCGGCAGCGAATTTAAAACTTCGAAGTACTGGTCTTCGGAAATAAGATCCAGCCTGCTTAAGCCCGTCGGTCCGGGATTGATTACTACGTACGATTCGTAGTAAATAATTTTTTCCAGTTCTTTAAGACTCAGGCCGATGATGTTGCCGATTTTCGAAGGCTGGGCCCTGAAGAACCATATATGAACCACGGGAACGGCCAGACCGATGTGTCCCATCCTTTCGCGTCTTACGCTTTTCTGCGTAACTTCAACGCCGCACCTGTCGCATATAATACCTTTATACCTGATACGTTTGTACTTGCCGCAAAAACATTCCCAGTCCCTTGTAGGACCGAATATTTTTTCGCAGAACAAGCCGTCTTTTTCGGGCCTGAAAGACCTGTAGTTTATTGTTTCCGGTTTAGTAACTTCGCCATACGATCTCGACAAAATATCATCAGGACTAGCTAAACTTATAGTGATACTGTTAATATCACGCATTGCATTTTCTTGAACTCTGTAAGGCATATTATTATCTCCTAATTTCTAAGTGAAAAATCGCCCGCCGACCAAAGGCGGGTGTTCCGTTTGCGTTAATTAATTTTTATATCGAGGCCTAAACCTTGAAGTTCTTTAATTAACACGTTGAACGATTCAGGAATATTCGGTTCCTGCAAGTTTTCACCTTTAACGATTGCCTCATAAGCTTTCGCCCTGCCGGCAACATCATCGCTTTTTATTGTTAATATTTCCTGAAGAATATGGGAAGCTCCGTAGCCTTCAAGCGCCCAGACTTCCATTTCTCCGAACCTTTGACCGCCGAATTGAGCCTTGCCGCCCAAAGGCTGCTGTGTAATAAGCGAGTACGGCCCAATCGATCTTGCATGGATTTTATCGTCGACCAGGTGACTTAATTTCAGCATATAGATATATCCGCAGGTAACTTTCTGATGGAATTTATCTCCCGACCTTCCGTCGTACAGTTCGGTCTTACTGCCTCTTTCAAGCCCGGCTTTTTCAAGCCACTCATCTACGTCTTCGATTTTTGCTCCGTCGAAAATCGGCGTCGCAAATTTAAGGCCCAGCTTTTTACCTGCCCATCCCAAGGCAGTCTCGTACAACTGTCCCAGGTTCATACGGGAGGGAACGCCGAGCGGGTTAAGTACTATATCTACCGGTGTACCGTCCGGTAAAAACGGCATGTCTTCCGAAGGAACAATTTTGGCAACCACGCCTTTGTTTCCGTGGCGGCCGGCCATTTTATCACCGACCGACAATTTTCTTTTCTTGGCAACGTACACCTTCGCGAGCTGAACGATTCCCGGAGGAAGTTCGTCGCCGCTGGTAATCTTGATCTTCTCTCTCTTATATTCTTCTTCCAAGTCGGACAGGTTATCGAAATAATTCTTATAGAGAAGTTTTATAAGGTTGTTGATCTTTTTCGAATCGAACCAATCAAGAGTATAATCGAGCTTGGTAACGTCTTCCATGGAAGAGAAAGTGGAATCCTTTACGGTCGTACCGCTTCTAAGCACAACGCTGCCGTCGAGGTCCCTTATGCCCGAAGTGGTTTCGCCTTCGGTTATCTTCGTTAATTTTTCTATCAGTTTACCGTACAGTTCGGTCAAATCGTGACTATGCTGGTTTTCCAGCTGATCAAGTTGTTTCTTTTCCAGTTTCTTGGATTCGGTGTCTCTTCTTTTTCTGCTGAACAGCCTTGTTTTTATAACGGTTCCCTTTAATCCGGGAGGCGCTTTCAGGGAAGCGTCCTTAACGTCGCCCGCTTTATCTCCGAATATGGCTCTAAGAAGTTTTTCTTCCGGTGTAGGATCCGTTTCTCCTTTGGGAGTAATTTTCCCTATAAGAATGTCGCCTTCTTTAACTTCGGCGCCTTCGCGGATAATTCCGTTCTCATCAAGGTTCTTGACCGATTCTTCGCTGACGTTGGGTATTTCCCTGGTCAATTCCTCTTCGCCGCGTTTTGTTTCGCGCACCTGAAGCTCAAATTCTTCTATATGGATTGAAGTATAAACATCTTCGCTTACTACTTTTTCACCGATAATAATTGCGTCCTCGAAGTTATAACCTCTCCAGGGCATAAAAGCAACCAGGACGTTCCTTCCCAGCGCAAGGTCTCCCTGGTCGGTAGAACTTCCGTCCGCTAAGACATCGCCTTTAACCAGCTTCTGACCTTCTTTAACAACCGGGATCTGGTTAATACAGGTTTCCTGGTTTGTCCCGTGGAATTTAATCAGTTTATATACGACTTTTCTTACGTCGTTAAAACTGGTAAGAGCTTCCACGCTGTTGGGGTTTATATCGTATTTAACTATTATTTTATTTGCGTCCACATATTCGACAACGCCGTTGTCTTCGGCTACTATGACGGCCTTGGAGTCGGTAGCAACTTTCT
>JBJKOY010000016.1:0-16420 GCA_046706945.1 Ignavibacteriaceae bacterium | reverse complement strand
GTTACCATCACTTCGTTCAAGCCTGCGAATAACAGGTGATCGCCGTAGTTGCGGAAATGAATTGCTATTTGCTTCCACATAGCGGCCAAACGATTATTTACATAGGCCGAATCAGCATAAGTCGGCTGCTGCCAGCCGCCGTCCCAATGTTCATTAATAATTGCGTACATGCTATCGTTCAAAACATAGTTTACAACTTGTTCTACCCGGTTCAACCAGGTAGTATCGATAGTATAAGAAGCCGTGTCAGTGAACCTGCTCCATGCAACCGGTATGCGGACCGATTTAAACCCAGCCGCTTTTACGGAATCAATAAGCTTTTGGGTAATTTTAGGATTTCCCCAGTTCGTCTCACCGCCTATAGCGTCCAGCGAGTTGCCCGCATTCCACCCCGGCGACATCCCTTTGGAAAAATCCGCCGAGTTCAGGTAACTAATTCCGGAATGATCCGGTGAGATACTATCCGCTTGTGTTTCAACATATTTATTATTTGCCGGAGCCGTTGTTTTTACATATTGATTTGAATTCCCAGGTTTTATTGCCGCCTCAGCAATGCATACTGCCGGGACCAACATCAATATGAATAAAAATTTTATCATGTTGTCTTCCTAATTTTTCAGCAATGTTTCAGGGATTTGTCTGTACGGTAATATATTCCCGCAATAATTTAGCAATCTTTATCGGTTTCCCCGCAAAATCTCCTCTGCCGTCTTTTTATCCGGTTGTTCGCTAACTTCATATTTTATACTCCGTATATAAATATAAGGAAGGCTACAAACAAGGGATATTTTGATTTTTTCATTCCAAAGGAATAGTGTAATAGTTACACCTAACATTGTGAAATTAAATAGTCCTACAGTTAAAGTCAACATTGCACGGACAAATTTATATTACGCAATTTCAGATCATCATAAAATCATATTATTCATATCAACCGATAAGCGAAGTTGATATGAATAGATTTTTATAACAGATTTATTAGATGAAAAAGACGGAATGATGAAGTTAAGGAAAATCCAGGGAAAGAAAAAAAATTTACGGCCGGAGAATAAAATTTCACCGGCCGCAAACTAATAATCGGAACGAAAGAAATACAAGCCGCTATACTATTTCATATTCAAGCCCAATTCGTGAGCGAAGAATGCCAATGCTGCAGTAGTGTTCCCCATTCTCTGGCTGAAGGAGGCGGTTACGCCGTGCCCTTCGTTCATCCTTGTAAGAAGCAAAATGGGATTGTCGGATGTATTCGCAGCCTGAAGCGCAGCGGCAAATTTCCTCGACTGCCACGGAGCGACCCGGGCATCGTTAACCGCGGTTTCCAGCAAGGTAGCCGGGTAAGCGGTATTCGGCTTTATGTTATAATACGGAGAATAAGCATACAGCCATTTAAAATCCGGTTCCTTGGTAGAAGTACCGTATTCGCTTATGTTGTACTGCCCGTTGGGAAACAATTCTGCCCGCAGCATATCGTAAATTCCTACGAAACTTACAACTGCCTTGAAAGCTTCCGGATGCTGTGTCAGCTCCGCGCCCATTAACAAACCGCCGTTCGAACCGCCGAGTATTCCGAGATGATGCGCATCCGTCCAGTTATCTTTTACCATTAATTCCGCGGCTGCGTACATATCGTCGAATACGTTTTGTTTTTTTCCGAGCATTCCGTCTTCATGCCAGCCTTCACCGAATTCCCCTCCGCCGCGGATATTTGCATATGCAAGGACGCCGCCGTTTTCAAGCCAGGCAAGATAAGGCCCGATAAAATGCGGCTTCGTAGTAATGCCGTAACCGCCGTAACCGTATACAATAGTCGGCCGCTTGCCGTTGGGAGTAATTCCCTCAAGGTTAAGAATTGTCACGGGAATTTTTGTACCGTCTTTCGAAGTTGCTTCGGTCTCGTGAAATTTTACGATGGAATAATCGGCCGCTGGTTTAACCTGGAATATTCTTTTAAGATCGCCGTTCCGGGAATCGTATTGTACCCATGTCTCGGGAGTTGTCCACCCGGAATAAGTAATCAGAGCTTGCTCCGAACCTGAAGAAGAAGCAATTGTCCCTATACCTATCCCGCTTTTAGGCAGATTGATTGTTCGGACGGTCTTTCCCGCCCTGTCGAACTGGACTATTTTCCAGTCGGGACCGTGTACCTCGGAAATTAAAAACCCGTCCCTTACCGGCGCGACGCCGTTGTAAGCCCAGTCGCTTTGTTTTACAAGTTCCGTAGACCTGCCGTCGGGCGATATGGAAAGCAGTTTTCCCAGCGGCGCATTCTCGTAGGAAACAACCAATAAGTTATCGCCCTGCCAGGTTGCGCTCGGGTTAACCTCCGAGGCAACTCTTACATTGGCAGCGGTATCCAAAACGCGATCCCATTTTTCGTTCCCTCTTCTTATATAGACGAAATCGGGATTTCCGTCCCCGAAATGAACAAACATTGCGGCATGTCTCGCGTTTTCGGAAGCAATGAAGGTATACTCGGCAACTTTGGATAAATCTTTACCGAAAACCAGTTTATCGTCTTTCATCGGCTGCCCGAGTACATGATGATAAAGCGCGGCGTAAAATTGCGATTCGGAGTCAGGCACGGTTCCGGTCAAAGGCAAACGGACATAGGTAAGTCCTCTATCGTCGGAATCCCAAACCATGCCCGCGGGAGTGGCTCCGCCGCCGGCATCGGTCAGCTCATCGTTCAAATTTTTTCCCGTCTTCACGTTTAAAATATGAATCGTAGTCGCTTCGTTGCCGCCTTCTGCCGTACCGTAAGCCAGGTAATTCCCGAGGGGCGAAGGCCAGAAACCGGTTACGGCGGTATGCTCGCCGTTCTTATTCGGATCGATTAATATATTAACCTTTCCGTCCGGCCAGTCCTTGTATGCCACTACCGGCTGTGCCTGGGGAGGGGTAAACTGCATGAAGAATAATTTGCCGTTGACCAGGTCGGGGGCAAATTGTTCTTCGGATGTTGTCGATAAAGTTCTTATCCTATTGGCCATGGATTTCTCTTCCGGGAACGAGGACAATATTTTATCGGTAAATTTATTTTGCGCCTCGATCCAACTTTTAACTTCGGGAGAGGAGCCGTTCTCCAGCCATCTGTAGGGGTCTGCTACATTTGTACCGAAATAATCGTTTACAACGTTGTCTTTTTTTGTCTTCGGCGCGTCGTCATTCGGATTTGAACTGCATCCGGCAAGCCAAAGGAATAAAAATGGGATCAGGAGGAATCCCGTTTTAGTTTTCATAATCATCTCCTAAATCTAAATTGAAAAAATTAGCCGAAAAATCCGGCCTGAGTTAGTAAAAATATCAACCTGCGTCCCCGTTTAATGTTTTATATCCGATATAACCCGATATCTTTTAATTATATTAGTTAAAATTTATACATGATAAGTTAATAATTATGTGGTTAATGACACGAATTAAATTCGGGCAAACAGGTATTTCTATTGCAATAAAAAATAATTTTAGTAAATTACCCCGGTTCTTTTAAATTAATGTTTACGGTGTCCCGGTTAAAAACGGGAAGAATAGGGAATCCGGTTAGAAACCGGAGCTGCCGCGCAACTGTAATAAGCGGGAACTATCGGCAAATGCCACTGTTGGGATATAATCCGAATGGGAAGGCGCCGACAATTGCTTAAAGCCAGGAGACCTGCCGTAAAAAAATAATCAGCCTTCGCGGGTAAGGTCAGGTTAACGAAATATCATTTCGTTTCTTCTTTCCTCATTCCCACGAAGTTACGACCTAAAATTTTTCAACTTTAAGGAGTAACTTCTATGGAAATAAAAAAAATCGTCATAATTCTTTTCATTTTATCTTCAACTGCATTAGCCCAGAAAAGCGACTCGGTTAAAATTTACAGACTTTCCGAAGTGGTGGTTACGGCAACCCGGACCGCGATCCCGGAAATTGAAGCGGCTAGTTCGATATCGGTTATCGATTCGTCCGAAATAGCCCAAAGCAACGATCTTACGGTTTTCGATCTTCTAAAAAACCAGTACGGCGTTAGCTTAACAAAATCAGGTCCCCTGGGATCGTTGTCGAACATTTATATAAGAGGCTCCGGGCCGGGCGATACGCAGGTTCTGGTCGACGGCATTCCGATGAATATGCCTAACGATCCTTCGAACACATTTGATTTTGCAGACCTCCCGACGGATAATATAGCGAAGATAGAAATTCTTAGGGGTCCGCAAAGCACTTTGTACGGATCGGACGCATTGGCCGGGGTGATTAATATTATAACGAAAAAAGGCTACGGCAAACCGAAGTTTATTCTTTCCGCAGAAGGCGGATCATACAACACTTATAAAGGATTGGTCGGTCTGAACGGCGGTATAGATAAATTTAATTACTCCGTAACGGCAAGCGGGACCAAGAGCGGCGGATTTTCCGCGGCTTCGAAAATTTACGGAAATACCGAGAACGACGGTACAAAAAATTATAACCTGTCGTCCAGGATGGGATATAAATTAACGGACAATTTCGAAATAAATTTATTTATGAGGTATATTAACGCGAAAACCGACCTTGACCAGCACGGCGGCCTGTTCGGCGACGATCCTACATATATCTACAAGCTCGCGGAATCTTCCTTCAGAACCGAAGGCAAACTGTCGCTGTTGAAAGGCAAATGGCAGCAGCTCTACGGAATTTCTTATTTTAGAAACGTAAGGGAATATTCTTTCGACTCCACTTTGTACAACCCGTTTACTTCTTCAAGTATATACGACGGCAATATGTTGAAATTAGAATGGCAGAATAACATCCGGCTTCCGTATAACAATCTCGTTACCCTGGGCATCGAATCGGAAACGGAAAAAGCTCTTTCCGTTTATTTCTCCCGGTCTTTCGCATACGGAAATACCGCGAGTTTATTTCCCCAGAAAAAATCTACCACAACAGGCATTTACCTGCAGGATCAGATTAAACTGGCAAATATGTTCTTCGGATCCTTCGGCGTAAGATACGACCGCCACTCCAGGTTCGGTTCAGTATTTACTTACAGAATCGCGCCCGCCCTGGTAATCTGGCAAACAGGGACAAAGATAAAAGCTACTTACGGCACTGCTTTTAAAGCGCCTTCGATTTTTTATCTGTATGACCCTACTTACGGGAATATCAATCTGCGCCCCGAAAGAAATACGGGCTGGGACGTAGGTGCCGAACAATATATTTACAGCGATGACGTAAAAGCCGGATTCGATTATTTCCACAACGATTTCACCGACCTGTTCGGGACCGACGCAAATTACATGACCATAAATATCAACAAAGCCGAAACAAAAGGGTTTGAATTTTACATCTCGGCAAAACCGCTGAAAATTGCAGACCTATCTTTAAATTATACAATTACGGATACCAAAGACCTAAGCCCCAATTCGGCCGACTACGGGCATGAACTGCTGAGACGACCGGAACATAAATTCGGCGCCGGTGTTAATTTTCATTTTTCCCGGAAAATCGATCTTGACCTGCAGGCATACTACGTAGGCAGGAGGGAAGACAAAGTTTTCTCATTCTATCCCGCTAGAAGGATAGTACTGGGAGGATACACTCTTGTTAACTTAGCGGCATCATATAATTTCACAGGAAACGTTGAGGTTTACTCTAGGTTAAACAATCTTTTTAACAAGTACTACGAAGATATATTCGGTTTCGCAACGCCCGGACGCTCGGCATACGCCGGAATAAAACTGGATATGTAAATAAGAACCCGTATTATTTGGAATGATCGTGAATTTGATTTAATTTTTTGTTACTATTAAAGTTAATTATAATAAGAGAATACAAGGGATTTATTTTTTCAATTAAAAAATATTACACTCAGCTAATTCAAGGAGAAAGGTATGAACAATAAAATATTATCGCCGAGGTTTTGGTTCGTAACCGGGATGATTGCATTTGCCGCGGTACTTAGAATTGTACCCCATTTCCCGAACTTCACGCCGGTTGCCGCCATGGCTTTATTCGGCGGCGCGTATTTTACGAATAAAAAAATCGCCTTTATAGTGCCTCTAATTGCTATGATCGTTTCCGACGCTATTATTGGTTTTCATTCGACCATGTGGGCGGTTTATTTAAGCTTTGTTCTTATAGTCTTTATCGGTTTTAGTTTAAGCGGGAAGAAGAAAATATCGAACGTATTTGCGGCGGCGCTTTTGTCATCGGTTCTGTTTTTTGTAATAACTAACTTTGCGGTGTGGGCATCCGGCATGATGTACCCGATGAACATATCCGGACTTTTAGAAAGCTATGCTGCCGGAATTCCGTTTTTCCGGAATTCGCTGCTGGGAGACCTTTTCTATGTAGGAATTTTCTTCGGTGCATTTGAATTTGCGAAGCTTAAATTACCCTTGCTTGCCGAAGCAAAAGCTTAAATTTAAAAATAAAAACCGGCTGAAAAGCCGGTTTTTAATATACAATAATATGCCGCGTTAATCCGCTTTCACATCGGTGATTTTATTTACGACAAATTGATCCGACTTCAAAAGCGATCCGTTTGTATTACCCCAATAACTGCCTTCGAGGAATAAATTAACCTTTAATACTTCCCCGGTGCTTAATTTTTTCCCCAGCGAATACTCATTCTCCACGGTAACGGTTTTACCGGATTGAACCGGCGTGCCGCCGTCGCCGATCATCAAATACATTGCGGATCCCTCCGGTTCCAAACCCAGACCGTTCAGAGTACCGGCAGCGTTTTCAAAGTGATAAGTAAGCTTGTAGTTAATGTAATTGACATAACTACCGTCCGGTTCTTTCTTTAATTCCAGACCGTACTGTAGATTGTCTATTACAAACCCGGCTTTATTTAATTGACTTTCCGAATTTTGCGTCGAAACAGGATTGTTCCCCGTTCCGCACGACACGATAATAAAAATAGAAACAGCCGCCAGCATAAACTTGACTGCAGACTTCATTATGTACCCTCCGTAATTGTTCTTTTAAATATATCAATCCCTTTACCTCCTATTACGATATCTCAACTAAAAAGAGATAACTTACTGCTTAAGGAGATTGAATTAAATATAATTTTTTGGCTTCCTATTTTTACCTAAGATTCCCTTATCCCTCGGGTTTTCGGTTCTAAAATACTTAAATTCTTTTTAAAATACACTGTGCGGTAAAAATAAAACCAGCCGGGGTTATTGAACGTAAGACTAATTTGAAATAAATTTAGACTTTTAACAGCGGATATTAGAAAAATGGATCAAAAATCCAATATTACTTTACTAATTGATTTTGACGGAGTAATTCGATTAGACAGCGGAATCGCCGGAGATACGGGATTATTCTTTGATTTCTTGGAAAAAAACGACATTCCTTCATTCATAATAAGTAATTCCACCCAGTACACAGGCGGCGATATTAAAGAAATTTTAAAATCGTCGGGAATTAAATCCGAAATCAATGCGATGACCACAATCGATGCGGCCGTTAATTACCTGGCATCGGAAGGGTTGAGTATAAGCCTCTACTGTAAAGAAAATGTGAGAAAATACTTTAACGATTTTATTACTGAAAAACAGCCCGACGCCGTTGTAATCGGCGATATTGAAGACGGTTGGAATTATGCAGTTCTAAACGAGATTTTCAGAAAAGTACTTAACGGTGCTCAAATTATTGCTCTGCAGAAGAATAAATTCTGGCGTCCCGAAGGCAAGGAAGTATCGCTTGATGCCGGGGCTTTCATAACGGCAATTGAATTCGCAGCCTCCAGAGAAGCTTTTTTAATAGGCAAGCCTTCGCCGGTATATTTCAATACCGCGCTTCAAAAGCTCGGGTTTAAAGCCGGCAGCGAATTTTACATGATCGGGGACGATGTTACGACGGATATTAAAGGAGCCAAAGATCTGGGAGGAAAGGGAATTTTGGTTTTTACCGGAAAAACAAAAAAAAATTACGATAGAAATAATTCGCCCGAACCGGATTTTGAATGCGATAGCCTAAAAGATATAATTACCGTATTGAAGGCAGTGATTCAAAATACCCCCCTAAAATAAGTGTTGACACGCGAGATCTGTTTAAATAGTTTTGCCCAATATAATTTTTTTGATTTCGTAATTATTTATGATAAACATCCTCCCTAATTCGAACGGCCGTACAAAATATTTAATCGCGGCATTTTTGATGTTTTATCAGATATTATTCTTCAGTTTTATTCATATAAACAAGATATCGATAGCACTTAATCTTTTTCCCAGGCATTCTCAAAACATATTTCCAGTATCGAACCCGAACTACAGCAAGCTTCTCGTTATTTCCAAAAACGATTCTCAAAAAGTTTACGGCGGCAGTCGTTTTCCGAACGGGTATTTCAATGATTTAACGAAGTTCGAAACCGACTTTAATTCTAGAGTAATTGCGTACGCCGTTTTAAAAAATAAACATATAAGGTTTAATACTTCCTGTGAAACAACAGGCGCCGATCTTCGCAGCCCTCCTTTTAAGCTTTCGTAATGTAAATCGAAAATTTTACTTCGCCTTTTCGGTTAAACAAATTATTTGTTTTCACTAAAAATTTATAAGGTAATTAAATGAAAGCGTTATTAGGTAAGATATATGATTTTTTCACTTACAAAAGCGACGGTTTAAGTGCGATTGCTCAAAGCAAGGTTTTATCCAGAAGGTCGATTAAAATATTAATATGGGTAAGAATAATTTCCAAGATATACATGTGGCTACTTGCCTTGTACTTAATAAGTCAATTTGCGTCCTTTTTGCGAAGGATATTAATACATTAAAGAATAAACAGCGAATTATCAAATCCTAAAAATATTAAAAACCAATTATGAACTTCAAATATATATTTGAACTGATCGCCAACGGCGGATATGTAATATACATTCTGGCGGCATGTTCCATTTTTTCGGTAAAAGTTATAATCGAAAAATTAATAGAATTCAGAGGAATTACCGAAAAATCGATAGATCAACTGATGAATAACGTTTACGAGAGTCTTGAAACGGATGACATCCCGGACGCGGTTTATAAATGCAAAACTTTTTCCACCGGAGGTTCGATATTCAAAATTCGGTCCCCTTTGTCCGAAGTAATTAGGTACATTCTCGAACATCATTTAACTCAGGCGAAAGAATTAATTACCTCGGCTTATATACAGCTCGACAAGGAAATGGCGAAAATGGAAAAGGGATTAGGCGTATTGTCTACGCTGGGCAGCATATCCCCGTTCATAGGTTTGTTCGGAACGGTAATAGGGATCATTCAATCATTTAATGCGCTTTCGGTTACTACCGTTTCGGACTACGGCGCAGTAATGAGCGGCATTGCGGATGCGCTTATAGCTACGGCCGCAGGACTAATCGTAGCCGTTCCCGCCGTGGTATTTTATAATTACTTCAATAAAAAGATGAAATTAAGCCTTCCGCTGTACGACGAAGCGATACAAAAAACGATTAATTACATAAAAACTCAATCCGGCGCAAACGATGAGAAAATACAGAATAGAGGATAAAGAATTTTCCGAAATAAATATTACTCCTTTCACCGACGTAATACTTGTTGTACTGATAATTTTTATGATTGCCAGTCCATTTCTCATAACAAGCGCAATGAAAGTGAATCTTCCCAAAGCATCGTTTCCGGATAACAGTCAGGCCGGCAAAATTCAAATTTATATGAATAGCAAGGACCAGGTCTTCTTGGACAGCCGTTCCGTGAATTTAGACAGCCTTAACTCCGAGCTGAAAGCGGATTTTAGAAAGAAAAACAGCCGTGATGTAATTGTAAAAGCCGACAAAGATGCCGTTTACGGCAAAGTAGTATATTTATTCGATATAATAAAAAACGCGGGTGCGGAAAAACTTTTGATAGCAGCTGTGAAAAAATAAATTCACATAAGCTATGGAGCCAGCCGCCGCTTACATTGAGAACGGCGGGCCCCTATACCGCAACGATATTTATTTGATCCGCGCAAGATGAATAACAATGAAACTTCTTTCCATTAAAAATTTTTCTTCGGCAGTTTCATTTTGTATGCATATTTGCCTGCTCATCGCAATCCTCTCCCTATTACACGGTAATAACCGGCCGGCTAAATCAAAATACATCGTAATCGGACTCAGTACAACGGTTGAAAATAATTCGAACGGAAAAGTTCCCGGTACGGTATTGCCGGGGAAGTATAAAAGGACCTCTTCCGGGCTTACAAACTTTAAAAGCCGCAGACCGCTCAAGGAAAAAGAAGTCGGAATAAAAAAGATAAAAAGTAAACACCCCGAAAAAAACTCAAGCCCGGATATCCGTTCGGTAAAATCAAACCGGGATTCCCTCGCGGCTGCCGGGAACAATTCCCCAACCGGTAACGGAGACGGCGATTCGGGATCAAACGGCGGAGGCGGAAATACCGGGGAGGAAGAAGATGTCTATCACGTGGCGGCTGATCAGATGCCCGTACCCATCGGCGGGACGGAGAGCATAACTGCAAAGGCCGTCTACCCGGAAGCTGCCAGAGCCGAAGGAATTACCGGCACCGTTTACGTGCTTGCATATATAGACGAAACCGGAACGGTGAGGAAGACATACTTAATAAAGGGAATAGGCTTCGGCTGCGACCGGTCGGCCGAAAGAGCAATTGCCGAAACGTACTTCGAGCCGGGGCGCGACGGAGGAGTCCCGGTAAAAGTTCAAATGACAATTGCTGTACGTTTCGGGCCGGGCATGCAGAGATAGGCATCATGCCCGTGATTTCGACCGGGCCATCCTGTGCCTGGTGTATTCGATAATTCCCGGGAGAACCGAGATAAATATAATTACCATGATAACCAGCGAAAAATTATCTTTAACCACCGGTATATTGCCGAAATAATAACCGGTAACCGTAAACAGCAGCACCCATGCCGCCCCGCCTATAACATTATAAACAATAAACTTGGAATAATTCATGCTTCCGATACCGGCGACAAAGGGCGCAAAAGTTCTTACTATCGGGATGAAGCGCGCTATAATAATCGTCTTGCCGCCGTATTTCTCGTAAAACTTATGCGTTCTCTGGAGGTATTCTTTTTTAAAAAAGCGTACGTTTTCTTTTTCGAATATCCTGGGTCCTATGTAATGGCCTATCCAATAATTAACCGTATCGCCCAGAACGGCGGCGATTATCAAAAGTATAATTAATATGTGAAGACTAAACGATCCTTTTGCGGCAAACGTCCCTGCGGCAAACAATAAGGAATCGCCGGGTAAGAAAGGAGTAACTACAAGTCCGGTCTCTCCGAAGATAACGAGGAAGAGAATTACATAGGTCAGCGTACCGTATTGAAGGATTATGGACTGGAGGTGCACATCGAGGTGTAGAACAAGATCGATTAAATATTTTATTAAATCCATAAGATATATATTAAGCCCGCTTTCTCCGGGCCCAGGCAAGACTTATTATTTTTTTCAACGCTCTAACGTAGGAATAACCGGCAGCCCCGGCGGATCTCATAAAACCGGCGCCGTCCGTAAGATCAGGGTTCGGATTAACTTCAAGTACGTACAAATCATTGTTCTTAGCCAGCCGCATGTCCACACGGGCATAATCCCTGCAGCCCATGGCTTTGAAGGCCCTCAAGGCTATATCTTTTGCTCTCGTTTCAATTCTTTTGGGAAGGATTGCCGGACAGCTGGGTATGGTCTTATGATAAGCTTCGTGCTGCGGGTCCCATTTTGCCTGGTAACTCACAATGTTGTACAAATGATCCGGCATTTCGGTAAAATCGATTTCGCTTATCGGCAGGGCTTTCGGATTTTTGTCTCCCAGAATCGCGATATTCAATTCCCTCCCGTCTATGAATTCTTCAACCAGCGCCGGCTGGGAAAAGCAGCTCAAAGTGTAATCTATCCTCTCATTCAGCTGTTTTTGAGTCTCGGCTATTGAATCGTTTTCGATACCGACGCTCGCGTCCTCGTATGCCGGTTTTACAATCAAGGGAAAATTCAGTAGATGCCGGTAGTTTTTCCTCCTGTTTTTTACGAAAACATACCGGGGCGTTCTGATCCCACGGGCATTCAAGAGCCTTTTTGCAAGAACCTTGTTCTGGCAGTTGGCAAGCGCCATCGGCGGGGCGCCCGTATAGGGGATCCCGAGCAGTTCATAAAGCCCGACAAAATTCATTTCCAGACGCGAATTATCCTTATAAAGTTCGACAAAATTAAAAATCACATCCGGCTTATTGACTTTTAAATTCTTCAGAAGAAGACGGATGTCGTCTTTTATATTCAACCGGTAAGCTTCGAATCCCGCTTTGTTAAGTCTTTCCGTAAGGATCTCGTATTCCTCGATCGGCGTAAGCTCCTCCACCTCGAAATAAGGTATAAAATCAAGTTCTTTTATCTCGTGCTCTACAGATTTGACGTACATTTCAGGATGAGCTTCGTTGAATATTACCGCAACTTTAATTCTTTTATCCATATCGAAAATAAAAATACAGAAAAAACGTTTTTTTACCAAAATTTCGTTGATGATAAAATCCCAAACATTCATTAAATTAACACGCAAAAATAAAAAGATATGAGTTTCTACCCCCAGCCCTATAAATATCAATGCGGACCCTTCGCGTTAAAATATGCCCTGGTAATGCTGGGCAGATTTGAAAACGAAAGGGAGATCGGCAGAAGAGCAGGCAGCACCTGGTGGTACGGCACCGATGAAATCGGCCTTGCCAAAGCCGCAAAAAGCTTCGACTGCAAGATGAAATATTTCAGGAGGGAAATTCCCTCGGAAGCCGCCAGAGTTTTAACCGGACATTTAAAACAGGGACTTCCATGCGTCCTGAGCGTAGATAATTGGGAGCATTGGTTCACCGTTATTAACGAGCAGCAGAAAAAATTTATCGTCGTGGACAGCGCGCTTGACAAAGTCATTGTCATACTAAGCGAGAACCAGTTGCTCAAACGCTGGAAATATATCGACGACGAAACCGGCTATATAAGCTACGACGGATATGCTCTTATCCCCAAATACAAACCCGGGACAAAAGCCAAGTTTACTCTCGAGAAGGCAAGGTACGTTATGAGAGACCGGAATAAGGATCTTGCGGAAAAATGGGACACCTATTTCAACGATTTGATAACTATCTGCAGGCCGAGGACCCCGGTATCGAAAAGGACTATATCGTTCAACGAATTTTTGAGAAGACACGAGAACCTGCTTGTAAAACAAGTCGCAAACTGGCACGGAACCCCTTCCTACAAGGAGTTAAAAAAAATTCTTAAGAACATGCAGTTCGTTGCGGAGATATACGACCTGGTGATTTATTCCGAAGATCAAAAAAAAGCCCTGGTAGATCTTTCTGCCCTGCTTATGATGTTTGCATGCGGTAAATACGGGATGGATCCTATATATTAATTATTAATCTACCGTATGAATATTTAATTTCATACATTGATAATTGAAAAACATAATTTTATAAAACATTAAAAAAAGAGAAGCTGATTATTTAAAAAGAACGGGTGTAAAAATGGAAAGCTCCGTAGAAAGAAATAAAGTAATACTGTCCCGAGATAAAACCGCGCTGCTCGTCGTAGATATCCAGGAAAAAATCCTGGCGGTAATGAAAGATCCGGATTACGTTGTTAAAAATACTTTAAAGCTGATCAAAGGATTCAAAGTGCTGAATATCCCTATTTTCTATACCGAGCAGTACCCGAGGGGATTGGGAACGACCGCTGCTCCTCTGCTGAAAGAACTTGAAGGATTAAGCGCCATTCAAAAAACCGGCTTCAGCTGCGCTCTGGCGGGCAACCTTTTTACGCGGCTGAAGGACAATAACGTCAGTCAGGTTGTAGTCGCCGGAATCGAATCCCACGTTTGCATACAGCAGACGGTACTGGATCTGATCGCGAACGGCTTCCAGGCGGACCTTGCCGCTGACGCGACATCCTCCCGGAATGATTCCGATTACAAATTTGCGCTCGAGAGGATGAGGTCGCACGGAGCGGAAATTACAACAACGGAATCGATTTTATTCGAGCTCCTAGCCTTCTCGGGGACCGATGAATTTAAAATGATATCGAAAATAATAAAATGACACGATGCGGTATACCGAAATATTTTTACCGATAATTTGTTTTGAATATGCCGGCATTTTAACCTACGGAATCTAATTCTTACCTCGTTCAGCATTATCCTAGTCTGTTTTGTCGTATCCGGAAAGCAAATTAGGGCTGCAACCGTCGCATTACTGCTTTGTTTTTATATCAAAAATTGATTATTTATCGTCGTTAAATAGTTTGTTTTATGTTCAGAGCTTTTTTTAAAACCTTAAGGGCAAAGATACTGACCGGCTTTATCGTGGTCATTATTATTATGATTGTGGTAATGGTCTGGAGCCTTTATAATTTCAACAGATTAAACGAATCCTTCAGGGCGATAATTGTAGAAAATTATTCTTCGATAGTAGCCGCGGATAATATGGTAAGATCCCTTGACAACCAGGCAAACGGGCTCTTCCTTATTTTCAGCAAGGACAATACAACAAGGGGCGCAAACTTATTCGAGGACGCAAAGCAGGATTTCTTTTACTGGTACGAACGCGCCAGGGAATCCGCGTATACTTCAGACGAGATATCGATACTAGACAGTACCAACACAAAGTATAAAATATTTCTTTCCGAGATTTCATTCATCATAAACAACAACGTCCTTTATGCAAACAACCAGGAAAAACAAAACGAATACTCAAGGGCAGTGTCGATGATTTCGCAGGTAAAGTCCGACTGCTATAAAATTTTCGAAATCAACCATAAGTTCATAAAGAATTCCGAGAGTAATATAGAATCGATAACCCAAATCGCCGCATATACGATGCTTTTCCTGCTGATACTCGGGACGGTTATCAGCCTTGTGTTCAGTACAAAGTTCTCAAAGTTTATAGTGAAGCCTGTAAAAGACCTAACGCGTTCAGTAAAACATATTTCGGCCGGAAACTTCGATCAGGTTATTCACAGCGAAGACTCGGACGAGATCGGTATACTGGCGGACGAATTCAACAGCATGGTCAGGCGGCTGAAGAGATACGAAAAATTGAACATCAACAAAATACTTTACGAAAAAAGGAAGTCCGAAACCGTAATAGAAAGCATTAACGATCCCGTCTTAATGATAGACGGATCGATGACGGTCCTTCTTGTGAACAGGGCGTTCGAAGCAGAGTTCGGGAAGATCCGCTCCGGGAGCATTATTATTTCGGACCTGATAAACGATAAAAAAGTCTGCGAAACGGTAAAATGCTTTATAGACGGTATACCTTCCAAGGAAAAAGAAGATGTTTTCAGAATAGTAAACAAAGAAGGATTGGAAAGATATTACAAATTGAAATTCTCTTCTATAAATCTTCCCGAAAACGATATTAACGCGGCATTGATAGTCTTCAACGACATAACCAAGTACGAGGAACTGGACAGGCTGAAATCCGAATTCGTGGCAAAAGTCTCGCACGAACTTAAAACGCCTTTAACCTCGATGGGAATGGCGATCGACATGTTCGGGGACGGCATCGTAGGCGATATTTCACCGAGGCAGGCGGAGCTCGTTTCTTCCATGAAAGAAGATTACATCAGGCTTAACCGGCTCGTAAAAGAGATCCTTCAACTGTCCAGCATTGAATCAGGCGGCATAAGGCTGCACTTCGGGACGACGGATTTAAACGAATTGCTGCGGAATACGGTAAAAGCTTTTACACTGCAGTGCAAAGAGAAGGGAATAAATATTTATTATAACTATAACGAAAACCTTCCTTTAATTTCGGCGGACTACGACGCCCTGTCCGGCGCCTTCGGAAATTTCATCGGCAACTCGATAAAATTTACGGATAAAGGCGGCGAGATTAACATTGACTCGGAAATGCAGGACAAAAACATCGCGGTTATAATCTCGGATACCGGAAGCGGAATAAATCCGGATTATCTCGATAAAATTTTCGATAAATTCGTTCAGGTGAGCGGCGGTAAGCCCGGCAGCGTGGGCTTGGGATTAACCATTGCCAAAGAAATTGTAGAACAGCATCACGGATCCATAGACGTATGGAGCAAACCCGGTTTGGGCAGCAAATTCATAATCACTATTCCGGTGCAAAATAATGGATAAAGGCAGAATCTTAGTCATAGACGACGAGATTAATATTCTTAAAGTAATAGAGCTTTCGCTGAGCTCTCAGAATTTTCTTCCGGAGACTTTCGGCAATCCCCTGGATGCGCTGAAGAGAGCCCAGGAAATATTCTTCGACATCGCATTCATCGACTTGAAGATGGAACCCATAGACGGCCTGCAGACCCTTTCCCGGCTGAAATCCATATCTCCCGATACAACGGCGGTGCTTATGACCGCTCACGGTTCCATCGAAACAGCCGTCGAAGCCATTAAGGGCGGCGCTTACGATTATATAACCAAGCCTTTCACCCATAAAGAATTTATTC
>JBJKOY010000015.1:0-2053 GCA_046706945.1 Ignavibacteriaceae bacterium | reverse complement strand
AAGAAAGCATTTGAGATAAGCGTAATTTTCATATTTTCCCCAATTTTAATAGTTCGAAGCAAATTTTTCTACTGAAATTCAACGCATCAAATATTCTGCCGGGAATTTTAATTATGTAAGTCTTTATAAATAATGTTAAAGCCTACTATGTATAAAATAATAATTTTAATAACCGGTAAAAACAACATGTAAAATTTTCATTATTGAAAAAAATATGAATTGAAATTCCGTTTGAAAGGATGCAGCCGGATATAATTATTAATTTAATTAGCCCGGAAAATGAAGTGCTTGTCTCATTCATCCGGATATATCGGCAGACTATCCGGGGAGGCGGCGGCGTCCCCAAACTGATTTACGGTTCGCACCGGGTTATCCCGGAACCGCGTAACTCGGACGATCTGGTTAAGATTCTGCATAATAGCCTGGGCAGCCCGAACCTTGATACAGCATTATATTTGGCCATTACCCTGAGGTCGGAAAAGTAATTTTTTTAAAGAATAATTAGTTAATTATGTTATTTCAAACTTTATTTTATAATTTACATTGTACTTTTCTTAACGTAAGAAAAGTACCAATGGCATTGCCATCACTATGTGAAAGAAACATGCGCTTTAAAAGAATTGCTATCCGCCGCGGCGGACATTACGTTCCGCTAAGAGAAAATAACTCAGTCGCTCCTCTCCTTCAAACATATTTTCTCTTTAACGCTTCACTCCATGAAATTTTTATACGCAATTCTTTTAATGCGCGGATTTCAGTTTATTTTGAAAAGGTATGAGGAAAAAAATGCTGAAAAAACTTTCCTTGATTTGTATCGCAATAACATTTATATCTTTAACCGCATGGTGTGCCGGCAAACCGAAAGACAAAATGGAATGGTGGCACAAAGCCCGTTTCGGTATGTTTATCCATTGGGGAATTTATTCTGTGCCCGCGGGAGTGTATCACGGGAAAGAAGTTCCCGGCATCGGAGAATGGATTATGAACAACGCGAAAATCCCGGTTGCGGAATATGAAAAATATGCCGCCGAGTTCGATCCGGTAGACTTTAATGCCGACGCATGGGTTAAGCTGGCTAAAGATGCCGGTATGAGATATATCGTGATTACCTCCAAACACCATGACGGTTTTGCAATGTTTCACAGCAAGGTAAGCCGCTACAACGTTGTGGACGCAACTCCGTTTAAGCGGGATGTAATAGCGGAAATGGCAAAGGCCTGTAAAAAATACGGGATGGCGCTCGGTCTGTATTATTCGCAGGCGCAGGACTGGCACGCTCCCGGCGGGGCGGCAATAGGCGGGCACTGGGACAAAGCCCAGGACGGCGATATGGATAAATATCTCGACAGCATTGCGGTGCCGCAGGTGCACGAGATCCTGAATAATTACGGCGACATTAAAATTCTCTGGTTCGATACCCCGGAGAATATGACTCCCGAAAGAGCCGCTAAGTTTATGCCCGAATTGAAAAAGCATCCCGGCCTGATATACAATAACCGTCTCGGCGGAGGCGTTAAAGGCGATTTCGATACGCCGGAACAATACATTCCCGCAACGGGAATACCCGGTACGAATTGGGAAGCGTGCATGACTATGAACGACACGTGGGGATTTAAAGCCGACGACCATGATTGGAAAAGCGCCGAAACCTTGGTCCGCAACCTGATCGATATTGCTTCAAAAGGAGGAAACTACCTGCTGAACGTCGGACCGACATCGATGGGCCTTATACCCGGACCGTCGGTAAAGAGATTAAAAGAAATCGGCGCATGGATGAAGGTTAACGGCGAAGCCATTTACGGGACATCGCCGAGCCCTTTTAAGAAACTCGAATGGGGACGGTGCACGCGCAAAGCGGAAGGCGGAAAGGAAATGCTGTACTTTCATATTTTTGATTTCCCGGAAAACGGAATACTGACAATCCCGGGTCTGGCGGGGAAAATTTATAAAGTCTACCCGCTTTCAAATAAAAAAGATTTGCTTAAGGTGACTCCCGACGGCAACAATCCCAAAATTGATTTATCATCGGTTGCCAAAAACAATTTTGCCACGG
>JBJKOY010000014.1:0-6948 GCA_046706945.1 Ignavibacteriaceae bacterium | reverse complement strand
CGATTGAATGCCCTGCGGAATTTATCCTATCTATAAGTTTCTGGGAAATACTTACGGTTTTTGCGGCTTCACCGTATGATACGGAAGTATCGACGGATTGGTTAAAGTAAACGTTCATCCGTCCGGTCGAGCCGGAAGGCGAAGCTGTCGAAAATAGTCTGTCACCCGTGTAGTTGACGCCCTCCGCGTCTTTAGCGCCTACCCTGTAATGGTAAACCGTTGCGGGCCATAACCCGGATATGACTACGGTATGAATTGTATCGGCTGCGTTAATGATAACGGAATCCGAATACATACTTGATTTGCCGTATTTAATTACGGCCTGTGAATTTTGCGAAGTCTTAAATTCAATAGTAACCGAGTTGGGAAAGATATTTTCCTCTTGCGGCTGGGTTAAATATGTCGGGCCTGCGGAAACTATTATGTCTGCCTGAGATCTCGGATTTACTTCATAGTCACCCGTAAAAGGAGCAGAGACCGGAGTACCCGGTTTATATTGCTTTAATATTCCGATCAGATCGAACGTCCCTCCGGGAGGGGTTAAGCTGCCGATGTATGCTCCGGTTGTTCCGGTTCCGTCCGTCACGGTTTCGTTCGCCGCATTATAAGTCACACCGTTCAGCCTTACAAGCCGGCCCTCGTTCGGTTCAGTGTAGTCTTCGGTATTAAATGTTAAATTGACTTCTTCGGCGGTTAGTACTTCCGGATCGGGGACTTTATTGCCGTGAGAATGAATAATAAACAAACCGGAGTCCGGGGAGATCTCCGTTAGTCCTCTATATTGAGTTTTCTTGCCCGTTACCGTGACGCTGTCGCCGATCTGATAATTGAAATACCTGGAAGGACTGTAGATATCAATACCTGCGGTGGCGTCCTGCACGTATATATCCGTATAACTTCCGGCGTAATCCGCGGTAATTATTCCGCTGATCGTTACCGGTGTTCCGATTCCGTAGGGCTGAGAGGGCACGCCGTCGGAATTGTTCGCGTGCAGGGAAATGATAGGCACAACTTTGATTACATTAATTACCGGCAGGACATCTAAGGGAAGAGGAATTCCTCCCGCTACCGCAGTTTCTACCGTGAAGCTGCTGCCCATCGAGCTGTCCGGAGCCGTTATGTTTTTTATCTTTACCTTGAGACTGTCCAAGAACGTCACTGATACGTTCCCTATAAAGACGGTGTCTTCCGAAATTGCAACAGATGCCGAGATTCCTGCGGTCCCGGAAACGGTTACATCCGAAAGGCTCATGTTCCATGTCCAGTTCGGGGGTATAACGACAAGAACGCTGTCCAGTGTATGAGTCCCGTCCCCGGCAACAATAATATTTATGTCCGCGGTTGTGCCTGCATTAATGCCGACCGGCGAAATTGCGGCAGTACCGGTTCCGTTCCCTCCCGTGTCGAGGGCAGGTTCGCGCCGGCTGCTTGAATTCTGTGGCTGGGGAGAAGATCTGACGACAAAGTCGCCCGCATTGTTACCGGAATCATACCCGTTGCCTTCAAACTCATCCGTTCCGGCTACGGACATGGAAGCAGAAGTGGAAGCTGCGTTTGCTTTTCTTTCGATCGATGTCGAATTGCTGGGAGACGGTGCGGGCGCATTTCCTTCATAACCGTTTGCCGTACCGAAGCCGGCTTTATCCACAACCGAATTGTCCGACGGGTTTGTTCCGTTCAATGCGTTCGTACTGTTTACAAGGGCCACTTTCCCGTTTGAAGAGCTCATAGCTATAATTCCCGCTGCATCGGGTAACGGCAAGTTTACGCTTCCGCCGCTGCCCTGTGCCTCCTGGACGAGATAAAAACCGTGAGCGGCTATTGTCCCGTTAATATTCGTTACCTGCCACGATGACCCGGTCGATGAAGCGTACTGCACGGACCAGCCGTCCAGATCCACGGGCGTAGAAGAAGGGTTATATAATTCGATAAAATCATTTTTGTACGTCGATCCCGAATTCCCTCCTCCGCCGTATATTTCACTTATAACGACATGAGACGCAATCTGTGCAGGAGACGGTTTCCCCGGGACAAAAAGAGACAGGAATACTGCCGTAGAAATTATTTTTATCGTTCTGCGGGTTGGAAAGATATTCACAAATTCCATATTGATCAGATTTTAATTTATTGTAAATCGGTAGAAAGCACGAACCTTACTATCCTGTTGTTGCCCGTGTCCAGCACGTAGAGTATTTTGTCGAAATATGCTACCGCATAGGGACCGTTAAATACGGAGGGGCCGCCGAAGGATTGGAGTTCGTCTCCGAAAGGAGTAAACTTGAATACGCTGTCCTTTTGGACGTCGGCTACGAAAATATTTCCGGCATCATCGATGCAGGAACCTTCAGGCTGCTTAAATTTGTTGGGGGTCATTAATGCGCCGCCGTCCGACGGCGTAAGTCTTGCCTCGTAGTTGGCAGCCAAAGGAGTAACAACATAAGTAAGCCATTGTGTTCTTAAACTGTTGTTCCCGGTGAGAGTTTCGATAAAATCAATATTCTTGCTCTTGAAAGACGTCAGCGAGCTGATCTGATTCGCGGATACCAGCCCCGAACTCAGCGGATCGATATTCGGAACCCTGCCGATTAAAGTATCCCCCTCTCCTCCTCCGAATAATTTCTTCGGACTGAAATACAATATCGAATTATCCGGGTCAATAAAACTTGAATTATTCGGACCGGTTCTTGCGACATAAAAGGTATTGTTATAAAATACGCATGCCCCGGTATATCTTCTGTCGGGGTAATTCAAATCGACCGGGCGAGGAAGAAGTTTTACCGCAGGCGCGCTGCCTATTTGATGCTGAGCCGCTACCATATTTAGTTTATATACCGCCCCGAAAGTTTTGGTCACGCCGTTGACAACTGTATCAAGTTCGCAGCAGACGATTATGTTGAACTCGTAGTCCTGGGCCAGCGCCACCGGTCTTTCAATGTTCCGGCTTCCCAAAACGTCGCCGTTCAGTTTCATCATAACTATGCGGTTGTTATAAGTATCCGCGACGTAAATAAACGGTTCTCTTCCGATAATCATATCTTCTGGATTATTAAAACCTGTCCACGCCGGGTTTAACTGTATATAAACCGTATCGCCCGCGATGTTGGCGTTGCCGGCAGAAGAGGTTAATTGGCCTATGTCAAACTTATCGCCGCATCCGAACAGCAGCAGTAATATAAACGGCATCAAAAAAATAAAATAAAATAACTTTTTCATTAAAAACCCAGGATAATTGAAAACCTTTGCGCATTCCCCAGTCTGGTAAAATTGGAATACGAATAATCAACGTTGCAGTAAGCAATCCTAATGGGGATGTTAACCCCGAAACCGAAAGAAAAATTCTGCTCATCGACATTGAATTTATAACCGCCTCTTAAGAACACAATATTTTTCCAGCTGTATTCGGCGCCGGCCGAAAGGTTTTCGCTGTTATCGTTGGGGTGGTTTAACTGAACGGAGGTAGTTATTCTGTTATCCGCCGACTGATACGGTTCGAATGCAAAGCCGATTCTGAAAATCGTAGGAGGCGAGAAAGCCTGCCAGTCCGATTTTTCTCTTTTACCGACCAGAACAACCTTACCGTCAGGAGCAAGCTGGTTCCCGAAATTCGATACTGTTACGGCAAACCGCGTAGTTCCGAGACCTGTCCAGTAATACGTTCCAAGGTCAATCATTACTCCGCGCATTTTCAAATTCGCAAGTGTTTCATCGATGTACCTGATAGTGCCGCCGAAGCTGAATTTGTCGGTCATCTTCCTCGAATAAGATACGGCAAACGCGAGATCGCGGTAGCTGAAATACTGCCCAGTACCGAACGGCGCGAATTCCGTAGTTACCTGCATATCAGGCGTGGAAAGAGAAGTTACTGCCACACCGACGGCGTTTGTTTCATCAAGATGGTACACGGCTCCGAGAAAATCGTGACTAATGTCCACTACCCACTGATTATGCGAAAAGATAAACTGGTCCTGTGTAAATTGGACAAGCCCCGCGGGGTTCCAGTATAATGCGGAAGCATCGTTACCGACGGCAACAAATGCGTCGCCTAAGGCCGCGCTTCTGCTGCCGACTCCTATTTTAAGAAATTGAGCAGTCGAAATACCGGCTCTCTGACCGCCCAGAGTCGGGAACAGCTGGGCTCTGGCATCATAAAACGCTGCAAACAATAATATGACAATTAATAATTTTTTCATGTTAAAACTTTAAGCTTAACCCTACTTGAACATTTCGTCTTGTTAAATACCGTGAAGGATCGAATGGATAAGGCGAAATGGGCGCCTGTAAATCCGGGTACAAAGGATCGTTCCACGAGTAAGGCACCGGATCGCCGTATTGGTAAGCTTTTCCGGTAACCGGGTTGATAATCGCCGAGTTTTGTGTGTCCAGTAAATTTTTAACTTCGACGGTTAAAGATAAATCGAGCCCCCCGACGGGTATATATTTTTCAAAATTCAAATCTATCCAGAACCAGTTTTGCCCTACGTTTGTATAAAGATCTGTGGTAGAGGCGATGTATACCGGTCTTCCCTGCTGATCGTATCCGGTAAAATATGCCGGGGTATAGCGCTTGCCGGATTCGAAGAAAAATCTAACGTATAAGTTATAATCGTCCAGTATCCCTTTTCCGAAGCCGAAAATTCCCGTGCCGGGTTCTACGTAAAAGTTCGCGTTTATCGAAGCGGTGAGCGGTCTGTCCCACGGCATAAACTTTTCTTTCACGGATTCGTTCATATCGCCTTGAATAACCAGGGCTCCCTCGTTGGCAGAAGAACTTTTTCCCGTTACAATGGCATAGGAAGCCGATGCCGTTCCGTTGAACCAGTTCCCGATTCTTTTCTTAAATTCAACTTCCAGCCCCCTTGAACGTGCGTAATCCGAATTAACATAAGTAATAAAACTTTTTGTAATAAACCTTGCTGAGGCAATCTTGACCGAGCGCGTATTTATATAATCGAAGATATCTTTATAATAAGCGGTAACGGTAAGTACATCGTTCGGTGTGAACTGTGTCTTCAAGCCCATTTCATAGGCTACCGTTGTTTCCGGGTTCAGATTCGGATTCCCGAACTGCTGGAATGAAGACTGAGCGTTAAGAGGATTTAATTTTGCATATACGAACTGAGGTCTCGGCCATTTGCTGAAATGCCCGTAAGAAAAGAACAGCGTCTGGTAATTCGATACCGGATGAGAAATCCCCAAACGCGGGCTCAGCCTGGCTTTAAATCTCCTGTTCCCGAACCAGGCAAAAGTATCGTTTTTATAATCCCGCCTGGTTTGATCGGGAATAGTAACCACATCCGGATTGTTAACCGCATCGTCTACGTATTTTCCGGGGAACCAGTAATCCAGCCTCAGTCCGAAGTTCAGGATCATACCGCTGAAGTTTATATTGTCCTGAGCGTAAAAGTCGCCCTGCGCCGGATAGACGTTATAAATATCGTTGTTCAGGCCGAGTGTACCTACCCAGGGCTGGTAAATATCCACTACCTGCATTTCCTGGAATTTGGATTCGAAGCCGGCTTTAAATTTATTTCTTTCGTCGAAAAAGCTGGTGATATCGCCCTTGACGGAATATTCTTCAAGAAAATGATCGTGCCATGTATAAGGATTGCCGAGATCCCAGAAACCGTCTCCGGGGATAACGCCTATAGTATCATGTCCGAGATTATAATATTGGATCGGGAAGTTCGGGATGTCTTTGGGCTGAACGTACTGGCTCCAATTTTTGCCGTTGGCATCGGCACGGAGCGTCGTATAAAAGTAACCGAAATTCAATTCGTAATAAGTCTTTGCATTGAGTGTATGAGTTATTGTAAGGGACTGAAACTTACTGTCGTGCGTGAATACGTTTGCATCGTTAAGTATTTTTTGGAAAGTATACTGGTAACCGGGACTCGGTTCTACGTACTCAAGGTTCGTCTGCAACGCGCCGGTGTTTTGATTTATGGTCACGGATTGATTGAACGAATACGAGATCTTAAATGTAGCGGACGGTTTATAAGTTACTTTTCCAAGCCAGTACCAGTTGTTTTCTTCTCTCGGAGCAAACCTGGTGCCGAAAAAAATAGATGAGTTTAATCTCTCGGGTAACGTCTTAACATAGCCCTGCGTTATCCCGTCCGATATATTGCCGTAGAAGCTTCCGAAGAAGGTAACTTTCCCAGGTATTCTGATACCGAGTTTCGGAAGTATGTAGGTAGTAATTGGTTCGGGACCGCCCAGATCCGCCTCGGCAATATCTGTGTTGAATACATGCGGCGAATTTTTATTTCCCAGGTTGTCCGTTTTATACGAAAAATACCCGCTGTATTGGTCACCGCCTTCTTTCGTCTTTACGTTCACGACACCGGAGGTAGCCTGTCCGTATTCGGCATTAAATCCTCCGGTAATAACGTCCACTTCCTGAATGGCGTTCGCGCTTAGCTGCAGACCGAAGCCTGTACCCGCAAGAGGGTCCTGCACGGATACGCCGTTCAGAAGAAACGCATTTTCATATGTCCTTCCGCCGCGTATGTGAATCTCGTTGTCCGATTCGACAACGCCAGCCTGCTGCGCAACAACGTCGCTGACGTTCTCAACAACCGAATTTTTTATTTCCTCCGACGATATGGTATTTTTACTCTGGGTTTCGTCTACATCCATAAGCGGCTTTGATCCTACTACTACCACATCGTGATCAAGCGTCAGGGCCGTTTCCTCCATCTTAACGTCAAGTTCGAGAGTTCTGCCGGCGGTAATCTTAAAACCCGTATACTCCATGGTTTTATAACCGATGAATGAAACGGTAATATTATAACTTCCGGGCGTTATGTTGGAAATAGTAAAGAACCCGTTTACGTCTGTCGCTGCGCCGTAGTAAGTGCCTTTTAATAATATGTTGACGCCTATTAAAGCTTCATTGGTTTTAGCGTCAATAATTTTTCCGGTTAATTTACCGGTAGTCTGCCCGTA
>JBJKOY010000013.1:0-2025 GCA_046706945.1 Ignavibacteriaceae bacterium | reverse complement strand
GCCCGCGTTGCAAGCGGAATATATTTTTATCGCATAGCGATCAATCCGGATAAGCCCGGGACGGATAGCTATATTTCTACAAAAAAGATGATACTTTTAAAATAGTTTGTTGTCTGTTGTTTGTTGTCTTGTTGGTTGTTGGTTGTAGGTGGTTGGTGTCTGAGCTTGTCGCGTTTAGTAAACCCTATACGGTGTCTGAGCTTGTCGTGATGATCGAGTGTATTAAAGAAGCTTAGTGAGTAGCGGTGGCTGAGCTTGTCGAAGCCACATCAGGATGTTTGTAATTAATAAAAAATCATATGATTCATTTTTACAAAAAAAAATATTTCTCAGCCTTATTGGCCGTAATTTTCTGCGGTTCGCTAACGGCGCAAACAAGCCCTGTAATTAAGAGCGTTCATTATAACTGGAAAAGCGTACAGATAGTCGGCGGAGGATTTGTCGACGGCATTGTTTTCCATCCGGAGAAAAAGGGCCTTTGCTACTGCAGGACGGACATAGGCGGCGCTTACAGGAGAGACGAAAGAACCATGAGATGGATACCTCTCATGGATTGGGTCTCTTATAAAGACGTGAACCTGATGGGCGTCGAAAGCATTGCCGTAGATCCTTCGGACACAAACAGGGTATACCTGGCATGCGGCACTTATACTTCGCCCCGTGCGCCCGACGGCGCTATTCTTCGTTCGGACGACAGGGGTAAAACATTTGAAAGAACGGACGTACCGTTTAAAATGGGAGGCAACGAGAACGGCAGGGGCAACGGAGAACGGATGGCGGTTGATCCCGGCAACGGAAAAATTATTTATCTTGGCACCCGGCTTAACGGCCTCTGGAAAAGCACCGACCGCGGGGTAAGCTGGAACCGCGTTTCAAGTTTTCCCGACGTAACAGAAGTTCCTCCCGATTCAATTAAAGACCCGCGCAGACTGCGCTTCTGGGAATATTTTAACCGCGGGGCAGGAATTATCTTTACTATTTTTGATCCTCAAAGCGGGTCCGCCGGGAAAGGCAGCTCCATAATTTATGCCGGTGTATCTTTAATGAACCGGGATAACCTTTTCAGAAGCAAGGATTACGGTAAAACATGGCAGCCCGTACCTCACCAGCCTGTCCGATACAGACCTACGCATGCCGTGCTGTCTTCCGACGGAGTTATGTACATTACTTACGGCAGTTCGCCTGGACCTTCGCGCATGACCGACGGAGGAGTCTGGAAGCTTAACACCCGGAACGACGAGTGGACGGATATTACTCCAGATAAACCCGACCCCGAAACAAGGCCCTTCGGTTACGCCGCAGTTTCCGCGGATGCGCAAAACCCGGATGTACTGATCGTTAGTTCGTACGACAGGTATAATATCGATAACGGCGAAGATATATTCCGTTCGACCGACGGCGGGAAATCGTGGAAGCAGGTATTTAAAAGCGGCGGAACACGCGATGATTCTTTAGCTCCTTATGTTTCGCATACGGGCATCCACTGGATGTTCGATATCGAAATTGATCCGTTTAATCCCGATCATGCAATGTTTACTACCGGGTACGGCGGACACGAAACATTCGATCTCTCCGATATGGACAAAAATAAACCGACCAAGTGGTACGTAATGAGTCCGGGTATTGAGGAGACCGTAGCCCTCGATCTTCTTAGTCCTCCCAAAGGAGCTCATTTAATTACCGCTATTGGGGATTACGGCGGATTTGTTCACCGGAATCTTGATAAACCGGCACCGGACAATTTCAATAATCCGCGTTTCGGAAATACAAACAGCCTGGCCTGCGCAGAAAACAAGCCGGATATTATAGTGCGCTCAGGCCGAGCTACGAGGGATAACCCGGGTGAAAATATAGGCTATTCATTAAACGGCGGGCGGACATGGCATCCGGCCGTCTCTATGCCGGATCCGGAGGCCGAGCTCGGTTTTGTTGCCGTTACCTCCGACGGCGCTAACTGGGTTTGGGCGCCGGATCCCTTCCGGACAGGGTTCGGTCCGGACGCTAAAATAAAAGTGTTGCCCGTTT
>JBJKOY010000012.1:0-31301 GCA_046706945.1 Ignavibacteriaceae bacterium | reverse complement strand
GCCGCGGCGGGTTCAAAGTACCTAGGCTTAGCACTCACTTTTCAGATTATTGGCATTTCAATTCTATTCGGCAAACTTGTTATGGCATAGCCACTATGTGGGCGGCCACATAGTGGTAAACTGGGTTTAACGCGTTGCGCTACCGTTTGGCAAAACGATGTATGCTATTTGTTGGAGACCTTTTAAATGGATGACCATAATTTCAATTCAGAAGAAATATCCAAAACAGCAATAATTGTATTAAAAGATAATATTGAGAATATCTTCCCATTATTCGGAGCATTCGAAGAAAAGAAATGGGCAAGTGGATGGGATCCTAAATTAGTTTACCCAAACCAAGAAATAATTGAAGAAGGTACTACATTTAAGACCTCCGGGAATAATGAAGAAGAAGGAGAATTTCTTTGGATCGTTACTAAATATGAGCCAGACAATCATCTAATTCAATATTTAGTCTCAACAATGAATAGATATTGGACAATAACTATAAAATGCACTCAATTATCAAAGATAGAAACTTCCACCAAAATTACTTATAGATATATAGGATTGAATGAAAAGGGGAATGAAATAAATAAAGAATCACTTAAAAAGATGTACCAATATAATTTGAAAGATTGGGAAGAAGAAATAAATAATTTTCTAAAAAACAAATAATTTAAAAAACGGTATAACAATGCGTTTCAACCCGACCGCGAGATCGCGCCCGGGGTTTTCAAATGTCATCGGCGTTGGTGCCATGTATCGGCCCGTCGCGGCGGGTTCAAAGTACCTAGGCCAAGCAATCGTTTTTAAGGTTATTGGCAGTTCAATTCTATTAAGCGTCCTTGTTTTGGGCGGCCACATAGTGGTAAACTGGGTTAAACGCCCCCTTGGCTGTATAATATATATATAAAAGATTAAAGAGGTACTTCATTATGTTAAAATATTATGCATTTACAATGTTAGCATTATTATCATTTATATCTATTAGTGGCTGTTCGGCTTCATATAATCGAAGTCAGTATATCGGAATTCTTAATACTTATCCTACGTATAACAATGCAGATACTTCAAATATTCCAAAATTCTATTATGACGATTCTTCTGATAGTAATTTAATAAAACTTAGAACGGAATTTAACCTCGATAAAATAGCAGGCAACGGAACTGAAATTACTAAAATGATAAACCTTATGAATTGGGTTCATAATTCATTCAAATATGATGGTAGTTCTACAAACCCAAGCCCTAAAAATACATTTAATATTTATAAAGTATGCAAAAAAGAAAATCGGGGAATAAATTGTAGGATGCTTGCAACTGTGTTAAACGAAGTGTACCTGTCAATGGGATATAAATCAAGATTTATAACTTGTATGCCGGCAAACGTTAATTTCAATGATTGTCATGTTTTAAATATTGTCTATTCAAATACTTATAAAAAATGGATTTATATGGATCCAACCTGGGATACATATATTACGGATGAGAATGGAAATTATTTAAGCATAGAAGAAGTTAGAAAAAGATTGATAAATAATGAAACATTGAAAGTAAATAAAGATATAAACGTAAACTTCGGTAATATGTTCTCCGGTTTAATCAATTTCTTTGAAGGGAATAACAAAAATTCATATTTAGACTACATGTCAAAAAACCTTTTTAGATTTGAATGCCCCGTTAAAAGTGAATTTAACACGGAATCGGGGAAAGAAAGAAGCTATAGTTATATTGAATTGATTCCGAAAGGATATATGTCAGATAAAAAAGTTGAAGTGGACTGTCTGAAAGGATACAATTTAACTACATATTACACCAAAAACCCGCAAAAATTCTGGGCAATACCCAAATAATAAAAAATTAATGGTAAAATTTAAATCTTAAATAATTTTATAAATGTTAAAAACAGCCTAACAATGCGTTTCAACCCGACCGCTTAAATCGCGTCCGGGGTTTTCAAATGTCATTGGCGTTAGTGCCACGTTTCAGCCCGCCGCGGCGGGTTCAAAGCGCCTAGGCTTAGCTAGGTTATCGGCAGTTCAATTCTATTCGGCAAACCTGTTATGGCATAACCATTATATGGGCGGCCGCATAGCGGTAAACCGGGTTAAACGCGTCGCGTTATATTGCCTTAAATTCACAAGAGAGATTTATAATCCCTAGCTCCATGTAAAATTCTATGTATTAAGATAGATTTATTTTCTACTTTATAAATAATTAAATAGTTCTGAACAATAATATATCGATATCCAAGTTTTCGTATTTCATTTTCTTTGGGTATTCTTCCAAGTTTAGGATTTAGAGAAAGTAGCTCAAGATTATTTTCAATGTTATCAGCTAATTTTGCCGCTGCTTTTGGATTATCAGCTGCGATATAAGAAATAATCTCGGTGAAGTCTTCTTCTGCAATATTAAGAAGCCGGATTTGATATTTATTCGCGCTCATTTATAATATTCCGGATATTCGACATGACTTCTTTCAAGGATTTCCCTTTATCACCTTCGGCTTTTTGTTTTTGCGCTATGGATAGTTTGCTCAATAAATCTAGTTTTAGCTGAAGCTTAGAATAATTAGCCATTGACATAAGAACCAAATCTCCTACACCGTTTTTTGTTATAAAGATTGGCTCCGAAGATTCGTGAGCTAATTTGGAGATTTCATTTGATTTATTTCTAAGATCAGAAATAGGTTTGATTATAGGCATAAGAACTCCATATATGATTATCAAAATTATATCAATATATTGATAATGTCAATTTATAAAAAAGGCAATATAACAATGCGTTTTAACCCGACCGCACAATCGCGCGCGGGGTTTTCAAATGTCATCGGCAAAAGTGCCACGTTTCGGCCCGCCGCGGCGGGTTCAAAGTGCCTAGGCTTAGCAATCGTTGCTAAGGTTATTGGCAGTTCAATTCTATTCGGCAAACTTGTTATGGCATAGCCACTATGTGGGCGGCCACATAGTGGTAAACTGGGTTAAACGCGTCGCGTTATATTGGTTAAAAGGGGAATAAATATGAAAAAATTTATTTTAATAGTAACCTTATTTTCATTCACTAATTCATATGCACAAAATGATAGTGTCTATAATTCAATTGAAAGTATTTTTATAACTCCTACAATCAATTATAATATACCGGGAATTGGTACAAAATTAATTCTTGGTTATAATATTAGTAACCACTTTGCAGTAATATTATCATCAGGTTACATGACATTATTTATAAATTCTTCCAGCGGCCTTCAACAATATGAATGGATTCATGATGCAAGCGATTATAACGATACTTATTATTCAAACTCTAAGCATACCCGTAAATTTATACCAATTGAATTATCGTTAAGATATAATTTTGATGTAATCGGAGCTCACTCTTATATTCTTTATCAAGTTGGTTGGAATTATTTTTTTAATGAAGGGTCATACAATGTTACAGTAATAACAAAGAATAGAAATACAAATCAAGTAATTGAGACAAAGACTGATAAAGCTACAGATATTTATAATTACTCAAAGACGTACTCAAGTTTTGGGAATGGATTAGGAGTCGGAGTATTTGTACCTCTGACTGATTTATTTAAACTGGATATTTCATGTTCATTTTTGAAATTAGGTGAAACTGGGCCAACCCTAATCAGTATAGGTGTAGGATTTAATATATCAATCAAATAAAATCCAATATAACAATGCGTTTCAACCCGACCGCTTAAATCGCGCCCGGGGTTTTCAAATGTCATCGGCGTTAGCGCCACGTTTCGGCCCGCCGCAGCGGGTTCAAAGTTACTATTCCTAGCAATCATTTATAGGGTTATTGGTAGTTCAATTCCTTCCGACAAACTTATTTTGGCAAAGCCACTATGTGGGGGGAGCATAGCCGTATACTGGGTTAAACGCGTCGCTATAAGGCTAGAGGAAAAAATTATTACTTTAAACAAAGATTGATAACGACTATAAAATAGACTATATTGTAGTCGGGTAAAATTAGGGATTAAAAATGAAATATAGCGAAGCAATAAAACCGATAAGTTATTTGAAAGCTCATGCATCTGAAGTAGTAAGAGATGTAGTTGAAAATAAAAAGACGATGCTTATTACGCATAACGGTGAGGCTAAAGTTGTTCTTCAAGATGTAAAGGTTTACGAACAAACCCAAGAAGCAATTGCCTTGTTAAAAATAGTTGCGCTTAGCGGGAAAAGCTTGAAGAAAGGTAATTACAAAATCTTAGATAATACATTCAAAGATGTAAGAAAGAGGATAGACAAATATAAATTAGGACAAAATGAAATACGTAGCTAACTTTGTCTCAGAAGCAGAAGAAGATTTATTTGAAATATATAAATATGTTTATCTAAATGATTCGGAAGAAAAAGCTGAAGAACTATATCGAAAATTATATGAAAAGAGCATACAATTAGAAAAATATCCGGAAAGGGGACATATCCCTCCAGAACTTGACTTATTAGATATTACGGACTTTTTGGAAATCCATCATAAATCATATCGAATAATATATAGGATAATAGACAAAAAAGTTTTTGTCCACTGTATATTAGATGGAAGAAGAGACTTACAAAAATTACTACAAGAAAGATTACTAAGATAATAAGAAAAGCCTTATAGCAATGCGTTTCAACCCGACCGCACAATCGTGTCGGTGATTTTCTAATGTCATCGGCATTGATGCCACGTTTCAGCCCGCCGCGGCGGGTTTAAAGTGATTAGACTTAGCAATCACTTTCCAGATTATTGGCAGTAAAATTCTATTCGGCAAACTTGTTATGGCATAGCCACTAAGTGGGCGGCCGTAATGTGTAAACTGGGTTAAACGAGTCGCATTAGGCAATATAAATTAAAATAAAAATTAGGAGGTGAAAAATGGTATCACGTATATATGTACCTATTCTCGTTGTCCTAATTCTATTCGGTTGTTCTAATGAGAATATTTCACCTACAGAATCTCAATCTATTGATGAAATATCAAATGCTGAATATACTGTTCTTCAAACGATAATAGACTCTTTATATTTTTACAATACTGATTCTTTGCTTGTTCTAAGTGATTCAACAACCACAGGGCTTTATTCTTACAATCTTGACAGTGCTATATCAAGTACTCTCCAATATGTGCAAAAACATATTACTTCTTTAAAAGTGGAGACAATGGAGGACTTTAAATCTAAAAATCTTACCCATACATACATGCAAAACCCTGCAAAGGTTCATCCAGCATGTGTGCATCCAAACCAAGCTCACACTGGTTATCCATATATTGAGGTAAGCAGAGTCGGATTTAGTCCAGATGGAAAGCAGGCAATCGCATATGTTGGGCGCACAGATGCCCCTCTTGCTGGTTCTGGTTGTTACCATGTACTTTCGCAAGAGAAAGGTAAATGGGTAATTATTGGAGTAGTGATGATTTGGATTTCATAAGCATTGGTCATAACAATATTTTTTGAATATTGGAAAAATACAAGAACGAAAACAAAAATTAATAATTCAATCGGATTAATATTACAAAATATTTATAAAAATAATCTTAACAAGAATTAAAGATAATTATATCAATAAATGTATTGCCTAACAATGCGTTTCAACCCAACTGCGAAATCGCGCCCGGGTTTTTCAAATGTCATCGGCGAAAGTACCACGTTTCGGCCCCGCCGCGACAGGTTCAAAGTGACTAGGCTTAGCAATCGCTTCTAAAATTATTGGCAGTACAATTCTATTCCGCAAACTTGTTATGGCATAGCAACTATGTGGGCAACCGCATAGCGGTAAACTTGATTAAACGCGTCGCATTAGTTTTTCAAAAAAGGACAGTAAAATTTAATGTGGGAAATTATAGAGGCTAATAAAAGGAAATCCTTAATACTATTTATCATGATGGGATTTAGCCTTATGCTTTTAGGTTATTTAATCGGCAGCGCTTTTGCATATAAATACGGCGGACTAATTGGATTTGGAAGCGCAATATTGGTCTGGTTCATTCTTTCCTTTGTAAGTTATTACAAAGGAAGTTCAATCCTCTTGGCAAGTGTTTACGCTACGGAAGTAACTCCGCGTGTTAATCAGCGGCTTTTTAGTGTGGTAGAAGAAATGAAGATTGCAGCCGGAATGCCGGTTATGCCAAAAGTTTATATTATTAGTGAAGAAGCACCCAATGCATTTGCTACAGGCAGAGATCCACGACATAGCTCTATTGCTGTTACAGCCGGATTGCTGACATTATTAAATAGGGATGAACTTCAAGGAGTTATTGCACATGAAATATCTCATATTATAAATCGAGATACTCTATATTTGACATTTTCAGGAGTAATGCTGGGATGTATTACATTAATTTCAACATTGTTCTTAAAAGGATTATTTTATACACCTTCATTTACCAGCCGTTATAATTTAAAAAGTTCAAAATACGGCTGTTTATTCAGACTTACATTTTTATTAATCGCAATATTATTCGCGATATTGGGACCTATTCTAGCAAGATTATTTTATTTTGCTATTTCCAGGAGAAGAGAATATCTTGCGGATGCTACAGCTGTCAGGCTTACTAGATATCCCGAGGGATTAGCCTCGGCATTAGAAAAAATATCCCAAGAAGGATTACCATTTTTAAAAGCTAATAAAATAACAAATCCAATGTTTTTGGTTAATCCGATGGAAGGGAACAGAATGGGATTTTTCAGCCTTACATCAACTCATCCTCCGATTGAAGAACGGATAAAAATATTAAGAAGTATATCACAAGGGGTGAATTTCAGATATTATCAACAGGCATATAATGAAATAAAAAAGACAGGAAAAAACGAAAAAATACTAATTCCTAAATCCTATTTAAGAGATACAAATATAGTTCCATTCAGGGCAGCTGCTCTGTCTATTATATCCGTTATTGCCGGTAAAAGTAAAAAAAGAATGACTAAAGATATAATAATGAGAGCCAACGGTTATTCTTTTATAGAGTGTTCTTGCGGATTGAAAATAAAAGTTCCTGAAGGTTTCGGATTTAATAAACCAAAGATTACGTGTCCTAGATGTGGAACAATTCATGATATTAGTTCGCAGCCTTCAGCAATGGTCATTAAGTGTTTATCCTGCGGAAAAGAATATTATGATACCGAAGAAAATTGCCCGTTTTGTGGAAATACAACAAATATGACAAGCGAAATTAGCCCTCATAAATATTATTATGGCAGTCATAAAATATATGCTATTGATGATATTGATTATTCGGGAATAAATGAATTTAGTATTTTGCGATATACGTTGGGAATAATATGCCTAATAATTGGCTTTGCGGATAAAAGTATTATACATGGATTAGATTCTTTTTTCCAGGTTGCATTAATTAGTGCCGGTATATTTGCACTTATTTTCAGAAAAATATTCAGGTAGTTGATTATTTTAAATGATATATATTAATAAGAAAAAACTAACACTTCAGTTTAAGCCGATCGCACAATTGCGAGCGGGATTTTCAAATGTTGTCATCGGCAGTGCCAAGTTTCGGCACAATTGTTCAATTTAATTTGGCTTGGCAATCATATCCAAGGTTATTGGCAGAACAATTCTATTCAGCAAAATTGTTGCGGCATAGCCACTAGGTGGTTACCCATAGCTGTAAACCCGGTTAAACGCATCGCATCGTACCAATAAAAATATTTAGCTGTAAGAATCTTATAACGGAAGATCTAAAACTGATATGACAAAAAGAAAATTTAAAAAAATGGTTAAAAGGACTATCCATCTACCCCGCGGGATGGATTTTTTCCGCTATTTGAATAACAGAATATACTCGTGGTACTTAAAGAAAAATAAAAGCCTTAAAGTTGCCTATCCATCGACCATAATGTTAGAAGTTACAAATTTATGTAACTTGAAATGTATTACGTGCCCAAGAGAATATTCGTTTGGAGAACAGATGGATAAGGGGTCTATGGATTTTGAGAAGCTTAAAAATATTGTAGATGAAGCTTATCCTTATATTGATTCAATTGGATTAACGGGATTAGGAGAAACGTTTTTATATAAAGACATTGCTAATGCGGTTAATTATATTAAGAATAAAAGCAAAGGAATTATAGTTTCATGTTCAATTAATGCTCTTTTAAAAAACAGTATAGAAATTGCAGAAGTATTAGTTAATAAAATAGATACGATACAAATTTCAATGGATGGCCTAGGTAAGATTTATGATAAAATTAGATTAAAAGGAGACTTTAATTTTTTTGAAAACAATTTGAGAAAAATTGTCGAAATTTCTGAAAATTCTGATACAGATATTATATTAAATGTTGTTTTAATAAAAGAAAACTATTTTCAAATGTCTGATATAATTAAGTTCACACATGAATTGGGTATTAGATATATAAATATGATCCCAATAAACCTAGTTTCTAAAACGGATGAAGATATTTCTTACTATCAATTTTTCTTTTCATCAGAATTTCAAAAGGAATTATCCCTTGCAAAACAAACAGCAAAAAAATATAAAGAAATTGAATTTACATTTTCAGATTTAGATACTGAAGGGGGATTTAATACATGTAAATACCCATGGAATTATTTTTATATATCATGGAATGGATTGCTCCCTCCTTGCTGCGCTAAACCGTTTCCAAAAGAATTAACACTTGGTAATGTTTTTAGGGACGGAATAAAGGAAAGTTTAAATTCAAGGGAATTCCAGGAATTCAGGGCATTTTGGTATAAGAATGAAACTCCAGATTTTTGTAAAAAATGTTCTGTTAAAAACTAATTATAAAAAATTGTATAACAATGCGTTTCAATCCGACCGCGCAATCGCTTTCGGGTTTTTAATGTAATCGGCTTTAGTAATACCTATGTTCAAAATACCTATGCTTAGAAATCATTTTATAGGTTATTAGCAGCTCAATTCTATTCGGCAAAATTGTATGGACTGCAGCTTAAACGCGTCGTGTTTGACTTTATGGTCTATCTCATATAATTTTTACAATCAATTTAAATATATAAGGAATAATACTTTGTCGTTACGTTTTCATGAAATCGCAGAATCTTATCATCGTATCCTAAATCCATTCACTGAAAACCAGTTGATGCTGTTGGGTGAAATTTGCAACTTGAACACTAGTATTAAGTTGCTTGACCTGGCATGCGGCAAGGCGGAGATGTTATGTCGTTGGGCGCAAAAATACGGAATACATGGTACCGGTGTAGACATCAGTTCTGTATTTTTGGAATCGGCTAAAAATCGGGCAAATGAGTTGAACATCTCTGAGAATCTAACCTTCATTCAAGACGACGCAGGAAATTATTCTCCGGCCGCACATGCCTATAACGTAGTAAGTTGCATCGGGGCAACTTGGATCGGAAACGGTTTGACCGGGACAATTGAATTAATGAAACCAGCAGTAACTCCAAACGGAATACTACTCATTGGCGAACCATATTGGACCGAGACTCCTCCGGAATCTGCTTGTGAAGCATTGTGCGTTAAACCGAACGATTATGCCACATTAGATATTACCTTAGAGCGACTAGAATCGTCGGGATTAAAACTTGTTGAGATGGTGCTGGCAAATCATTATAGCTGGGATCGGTACGAAGCACCGCGATGGTTGGCTGTAGATGACTACTTACGAAATAATCCCAATGATCCCGATACATTTGCACTGAACGAGTGGATAAACAACAGCCGTCGCGCATATCTCAAGTATGGACGGCGTTATTTAGGTTGGGGAGTGTTCGTATTAAGACTTATACATTAGTACGAGTCACAAACTGATTATATAAAAACACTAATTTTAACAAAACAGTTCAAACCGACCGCTATAACTCGGCCGGCTTATTGGAACACCTTCGACCGATTTACACTGTTTCGGTAAAATTGTAATAAGTAACTGAGCTTACCGATAGTAAATTGGATTATTGGCCAATCGGTTCTAATTAAAGTACTTGGTATGTACTTCCGCATTACGGTAAACAGGGTTCAACGCTTCGCGTTAGCCATTGGAAAAGGAGGGTAAACTGGCTTCGACATGGATTTCTTATAATGAACTTGCATGGACAGAAGAATTATTACCAAATCCTGAAGTTTATGTTGTAATTCCAGATTGTATTGATTACATGGTTTCTGAGGAAGATCTTTCTCAAGCAATCACTAATAATGTCATCAATGTAAGAGTCAGGTTTCAGCGCAGCTATTTGAAGTATCTGGAGCTAACAATTGTTCTTAGGTTATCGGCAGTTCAATTCTTATCGGCAAATTTTTTATGGCATAGCGGGTACATCGCGTTAAACCGTACAGCGGAAAACTGTGTTAAAAGCAGACAGATAGGCACTTAAAAACTTTAGCAAGAATTCTCACCTAATTATAACAAAGAATAGTTTAATAATATTTATATTTATTACGTTTTAGTAAAAATATATATATTCATATATGACCTCCGGTTAGCTGCGATACTTTTGACAGAAAAAATAATCAACAATTCGAATTGAGGCCTATAATGGATAGAGTCTATAAGGAACGCATTCCTTTACTAAGAAATATTTAATCTATATTTGATAAAGACTTCAAAAGGGCTATATTATAGACATATTAAAATATGGATAAGAAATGGAATGCAGCTATTAAATAAGCCCATAAGCTATTTAAAGGCTCATGAACTTCAGTTCGTCAAACATTTATCTGAAAATCATAAAATTATTCCGATAGCTTATAACGGCAAAGCCGATGTAGTATTTCAAGATGTAAAATTAGATGGTAGATGATGTTAAATATTATTAAGTCAGGGTATATAATTTAGTTAAAAAACAAAATTTGAATTTAAGCCATTTCTAATAAAATGCTATGGATAGAGAGAAATTAAACGCCGGGGATTTTTCTTTATGGTTATCTAAAATTCGAGAAAGCATTCGGAAAAATACCCTTATCGAAGTACCATGCGGAGATTGTCATGCATGTTGTAAATCTTCGCTATTTATTCATATAAAGCAAGAAGAAACGCAAACATTAAATGTTATAAATAATAATTTATTATTTGAGGCTCCAAATCTTTCCCAAGGCAGCTATTTATTAGGTTATTTATTCAACGGGAATTGTCCAATGTTAAAAGATGACCGGTGTTCTATTTATGACTCTCGACCGATTACTTGCAAAAAATTTGATTGCCGTACTTTTGCGGCAACCGGACTTAAAACGGACAGCCATTTAAAAGAGCAAATATCAAAAAGAGTAGAAAGATGGGAATTTAGTTTTCCGAAAGAAATCGATAAAGTTGAATTTGAAGCAGTAAATAATGCCGCACATTTTATAAAAGAGAATAAAGAGTTATTTCCTGAGAAAATAATCCCGGCATTGAATTCAGGATTAGCTGTTCTTGCCATAAAAGTTTATAAAGTATTTATTAATAATTTGCCAAATCAAAATACTCTTGAGAATAAGAAAAATATTGCCGGAAAAATTCTGCAAGAATTGGAACTTTTTGATAATGTTGAGTAATATGTCGGTCGCTTCATTCGGGTATAATTATCGAATAACATTCCATTAATCATGCTCACAAATTTTGAAAAGGGAAGGATATACACAGTTTTAGTTTTCCAATTGTAATCCTAGTCATGTTTTGCTGCATAACAGTAAAAAGGATTAGAAGTACTGCGATATCTTAAAAAATATTTATGAGAATAATAAAAAAGATATTATTGTTCAGTTTAACAGTTTTCCTCCTTGTTGGCTGTGATTATTCATCGAAAAGAACGTCTCAAAAAGAATTGCGGGGAGAATCCACAATTTCATATTTAGGCGGAAATTTAAAATTTACCTACTCGGAAAATTCCGGGGGAATGCTGGGTTTCTGGGACCAACTTCCCAAGGATATGAAGTTTATAGTGTAAATAGTATCCATATAGGTATTTTCAACATTGCGGATTTTTATATTACTTCGGGAGTAATATTATTAGTAATCTCAGAATCATGTGCTAAAATACGGTTAATAAAAAAAACCACATAATAATGTAGATTCGCCCTTCGATATAATATGTAACTTCATGCGAAAATTAGACAAAGAATAATAATGACTACTTTAATAAATTGTTAAATTAAAAAGGGAGCGGATAATGGAGAACTTCTGGCAATTAATAATTGGCCGGCAGTTTACCGCTGCGATCCAAATGATTCGGTCGGCCATTCAAGCCTGCCCGGATGAATTGTGGGACAACCGAACTGATGGAACGCCTTTCTGGCACCTTGCTTATCATACGCTGTTTTATACGGATTTCTATCTATCTGAAAGCGAAAAGGAATTTAACCCCATAGGATACCACCAAGATATGGCGAATTTACTTCCAGGCGACTATAAGAAATTCGGCGGGATTGTCTCTACACCCGAAAAGGTATTCACTAGGGATCAATTGCTGGACTATACAGATCACTGCTTGTCTAAATGCCAGGATACATTTGAGAAATTAACCAATAAAAGGGCTCTTGAACGGTGCGGCTTCTGGTGGTACGAGTTGAATATAGGTGAATTTTTACTCAACAATCTCCGCCACGCTCAGCACCATGCCGGTCAATTAACTCTGCTGTTGCGTCGACATGCAGATATCGGTATTGATTGGTTAGGTACAAAAGACAACGTGCCTCCGCCGCCTACATGGTGAATGAATATCCGTCTAAGGAATCTCATTTATATAAATTGTAACTTATGAAATGGAATTACAGACAATTACAGAAGAAAGATACTATCTTAAAAAATTAAGTAAATTTCTTAATTACCAAATATCTACCTCATTGCTATATATAGCCTCCTTCTTTGGAGGAATTTTGATAATAGTTGCGATTATTGCTTCAATTATATTCACTTCATTGATGTTCTATGTATTTTTCAAGCTAAGAAAGAAAACATGGCTCTTAACTTTTATAATATTTGTAATCGTTCCGTCAATCGTATGTATAATTATAGGATATATGCTGGGGTTATTGATGGGATTTATCTTTATTCCGTTAGCGTTTTATTTCTTCTATTGTTTTATACTGAAAAATATAATTAACGATCGCCTGGAAGAATTATTTGCGAAAGAAAGATTAGAATTGGAAAGAGAAAATGAAAAAGAGAACAATAAATGAATTAACAAAAACGAATGAGTGTATTTGTGTTCTATTTTAGGGCCGCATGTTTAATCCGGGTTAATAGAAAGGAGGATGCGGGTCCTCTTATAAATGGAAGATGCCGATCCGGACAACCGAGATATATTGGTCGCATCCTTGTAAAGATGTCATATTAAATTAAAAATACAAAATAGATATTTATACTGAGGAATTATTATGGAAGAATTAAACAGACAATCAATAATAGATGAAGAGCATCTTAAATTATTAGTACTATTTCATAAAATATACGGCATTATAATTATTGTTTTTTCGTTATTAAGCATCGGCTATTTTTTATTATTGGATTTTTTGTTCAGTTTTTCTAAAAATACTTCGCGGTTCACATTTGAAAGCAACTTTCAAACGCCTCCTATTGAAATTATTAATATATTTAAGATTATTCTGATTATCATGATTGCAATAGGTCTAACGGCAGGCGTATGCAATATATTATCTGCTCAATATATTAAAAGGAGGAGGTTAAGGATTTTTAGCATTGTAGTCGCTTGCGTTAATTGTATATCTTTCCCTTTAGGTACGATTCTCGGAGTATTAACCTTGTTCGTATTATTAAGAAATTCCGTTATCGAATATTACACGCCTTTTAACGCTTTGTAAATAAAAATACGGGAAATAATGAGCAAGCAGGAAGGATGCAAGATGAATAAAACTTAAAAATTCGGAATACGGCGGGAAATATTTCTTTTTGTTTTGTAAATAATTATAAGCATCGTGAATAACTTTGTAAAATGAGGCTGGTAACTGATTACCGGGAAATTACCGAAATTATTTTTATTTAAATTTTTAAATTATATTTTTCAACATATTTATCCGGAAAAAAGGGATGAAAACATTAGGCTTAATCGGCGGAACTACATGGGTTTCTACGGTTGATTATTATCGATTAATTAATCAACAGATAAATAAAAAGCTCGGCGGACAGAGTTCGGCAAAAATTCTTCTTTATTCGGTAAATTTTGCGGAATTTATACCCCCTATTGACCCGAAAGAATGGGGAGAGATAACTAAGAAATTTACCGATATAGCTGTAAAGCTTGAAAAAGCCGGCGCAGAATGTATTGCCTTTTGTGCCAACACGCCGCATATAATTTCGGATGAAATTCAGAGGATCATTAAAATTCCTATAATAAATATAGCAGAAGAAACCGCCAAAGTTATTTCGGAATATAAATATAAAAAAGTGGGTTTGCTTGGTACTAGAATCACTATGGAGCAGTCTTTTTATAAAGACAAACTATTAAATTACAATATAACCGTTATTATCCCGGATTATGAAGAAAGAAAATTTATACACTCTTCCATACTTGACGAAATGGCAAAAAATATTTTCAATAAAGAAACTAAGCATAAATATTTAAATGTTATAAATAAACTGATTCAACAAGGTGCAGAAGGGATTGTATTGGGCTGTACGGAAATACCGATTCTAATTAAGCAAGATGATATTTCGATTCCGATATATGACACGACCTTAATACATGCATCGGCAATAGTAGACTTTGCGTTAGGGGTATAGCTGGGAAGTTAAAAATTAAAGACTTGGGTGTTATATGAAAATATTTTTACTGATTTTTATTATTATGATTCCGGTATTAAATATATCTCCTCAAACTAAAAGAATTGCAACCGGATTATATATTGTCATTTCAAAAGATTCTTGTTCGAGTCAAAAGGATATATATAAGATTAAATACCGCTCTGATACTCTTTGTATAAAGAGTAAACCTATAATTACCGTTAAAGATATAGAATCATGTTTTACGGATTCAACAAAATTAGATAATAAAGAAGTATATGCATTAAATATAAAACTAAAATATTTGTCGGCAAAAAAATTCAAAACGGTAACCGAGAAAAATGTCGGTAAAACAATAGCATTTATAATCGATAAAGAGGTTGCTATGGCCGTTTTATTGAGAGATCCGATTACAACCGGCAGACTAACAGTAAGCGGGGAAAGCGGACCCAAACTTAAAGAATTGGGGATAAAATTAAATAAAGAGATTAGGAAATATCAAAAGACCTTATAACAATTATTGGGAAACCGGGCGGAGACTGTCTTTCGACCGTCGCTTCTATCATATATTCGTGTACAATTAAGGTGCCTATACATACTTTACTGCTATGGAAATCCGCGGTTTGCTAAAACTATAAATAATTAAATAAATAAAGGGGTGTTAAATGTAACCTTTTAGTTGCACCTAAAAATAGGAGTTTTATTATGGCGTTGATTAGCGATAATATCAAAAAGCAGGTACTGCTCCATGCCCCCATAAAGCTGGTCTGGCGGGCCGTCAGCGATTCCAAGGAGTTCGGAAGTTGGTTCGGAGTGAGATTTGAAGGACCTTTCGCAGCGGGCATGCCGTTGGTTGGTAAGACCGTTCCGACAAACGTAGATCCTGATATTGCCGAAAAACAGAAACCCTATGAAGGAAGTCGTTTTGAAATAACTGTAGACCGGATAGAGCCTATGCGGCTGTTTTCATTCCGCTGGCACCCGTATGCGGTCGATCCGAAAGCCGATTACTCGAAAGAGCCCACCACGCTTATCGTTTTCGAACTCGAGGAAACGCAAATAGGAACGCTGTTAACTATAACCGAATCCGGCTTCAACGGCATTCCGCTTGAAAGGAGAGCTAAGGCGTTTGAGATGGATAATATGGGTTGGGAAGCACAGATCTCCTTAATTGGTAAATATCTAGTTAAAAGAGGAAATAAGATAGAGGAATGACGTCCACTATTAAAACGACATTGGGTTTTGAACATACTGCTTCAATCTTTGGAGTATATAAAGGCAGCAACTTATGAAACAGGTAAAATGGTTTGAACGTAAATTTGACTTTACAACCGATCAAAATATTATGCCTTCAATAATTGAAAGACTTAACGGTACACCTATAAGATTAGAGCATAAATTAAACTCAATGTCGTTAAAAATACTTTCAACTAAGATTGATAATACATGGACAATAATGGAAAATGCCGGCCATTTGATGGATCTTGAACCCCTCTGGCAGGGCCGTTTAGAGGATATTATAAAAAGGAAAGAAGAACTCAGAACAGCAGATTTACTGAACATAAAAACCAATACGGCAAATCATAATGATGCCCGTTTGGAAGAGTTGTTAATCGAATTTAAGCATAAAAGACAACAGACCGTAAAAATGCTGGAAGAACTTACCATAGATGAAATTTTTATTTCGGCAATTCATCCAGGGTTAAAAATGCCTATGAGAACTATAGATTTATTCACTTTCGTAGCGGAGCATGACGACCACCATTTAGCCAGAATTACCGAGATAACAAGACTTATTAAAATAGGAAGTTAATATAATAATGAATGATATTATAAATAAATTTAAGTTTAAAAGTAACGGTGTCATAAGACATGCACCTAGTAAAATTGAATCCGAGTTTTTAAAACTGGGTTTTAACATAGCTTTTAATAAAAACAATAGAAGCACAAATACTTTGATTTTTATAGCCGATTCAAATGGGCTCGAAGAATTTTTAAAAGATGATTTAAAGAAAATTGAGCCCGATAGCGTTTTATGGCTGGCTTATCCGAAAGGTACTTCTAAAATTAAAACCGACATCAATCGCGACACTATACGCGTAACATGTGAAAAGTACGGCATTACCACGGTTACAGCAATATCAATTGACGATACTTGGAGTGCGTTGAGATTCAGGCCGATTAATAGCGTAGGTAAAAAATAAAATTCCGAAAGTCATTCAACTTTAAGATTAAATTCGAACCGACCTGTGAAATCATCCTGCAATTTCAAACGTACGCTGCGAGCGTACTTTATTCCGTCATAATAGTTCCGGTGCTAGGCATTTTAATCGGCGGCAGGTCGGAGCTAAAATAAAGCATTAATTTTAATGGCTTTTTATAAAAAAGAACAAATACAAGAAATTTTAAAGATTATTGAAAAACTCCATTCTGTTAAATACTCAATCGCCATTGACGGACTCGGCGGTTCCGGGAAATCGACTCTGGCAAAGGAATTATCGGAATACATAAAAAATTCAACTATTGTAAGTATGGATGATTTTTATAAGACCAGAGAATTGAGAAGAAGATTAAGTTCGCAGGAGGAAATCGGCGGTTATTTTGACTGGAAAAGATTAGAGAAACAAATATTAATCCCGTTTACCGAGAATAGGATAATTAAATATCAAAAATACGATTGGCCGGACGATATACTGCATAGTCCGGAAAATATTAAAATATCAAAAAATATTATCGTAGAAGGTATATATTCAAACCGCGCGGAACTTTCTAATTATTACAATATTAGAATATGGGTTGAATGCCCGGAAGATATTCGATTGTCGCGAGGAATTGCCAGGGACGGCAAAGAAATGAAAGATTACTGGGAGAAGGTTTGGCTAAGACAAGAGAAAAGATATTATGAGGAACAAAAGCCAAATTTAAGAGCGGATATAATATTAAATAGCGGTAAACATATCAAATGATTATATTAGCGGAAGTTTTTTATAGCATTTCTATTTTATAACTTTTTAATAACATGGATAAATAAAATTCCAGTGACGGATATATTGTTTTTTTGCGAGGGAAAAATTGGAAAAACATCATCAAGAGTCGATTGACCTGTTTATAGAAAAATATATTAATGATCCGGATATACTGGCTATTCTTTTAGGGGGATCTTTAGCACACGGGTTCGCTAAAAACGATTCCGATATCGATGTTTTTATCCTCGTGGGTTCTGAAGAATATCAAAGACGAAAGTCGTCCAATAAGCTGGCTTTTAGTTTATGGGATATTTGCACTTATGAAAACGGCTATATAGACTGTAAAGTTATAGATATTGATCTATTGGAAAGAGTCTCACAACACGGAAGTGATCCCGCACGTTATGCGTTTAAGGATAATAGAATTTTATTTTCGAAGTCGGATAATTTACCCGAATTATTATCCGTTATATCCGCTTTCCCGAAAAGCAAAATAGAAGAGAGAAGGAAAAGATTTGCTTCTCAATTGCTGGCCTGGAAATGGTTTTACAGCGAAGGGATAAAAAAAGGAAATAAATATTTAATATTCTTATCAATACAAAAGATAGCTTTATTTTCAAGCCGTATAATTCTTAATGAAAACGAGTTGCTGTATCCGTACCATAAATGGATGCTGGAGGAAGTTAAAAAGGCGTCGCAAAAACCTTCCGGTTTTATGGGAAAACTAGATGCGTTATTCGACGCTCATACTTTAGAGAAAGTAAATGATTTTTGTACGGAAGTATTGAGTTTCATCGATTTTAACGAAAAAACAGTCGACTGGCCGAATTATTTTTTAAAAGACAGCGAACAAAACTGGACGGAGCATGAACCGCCGGTTGATGATTTGTAAAAAATGTCAATATGTTTATAAAATTACTTGAATTATTAAGGTAAAAATGAACGGTTAAAAACCGATTGATTAAATGATAAATCTGATAAGAACAAATTCCGGAAATAAAGATTTTATTTACCTGGTAAGATTACTTGACGAAGATTTGGCCAAAAGAGACGGTGCTGATCACGCATATTACGCACAGTTTAATAAAATCGGAAAAATCAATTACGTAATAGTTGCATACGAAAATAAAAGACCCGTGGGTTGCGGTGCAATAAAAGAGTATAATTACGACACCTTTGAAATAAAACGCATGTATACTTTACCTGAAGAACGCGGAAAAGGAATTGCGACCAATATACTGGGTGAACTGGAGAACTGGGCTAAAGAAATGAATTATAAAAAATGTATTCTGGAAACAGGTAAAAGACAACCTGAAGCAATAATGCTTTACGAAAAAAACGGATATAAACTAATCCCGAATTATGATCAATACACCGAAATGGAAAACAGTGTTTGTTATGAAAAGGTTATTTAAATTACCGCCGATAATTTTTATACGCATACCTATTAAACAGTTGAGTTAAGCCCCTGCCTTTAAATTTTAATCACTAAACTATAAATAATTTTTTAACGAAAAATGAATTTATACTTGATGAAAATTCTATAAAGGTTAAATCGATCTTATATGGGCTTACATTTGTAGCAAAGATAAATCAGATTTATCCGCCGTATAGAACCTGCTGAACAATGACAACCACCATTCCGGGTCAATAGAAGATTTCATGATGTAGATTATTGCGGAGGGAAATATATTATTTGGATCAGTCGGTAATGCAATGTTGCTTAAAAGAGGATTTACTTTGCTGTTCCTCTAATGTAATACTGTGCCTGATACATAAGAAGGTGCCGGTACAATATATGAAAATTTCATATATTAAGAATTTAGAGAAAATAAAACCGTTCATCGGCATCAAATCAATTGACGTTATTATATGATTTATTTAAAATATAATCGATTCATCCCGATCGGGTCTGCCTCATGCAGGCAGGATTGATGATATGTCTTGAACTTGTCGAAGGGCATGTCAAAATTTGCTATATTTCAACACCGTTCACTTTGACAAAAATGCATATTAGCTCACTAACAACAAAATAATTTATTGCCTGGAAGAATTTTATCTATTAAATTTGAATTTTAAAAATAAATTATTGAGGATACGATGTTTAAATTCGACGGTGTGGATTTTTACGACATAAATTCCCTGCTGTCAGAAGAAGAGAAAATGGTTCGCGATACGGTAAGGGAATTCGTATCCGATAAAGTTTCTCCCATTATCGAGGAGTTTAACAGAAACTCCCGGTTTCCCCTGCAATTGGTCCCTCAAATGGCAGAGCTAGGATTGTTAGGGGCCAACCTTCCTCAAAAATACAACTGCCCGGAATTAAACAGCATAGCCTACGGTTTAATTATGCAGGAATTAGAGCGCGGGGACAGCGGACTGCGGAGTTTTGTTTCCGTACAAAGCGCACTTGTCATGTATCCCATCTTTGCCTTCGGTAGCGAAAAACAGAAAGATTATTGGCTCCCTCTTTTGGCAAAGGGGCAGAAAATCGGATGTTTCGGTTTAACGGAACCGGATTTCGGATCGAATCCTTCTGGAATGGCAACAAAAGCCGAAAAAGTGGACAACGGCTTTTTAATCAACGGTGCAAAGATGTGGATCACAAACGGCACCATAGCGGATGTTGCAGTTGTTTGGGCTAAACTTGAAGGGGTAGTCAGGGGATTTCTTATAGAAAAAGGATTTAAGGGATTTTCCGCCCCGGAAATGAAAGGCAAACACTCGCTGCGGGCTTCGGTTACTTCCGAATTAATTTTCGACAATGTATTTGTCCCCAAGGATAATATTTTACCTGGCACTGAAAATCTGAAAAATGCTCTGATGTGTCTTAATCAAGCCAGATACGGAATAGCATGGGGAGTTTTAGGCGCTGCGGCCGATTGCTATAATACGGCGTTAAATTACGCAAAGACCAGGATTCAATTCGGTAAACCTATCGCTTCTTTCCAAATGATACAGGAAAAACTGGTTTATATGCTAACCGAATTAACCAAAGGGCAGTTGTTGAACATACAACTCGGAAGAATGAAGGATAAAGGGAATTTGAAATTTTCCCAGGTATCGCTAGCCAAAAGGAATAATTGCGAAAAAGCCTTGGAAATCGCCAGGTTGTCCAGGGAAATTTTGGGAGCAAACGGCATAATAGACGAATACCCGGTAATGAGGCATTCGATAAACCTGGAATCGGTTAAGACCTATGAAGGTACGCATGAAATGCATACGCTAATAATAGGCGAAAATATTACGGGCTTATCCGCCTTTGAATAACAAGATTTGCGGACCACTTAATGTGGTCTTTTTAATTTTAATAGAAAAGGTCAAAGATGAAAGATAAATTATACTTACAGGAAGGATTAACTTTCGACGATGTATTATTGGTACCGGGTAAATCTTCCGTTCTTCCGAGAGAGGTCGATTTAACCACATACCTTACTCCCGAAATAAAATTGAATATCCCGTTTATTTCCGCGGCTATGGATACCGTTACCGAATCGGCTATGGCTGTTGCCATTGCAAGAGAAGGGGGGATCGGGATACTGCATAAGAATATGAGTATAGAGGCGCAGTCAGAAGAAGTGGACAAAGTAAAACGTTCCGAGAGCGGTATGATACGAAATCCTGTTACCCTGACACCGGAAAAAACCATTGGCAATGCACTTGATATGATGAAAAAATACAGTATTTCAGGAATTCCGGTCGTGGACGAAAAAGGCAGGCTTGTGGGGATTTTAACGAACAGGGATTTGCGATTCGAACCGAATAAAAATCTAACCGTAAATGAATTGATGACGAAAGAAAACCTCATCACCGCTCCATTAAATACAAATCTGGAAAAAGCCGAAAAGATTCTTCAGAGGTATAAAATTGAAAAACTACCCGTAGTTGATAAAAACGGAACTTTAAGAGGCTTAATCACTTTCAAAGATATCCAAAAGAAAAGGAAACACCCGAACGCATGCAAAGACAAACACGGGAGACTCAGAGTGGGAGCAGCGGTCGGAGTCACCACGGATACGCTCGAAAGGATGGAATCTCTGGCGAAAGCGGGAGCAGATGTTATCGTAATCGATACAGCGCACGGACATTCCGCAGGTGTTATAAAAATGATCAGAGAAGCCAGGAAAAAATTTAAATATGAGCAAATAATCGCCGGTAATATAGCAACTTATGAACCAGCGCTTGATCTTTTGGATTGCGGTATTGACGCCATTAAGGTCGGAATAGGGCCAGGCTCTATCTGTACGACAAGAGTAGTAGCCGGCGTAGGCGTGCCTCAAATTTCAGCGATTTACGAGGTCAGTCGGGCAGCTAAAAAGAAAGGAATTCCTCTAATTGCGGACGGCGGCATTAAACAAACCGGGGATGTTCCGAAAGCTATAGCCGCAGGGGCGGATTCGATTATGATCGGGGGTTTATTTGCCGGAGTAGATGAAAGCCCTGGCGAAACAATTTTATTTGAAGGAAGAAGCTTTAAGTCCTACCGCGGAATGGGATCGTTATCGGCTATGAAAGTGGGGAGCAAGGACAGGTATTTTCAAGACGCAGAAGACGATATAGCCAAATTGGTTCCCGAGGGTGTGGAAGGTCGTGTACCGTATAAAGGCCCGTTATCCGATACAATTTATCAGTTAATAGGCGGACTAAGAGCAGCTATGGGATATTGCGGTGTTAAAAATATAGGAGAGTTGAAGAGCAAGGCGAAATTCGTAAAGATCACGCTTGCCGGGTTAAGAGAAAGCCATCCGCACGACGTGATTATTACAAAGGAAGCTCCGAATTATCATTCCTAGCTAATAATATTTCACTTTTTATATAAAATAGGAATATATTGTAGACTGAAGTTTCGAAATTTTTGTAATTTATAGTAAAACGAAATGTATAAAGCACTGGTCATTGCATATTACTTTCCTCCCATGGGGCTAAGCGGCGTACAGCGCACATTGAAGTTCGTAAAGTACATGAAGAATTATAACTGGGAGCCGACTGTTTTAACATCTTCGACAACCGGTTATTATGCCCACGATGATTTTCTCATGAAGGAAGCTAAAGAAGCGGATATTAAAATCGTTCGGGTAGGCGGCAACGAGATAAATTCAATGCTGGCAAAAAAAGGAACGGTTAAAATCCCGCCCGAATTTATACGAAAAAATCTGAGCAGAATAAGCAATACATTTTTTATACCGGACAATAAAATCAGCTGGTCGAAAAAAGCCTATAAAAAGGCGGCGGAAATGTTGAGGGAAGGAGAATTTAACCTGATATTTGTGAGCGCACCGCCCTTTTCTTCCATAAACGCTGCGGTGCAGTTGAAAAAAGATTTTAATCTCCCGCTGGTTGTTGACTACAGGGATATCTGGTACGGTAACCAATTCGCTTTTTACCCTACTCCTCTGCACAGCTACTGGCACAAAAAAATGGAGTATTCGGCTCATAGAGCTGCGGATAAAATTATAGCTACCAACCGACGGATGAAAGAAAAAATAATCAACCGATACAAATTTCTTACTTTTGAGGATATTTATATTATATCTCAAGGATTCGACCCGGCCGATTTCGAAAACCTGCAGTTAGAAAACAAAGTAAATAATAAGATGTGGCTGACCTACTCTGGATTGTTCTATGAATTTATTACTCCTAAATTTTTATTCAAAGCATTTAAAGAATTGACAATCGAAAGACCGGATGTAGCAGCAAATATAGAGCTGCATTTTCTCGGTTTTTTGAGAAACGAGAACAGAAAATTAATAAAAAAACTGGGGCTGCAGGAATTCGTAAAAGAATACGGATATTTAAACCACAACGAAGCACTGGCAAAACTTATGGCCAGCGACGTTCTCTGGATGATGGTCGGCAATTGCAGGAATGCAGATACTCATTCAAGCGGTAAATTGTACGAATACTTCGGTACCAGGAAACCCATTATTGCCTCTCTGCCCGACGGTGCTTTAAAATCGGCCGCTAGCGACTATAAAGCTTCCTTCATAACCGCACCAAGTGACATTATGGCAATTAAAAGTGCAATATTGAAGGCTTACGAATTATTCCTCGCAAAAAAATTCCCAGTTCCTGACGAATCGTTCGTCGAGAAACACAGAAGAGACTTTTTAACCGAACAACTGACAAAACAATTTCAATTCTTAGTTAAGGACGTGATATAATGAATGTTTTACTTATCGGTTCAGGCGGAAGGGAACATGCACTGGCCTTTAAAATTCACCAAAGCCCGACCCTCGACGAAATGTTCATTTTACCGGGAAATCCGGGAACTGAAAAATTAGGAAGGAATATATCTCTAGACGAAAATAATTTTGAAAAAATTTATTCGTTTTGCGTTGAAAATAATATCGAACTTGTCGTTATCGGACCTGAAATCCCGCTGGTGAACGGAATGGCGGATTTTCTCAAAGAAAGGGGAGTAAAGGTTTTCGGACCTGATAAATCTGCCGCGGAAATTGAAGCACATAAATCTTTTGCCAAACATTTGATGAAAAAGTACGGGATCCCGACCGCAGATTTTGCCGAATTCGATTCCGAACATTTCGATTCTGCCAGGGAATACCTCAAAAACCACGAGTACCCATGTGTTATTAAAGCCGACGGTCTGGCTGCCGGCAAAGGGGTATTAATATGCCGTAATTTTAATGAAGCTGAAGTAGGATTAAACGATATTTTTATCGAGAGGAAATTCGGGAAATCAGGTGACAAAATTGTCATCGAAGAATTTTTAACCGGTGAAGAGGCCTCTATTTTCGCCGTTACCGACGGTAATGATTATGTATGCTTACCTTCTTCCCAAGATCATAAAAGAATCGGCGAGGGTGATACCGGAAAGAATACCGGAGGAATGGGAGCTTATTCCCCGGCACCCGTCGTAACGGATGAATTGATGAGTTATATAGAAAATGAAATAATAAAACCGACAATAATAGGAATGAGAAACGAGGGAAGGCATTTCACGGGATGCTTATACTGCGGGCTGATGATCGATAAGAATGAAGCTAAAGTCGTGGAATACAACTGCCGATTCGGTGATCCGGAAACACAGGCTGTTTTGCCGCTGCTGGAAGGAGATTTTTTAAAATTATTATATTCGGCCGCATACGGAAAAATAGATAAAGATGCGGTTCGGTATAACGGCGGCTCATCTGTCTGCGTTGTGGCGTCTTCAAAAGGCTACCCGGAGCACTACGAAAAAGGGTACGAAATTGACGGTCTGGATCTGCCGGATGAAGATATAATAATCTATCACGCTGGGACAAAAAGAATTAACGGGAAGACCTTTACCAGCGGCGGAAGGGTATTGGGAATAACATCATTTATTAAACGCAATGACTTGAAAGAAGCTAAGGCGAAAGCTTATAATGCCTTGAATAAAATAAACTTTAATGGCATTTATTTCAGAAAGGATATAGCTGATAAGGCAATCAATAAGTTGTAGTAAATTTCGAAAGTTTTATTTCCTATCGGCCTGTAATTTATTTTGAGTCAAATAATTTCAGGCTTTTTTAATACAAAACCCCAATGGTACATTTACATATCCATTCGAATTATTCGTTATTGACGGGAGCATCCTCGGTTGAAGAGATCGTTAAAACCGCTAAGGATAAAAATATAAAAGTTTTGGCCCTGACCGATACCGACGGAATGTACGGATTGATTAAGTTTTACAAGCTATGCCTTGAAGAAGGAATTAAACCCGTACTGGGTGCATATATTACGGATCAGGGAGAAAAAGATTCGTATGCACTTATCCTGGCAAAGAATAACAAGGGATATTCGGAATTATGCAAAATTATTACGTCCAGGAAATTAAACGAGGACTTTTCTCTTGTTGATATAATTAATACCGGATTTAAGAACTTGTATTTTGTTACTCCTTCATTACCTATCCTAAAAAAAGCGAAAATCAAGGACAACCTATTCGCGGAAGTAATTACCGTGAAATTAGCTAAAGGGAAATCCGCCGGATTAATAGATTTTGCAAAAAAAAACGGGATAGGAATCGTCGGCACTAATCCGGTGTATTTTGCAAGGAAGGACTATTTCCGCGAGCATAAAGTGCTGACGGCAATAAAGGAAAATACTACTTACGAAAATTTGTCGGCGCAAAACATTGTAAACGAAGATTATTATTTGAAGGATCCGGATCTGGTAAAAAACAAACTAAGTGATTTACCGGATGCGATAAACAACTCCGATTATATAGCCGACAATTGCAATGTGGATTTACGTATAGGCGAGTATAAATTTCCCAGATTTCAAATTCAGGACGGCCGGAACGCCTACTCGCTTTTATGGGATGAGGCTCATAACGGACTTTATAAAAACTATCCCGAAGTGACGAACGTAGAACTTGACAGGCTAGCTAAAGAATTAAACGTGATATCGGAATTAAATTTTACCGAATATTTTTTAATAGTTCACGATATAGTAAAAGAAGCCCGGAAGAGGGGAATGTTATTCATCGGAAGAGGTTCGGTAGCCAACAGTATAACCGCATACTGTCTCGGATTATCAAAAGTAGATCCGATTAAACATAACCTGTATTTTGAAAGATTTTTAAACAAAGGCCGAAACAGTCCGCCGGACATCGACATAGATTTTTCGTGGAAGGAAAGGGATGAAATAGTAAAGTACGTATTCGAAAAATACGGCTATGAAAATGTGGCTATGATATCCACAACAGTAACTTTTCGCGCAAAGTCCGCATTCAGGGAAGTAGCAAAAGCATTCGGATTCAGCAACGAAGAAATTTCAAAGTACAGCAAATATATACCCTGGACGGATGCCCGGAATCTGCCCGATATTTCGGAAATGTTTCCGGAGGCCAAAAATATTAATTTGAAAATAGAACCGTGGGTTTCTATTGTGGATATCGCATCCCGTATCGCCAATTACCCCAGACATTTAAGTATTCATCCTAGCGGCATTATTATAACTCCAGGCCCCGTTACGGATTTTACTGCGCTTGAATATGCCAGTAATAAAGGACTCGGATTAATAATTACACAGCCCGATATGTATTCAATCGAAGATTTGGGACTGATAAAAATCGATTTGCTCAGTCAAAGATCACTCGGCGTACTGAGAGACACCCTCGGCATGATCAAATCCGACAGATCGAATTTATAGAATTTTTTTGACAGCCGCCGGAATCTTTCACTGCCTCTGTTCATTATCAAATTTTATTAGAAAGATATGCTAATCTTTTTTTAGCGTCGACCGGTTCAGGAAGATTATTATCTGCATACTTCCATAGTTCGAGAAATTTTTTATACTCATTTGAAGCATTATTTAACTTCCCGGTCTTCTCATAAAGTTTTGCAAGCCTGTAATGAAATAACGGGTGAATAAAACGGCGGTCTTTGCTTCCGGGATCAATTTTTATCAGTTTTTCGTACTCACGAACGGCGCTGTCCAATTCTCCTTTAAATAGAAAGGCACGCGGTACAACATCCCGCAAATAAGGGGTGTTATACAGCGGCATTTGCCATGAAGCATACAAAACCGGGATAACAACCGAAGTATTACGGTATACCTTGATGGCGTCATCTGGTTTTTCCTCCGCCAGCAGCAATTCGGATTCAAGAACGCCGGACATCATTTTCAAAATATCCCTATACCATTCCACAGAAGCCAGACTAGATTTCATTATTTCGAAATAAGCACGGGCCGAATCGACTCTATTCTTATGCAAATTATATTGCGCAAGGAAAAAACTATGAATAGCTTTATGAAAATTAGGTATTTGAGGATTGCTGTTAACAAATATTTCTCGATACGATTTAAATTCGCTCAGTGCTTCCTCCGTATTACTATTATCGAGCGCATACCATGCTTTTCTCCAATGGAAATAAGCGAACGGATCGCGCGTACCCATTTGTTTAACTAGTCCGGCCATAAGGTCCATTTCGTTCAAATATTCCCGGTGCCTGCCGGTCAAATCAAAATAACATGCTCTCCACGACCTAGCGTTAGCCTTCAGTCCCGCCGTAGGGGCTGCATTAAGAAGGCTGTCTATCCAATTTAAGCTCTGTATATAGTTCTCATTTAAAGCATATACATATGCAAGGCTGCTGTAAGCAGGGTAGAAGGTCGGCTGCGCGCGAATAGCATCTTTATACTTAGCAAGCGATTCTTTTAAATTGCCCATTCTAAAATACATCTCAGCCATAGAATCAAATGGATTGGCGTCGCCCGGCGAAAGAGCGGCGTACTTCTTCAATATTTGGATCGCCTGCACGTACAGCCCCTGTTCCGCATAAATATACGCCAGACCGTTTATGGGGGTCGCATATTCCGGATCGAGGTTTATAGCTTTTTCAAATTCGGCTTTTGCTTCGGGAATCTTGCCGGCCAAATGATATTGCTGGCCTAGTTCATTGTGGAAACGTTTTTCCTGCGGATATTTTTTCACTAATTCCTGCAACAGTTGAAAACTCTTTTCATGATTTTTTTCGATTGCCGCAGCATATCTAGATTCAATTATAAGCCGTTCTTTTTCCGGGGCTCTGGATGAAAGAGCTTTTGCTTTTAAAAGCGTTTCCCTCATCTGGGGGATTTCGATCAAATCTGCATAAGTATTTGATAAATACAAATATGCCATAGCAAAATTGGAATCCAGCGAAACGGCTTTTTCAAGAAATCGCTTAGCTTCGGTAAAGTACAATTTATCGTAATCCTGCCTTCCTCTAAGGAAAAAGTTATATGCATCCATGGAAGAGGTTGTCACCTGAGAAATTTGAGAAGGCGTCTCTTCGACATTTCTTTTTGCGAGCCCGATGCCTCCGGCAATTTGCTCGCTTAGCCGGTCAATTTGATCTTTAAGAATGCTCTGAACCCCTTCACCTTTTGAACTTGCCGTTTTAAGCAATTCCATCGTACCGACGTCCAGTACTTTCACATCGGTAGCAAAGATATTGCCGCCTTTCACAAAGCTGCCTACGACAATAGTATTTATACCTTCCCGCCGGCATAGTTCGAATCCCAATTCATTGTTTATGAAATTCTCGTTGCCTTTTCCCATTTGTTTCAGAACGTCTTTCATTCTTTCCCAGGTCATTACTCTAAGATATTTATACTGTTCCAGATTCGTTATCAGTAAATTCGGTATTGCTTCCCGCAGATAGTCGTAAGCCGGATCCCCTGTTTGGTTAACGAATGCTATAACAGCAATAGGCCTGGGTTCGGATACTGCCGTTGTCTCGCTTAAAATATATAGCTTTAAAAAAACAAAGGCGACTGCTGCTATAATTAAAACTGCGGCATAGGGAAGGGCTCTTGTGAGCGTTGATCTGTTTGCCCATGTGCCCGAAAGCTTTTTAGCCGAAGCAGAGAATTCCGATTTAATATTTAACACACTGAGTTCTCCGACAATATCGTCCATATTTTGGTACCGTTTATCCGGGTTCTTTTCAAGGCATTTATTAATTATGCTTTCGAGTTCGACAGGTACGTCTTTTCTTATCGTTGATACCGCTTCGGGTTCCTGGTTAATTATCCCGTATAATACCGCCTGATCGTAATCCGCACTGAACGGCTTTTGCCCCGTAATAATTTCATACAGAACCACACCGAAAGACCAGATGTCAGTCCGGTGATTCACTTTGCTTCCCTTTGCTTGTTCTGGCGACATATAATTAACAGTACCTAGAGTTGTTCCTTCTTTGGTTATGGAGGTTCTTCCGGTTAATTTCGCCAGCCCGAAATCTATTATTTTCACATTCCCTTCAGCCGTTACAAATATATTCGATGGCTTTATATCCCGGTGGGTAATACCTTTTTCATGCGCTTTGGAAAGTCCTTTCGATATTTGCAGCCCTATATTTATGCATTCGGCAATACTTAAAGGACCGGAAAGGATTTTTTCTTTGAGCGTTTTACCGTCGTAATAAGACATAGCTACAAAAAGCTGGTTGTCATCGGTTTGGTCGATTTCGTGGATAGTACAAATATTCGGATGATCCAGCGACGAAGCAGCCTGCGCTTCCCTGATAAATCTGTTCTTATCATCGTCGTCGCGGCTGAGATAAGAAGGCAGGAATTTCAAGGCAACATATCGGTCAAGTTTAATATCCAATGCTTTATAAACCAGTCCCATCCCGCCTTCTCCCAGTTTATCCAGAATTTTATAATGAGTTACAACTTTCCCGATCATATAATCCCTCTAATTTTAGTTATTTACAATTGACATCGGACCGTTTATCGATACATTACCGCGCAAAGCGATTTATTATTTAATGCGCACTCGAGTTAAAGTATTTCCGATAACGGATTATTATACAATTAGAAAAACTGATTATAGAATAACTTCCAGAGAATTCCGGTTCCTATTATTCAAAACGGAAGGAGAACTTAACCGATTTCATTTACCGGTGTTTAATAAATCAACGGCAAAATAAACTAAATATAATCATATTCAACGGAAATTTGATAAACGGCAAAAAAAACACAGTAATAGAAAAGATGGATTTTAAATGCCGGGGGGAAGAAGAGAAATAGTTCAAGATCAAGTTTAAGATTAAGATTACGAATAAGATTAGAGAGGGGATAATTTAGAATAGAGTTCCAAGATACCTTGGAATATTTAAGTAAATTATCCCCGGTTAGATTTATTATAAATGTTGCCGGTACTTTCAGCCGGTTAATAATAATTTATTTTGCAATAGGATTTAAATTTTCATCGAGCGGCGTCATTTTCGGCATAAGCAAATGAACAAGACCGAGAATAATCAAATACATAGAGCCTGCGATCAGAAACGCCCAGAAATACCCGCTGTTATTCGCCTGGTCCAAAACAGTTCCGAGAATTTTATCTCCTAAAATTCCGGCAACCGCGCCGACCATTCCGCCGATCCCTACAACCGAAGCAGTTGCTTTTTTAGGAAATACATCGGATACCAATGTAAAAATGTTTGCCGACCAAGCTTGATGTCCGCCTGCGCCGATCCCGATAAGAAAAACGGCAATCCATTCGTTTGTTGTTACGGCTACCAAACTAACGGGAAGAATTATAATCGCACAAATTAACAAGGTCAATTTTCTGCTTTTATTTATTGTCCAGCCTTTTTTCATAAAAGCGCCTGACAAAAATCCACCGAAAATGCTTCCCCCGTCCGCTAAAATTTACATAATGAAAAAGGGTACGGCAATGTTGCTGAGACTTACCCCGAATCTTGCGTACAAAAATTTTGCTCCCCAGAACAGATAAAACCACCAGACGGCGTCCGTCACTTTTGCCAAGGCAAATGCCCAAGTTTCGCGTTTTGGAAGCACTCTTCTCCAGGGAAGTTTTTCTAAATTTTCCGAAACGGAGTCGCTCTGGATATATTTTAATTCTTCTTTTGATAACTTAGGGTGTTCCTCCGGCCTCTTATATGTAATCGACCAAAGTAGAACCCAGATTGAACTTAATATACCCGTTATGAGAAAAGGGATCTGCCAGTTATCTCCGTTCTCAGAAACTATTGCGGCAATAATAAATGGTGCCGTAATTGCCCCTACGCTTGTAGCCGCGTTGAAAATTCCCGTAGCCAACGCTCTTTCTTTTTTCGGGAACCATTCGGCAACGGTTTTAATTGCAGCGGGGAAGTTACCGTATTCGCCGAACCCGAGCCCGAATCTTGCGGCGGCAAAGCCGATTATGCTGAAAGCCGGCCGCACTACGGCATGAAGC
>JBJKOY010000011.1:0-1463 GCA_046706945.1 Ignavibacteriaceae bacterium | reverse complement strand
TACTCCGGAACAAAAGCGAAGTTGGCCGCTTTAAATATAAAATCGAGGTAGCTTCTGCGTGCGGAGAAGATAAAATTTGAATTTCCCGAAACGGGTCCTTCCAAATTTAAACCGAATTGAGAAGCGGAGATCGTAGCCTTGCCGCCGATCCTGTCCTCTCTTCCGTCTCTGAGCTTTATCGAAAGAATCGAAGAAAGCTTATCGCCGTAAAGAGCGGGAAAACCGCCCGTTGAAAACGAAGTCTCTCTTACAAAGTCCAAATTCACGTAGCTCAGAGGTCCCCCGCTAACGCCCTGACCGCCGAAATGATTTATGTTCGATACTTCTATTCCGTCTATTAAATATAGGTTTTCCGAAGGAGACCCGCCCCTGACGATCAAGTCGTTCCTTCCCGCATCTGCCTGCGCCACTCCGGGTAAAATTGAAAGCGCCCGAATTACGTCCTCGAAACCGCCCGGGCTTCTTCTTATCTCTTCGTAATTGAAATTTTTTACGCTGTTTAGCTCGAGAGGATTCCTGGAAAAATACCCGCTTCTGACGGTAACTTTTTCCAACTGGATAGCGGTTTCCGCAAGCTCGAAATTCACCTCGGCGGGTTTTCCGGCTTGTACTACCACGTCGGCATTTATCACCGGATCATAACCGATTACCGATGCTTTCATACGGTAAGTATTAAACGGCACTCCTTTGATATAATAATACCCGTCCTCATCGGATGCAGCGCCGTAGTTGGTCCCGATTATTATAATATTTGCATATGGAATGGATTTTTTTGTCTGTGCGTCGGTAATTCGTCCGTAAATACTTTATTTATCTTCTTGTGCAAAGGTCATATTGAATAAGGATAAAATAAAGAATATTATCTTTTGAGAATTCATATTTACATTTTTCCGCAATTTATTTATGTCTTCGATGCATATCGTGAATTTTTTCAGGTTAAGCGATTTTATTTGTTTTAGTCCGTAAAATTTTATGTACTTCTTTCATGGAATTCAAAACGGCGTGGCATCCTAATATTTCCTTACTGTATTCCCGTGCGTTCTTCCCACCCAGTACTAACTTTGAATTCGAGCTATTGGCGGTTTTTGCCACCTTCTTAATATTTTTTACAAATTCGTCGTCCGGAAAAACTCTGACGGTTGAAGAAATAAAAATATAAGAAGGCTTTTCTTCTTTAATTTTCGATATAACCGATTGAAACGGGGTGTCGGCTCCGAGATAGATAATATGAAAACCTTTTAATTCCAGTTCATAAGCAAGAGACCTTATTCCGATATCGTGATGTTCGCCTTCGGCGCATGCGCAAATAGCTCCCGTATTTTTTCCCCTGCTTTTGGGGAGATGAACGTAAAGCCTTGATAAAGCTGTTTTAACGGCTTCCGAAGCAATGTGCTCATCTTCTATTTTCAACCGGTTGCTTTCCCACATTAGTCCGATTCGTTCCAAAACGGGTTGAACGATCT
>JBJKOY010000010.1:0-8381 GCA_046706945.1 Ignavibacteriaceae bacterium | reverse complement strand
TCGGTATTTTCGCTGCCCAGTTTAATCGAGCATGATCTCGATGTCATAATACAGTTTGAGACGGTTATATTTTCCGTCGGCCCGTATTCTTCGTACTCCCGCCTTGTTTTAAAGCAAATGCAGTCGTCACCGGATTCGATATAACAATTATTTATCCTCGCGTTTCTCGTATGGTCTAAATCGATACCGTCCGAGTTCCTGATCTTCAAATTGTTTTTTATTCTTATATTTTCAACAGTAACCTCGTAGCAGCCGGCCAGATGCAGACACCAATAAGCGGAGTTCTTAAAAGTTATGTCGCGGATCAGCAGATTTTTTATGCCGATTAATGTAAGGAGATGCGGCCGCGGGTCGGTTACGTCGAATTCTTTTAAAATGTACGCGGCTTTTTCTTCCGGTCCCATGAACGCGATACCGTTTCCGTCGATTGTGCCTAGTCCGCTTATCTCGATATTTCCGGCATTTTCAGCGCCGATCCAGATCGTCCCCTCACCGGTGTTTTTCCTGAAAGCGCTTTTTTTGTAAACGGATTCGTCGGGGTTTGCGAGAAGAACCGAATCCCTTTCTACCTTCAGATTTACATTGGATTTTAGATCGAACGGGCCGGACATAAATATATTATTAGCCGGTATCCGGACAATTCCGCCCTCCGCTGCCGAACAATCATTTATCGCATTTTGAATTGCGCGAGCATTATCAATTTTGCCGCCGCCTACGGCTCCGTAACCGGTTATATCAAATATTTTCATAAATGATGATGAATTATTTATTTGCTAAATTAAAAGATGCACAGCAGATTTTCAGATCTTGTAAGCTGGCATTTGAATATTAGTTAACGTAAATGGGACTTCTTGTATTTTTACACAAGTTGATGGTCTATAGTAATAACCGTCTAAAAGCTGCTGAAATTAAATAATTTGTGGGACTTTGTGTTTCCTCTGTGAGACTTTGTGAAACAAAAAACTGGCCACAAAGTCTCACTAAGTTTTTCACAAAGTAGCACAAAGTGTAAAATAGAAGCCATTATGTATAACTCCCACATCAAGTAAATTATTAAAAAATGCAAGCGGTCAACTTGTATATTCTTATTTAAAATTCTTTTTAATATAATCCATACTTTCCAAAACCGCTGACTCATCGGTTTCTTCCATTAAAATTTCTATATGGGGTTTTTTTATTTTAATCAGGCTGCATAATAATTTATAATTAAGCATTCCCTTTCCGGGCGCTACCTGTTTCAAATTGCCGTCTTCTATTAAAAAATCCTTTGCGTGAATAATCACTATTTTATCGCTTAGTAAATCAAAAGACTCTCTGATAATTTCGTCCTGCTTTTTATAGTTTTCAAGGTTGAGCAGATTAACAGGGTCGAGAATAACCTGCAGATTATTTGAATTAATTTCATCAATTATCTGTTTCATCCTTTTGGGGGTTGATATTACATGTGTAGTAACGGCTTCAATCCCTGCAAGGACCCCGAATTTTTCCGCTTCACCGACAAGTTCTTTCAGACTCTCATAGCACATTTGGAACGCTTTATCTCCCCGGTTTTCAACGCTGAACGAATAATCCGCATTCATTGAACCGGTCTCCGTCCCCACCACGCTGCAGCCGAAATCTCTGGCAAACCGAATATGTTCTTTAAATGTATTTATGTTTTTTTTCCTCTGCTTTGGGTCAGGATGTATATAATTAAGGTAGCAGCCCAGAACAGAAATTTTAATGCCCCGTTTGTAAAAAACTTCTTTAAAATAACTTGCTAATCCCGGGTTCAATATCCCTGCCGGATCATCAATTCCGGCTATTGCTTTTGAGAGTGCGAGTTGTATATATGATATCTTATATTTTCGGATCTTATCCGCAAGTTCCTCAACCGGTAATTTGCCGAAATCGTGGGCTCTCAGTCCGATTAACATATTAGTAATCCTAATTTGAGGTACATTGAACGCTCCGCGTCTTAGCTTTTAAGCTGCAAAGAATTTTCAACCGATTCAAAATTGTGGTCATCAATCATCCTGATTATTTCGGCCCCTGCCAGCAGTGCGGGACCGTAGCCGTGAGCCGCAAAAACATTAACCGGTCTATGATAATAAAATGCAGGGTCAAAGCCCATCCCGGTTCCGACGCATGTTCCCTCAACCTGTCCGCTTTTATTAATTTTGGATGAAACGGCATTCCATCCCAGAATTGCAAGCGGCGCGAAGGCAAATTTGTCGATAAGTCCTTTGTTAACTGCCCGGGCCAGGGAAAAAGTAAAGATAGCAGTAGCGGAAGTTTCAGTATAGGAATCGCTTCGGTCCAGGAGCTGATGCCAGAAACCGGTACCTGCTTGATAAGACGCCAGACCGTTTGCATGCGCGCGGAATTGATCAAGCACTTCTTTATACCCCGGATGAGTTTTAGGCAATACGCTTAACAATTCTATCATTGCCATAACCGCCCAGCCGTTTGCTCTTCCCCAATAGAACCGGGGATGAACTTCCATTAGTTTTACCCAGCCGTGAATATATAATCCCTTTTGCTTGTCGAACATCCTTTTTGAAAATTGCATGATTTGTTTGACCGCGTCGTCGAAATATTTTGAGTGGCCCGTCAAAATGCTCATCTGGGCCAGCGCGGGAACGCTCATAAACAAATCGTCGAGCCACAAGGTATCGGGGTAAGGCCTATTGCGGGCAAATGTTCCGTCCCTCAATCGGTATTCTTTTTTGAAGATATAATTGATAAAGTTATCAATTAAAGGACGAAGGTTTATTTTTAACCCGGCCCTTTCGGCTTTGATCATGGAAGCGCACAATGCGCCCGCGTCATCAAGAGCCTGCGGACGCAGTACGGAATACACAGGCGATTCTTTACCAGGGACAATCTTTTTATTTTTCAAATAATACAAACCCAAATCGGATATCATTTTCAACCGCTTATAGGCGTATTCTGTAAAACGCTTATCTTTTGTAACCTCTCCGGCGAGCAGCATACCCGCGTATGTTACTCCCCATTCGTAGCTGGTTATCCTGAAGTCGTCCCCGGCAAATTCAGTATTTTCATTAATTTCGGTCCCTCCAATTTTCTTTAAATCCTGATTCTTGTAAATCAATTCGGCGGGCGTTGCCTTTTCCAGGTAATTAAGAATTTGCACAAGCTGGGACTTAATCTTTTCTTTTGAAGGTATCCCGTACGAAGTCGTATAACCGGGCTTCGATAAATGAAGGGGAGTATTTGAATCATTAATTTTCATATCTATCGTTAATTTATGCGAACATACAATTAAATTTTGAGATATTAACGATTTATTTAATTGTTAAAGAATGCTTAAAGGGCGTGAACCCGGTTATGTAGACGTGCATTCCTTTACCCTTCACCGTACCGAAATGAGAAGAATATGCTTCTCCGTCTATATAACGTATGTAATCATGCTCTGCCATTCCCGGACCTATCTCAATCGTATCGTTGCCGGATTGGTATTTCACGTACCCGCTCTTTAAGAGATAATCATCTTTCCCTTCAGCGGGTGTTACGCCTTTCAGCGTCCCTCCGTATCTGAAACAGAGTTCCAAAGTAACCGCGACGTTCGGGGGACCTGCTATATCGATATCCATTTTAAAAGCGCCGTTATTTTCCTCGACCAGAATTTTCGTATCCTGCGACAAAGTAGTCCTGGGGCGCGATTCAAAATCCATTTTACTCCAAAACCTTCCGTCCGTCGATTCGGACAGCTTGTAATCACCGTCTTTCTTTCTTTTATCCGGAGGCAGCGGCTGGAAGTAATAGGCTTCTTTTTCTTCAGATAATGTGTATTTACTCCCGTCCTTTATTACTCCTTCGCTTCTGAAATAACCCATGTTAAAGAAATTGGTAGACAACCTTGCGTATTCAAGAATTGCCTCGCCCTTCCTGTAGGTAAAAAATGTCGGTATGATGGAACGGCCGGAAGCAATAATTATCGGCCTGTCGTTTCCGCCGAATAAAGAAGCCGTAATATCCTTCCTTCTAATCCTAACCAGGCCGGACATCGGAAAAAATTTTGAATAATCCGTAGGTGCCGTTATCCCTTGAGGCAGCATGTTCCCGAGCAACGGATTATCCATAACAAAGATCAAAGACTGCGACAAGACTTTGAGGTCAAAATCCTTAACCTTCTCAATTTCACGCGCTACGGAAGCCAAAAACCGGTCGTTTTCCAGGATAGCCAGGTATCTGTAAAACATATAGTATCCGGTTGCGGATATAACCTGATATTGATCTTGTCTTCTTGAATCTAAGGTAACCAGATCCCCGTTGGCTTCCATATAGTAATAGTTGGAGACAAGGTTTCTCTTAACAATATCATAGTAAGAAGGACGGTTCAATAACCTGCCCATATTCAGCAGTGAAAAGTTCACAACCTCCGAATAGTTCCTGCTTCTTTCCGAGTAATTCCCGTCTTCATTTATGTAAAATCCTTCGGCCAGCCATTGCTCGGCTCTCTGCAGGAATCTTTCTTCATGAAAAATTGAGTACAGACCTACTAGTCCGGAAGAAACTTCCCATCTATGGTTTGCCGTATGCACGCCGCCGTTTACAAGAGCGTTGCCCACGTTCAACATAAATTTCTTCAGTTTCCCTTTAACTGCATTCAATTCATCAAAGTGCTGCTGACTTAGAACGTTCCAGGCCGGGCATAAACGGTGCAGTAAAAAACCGGTATCCGGCGGCGATTCCCTATTACCGCCCGCATCGATGGTTCCGTTGGGGTATTGTATTTTAAGATAGTTGGTTATAATCTTGTCCATTTTAGTCAGCACTGAACCGGATCTAAAATATTTTGAACCGGGATGACAGTATGATGCGGCAAGTATTGCAAAGTCAACGCTCGTTCTTCCGAAAATACCCCTCCCGCGAAGTCCTTCTTTCGTACCGAGTATTTTCTCCGCGGCCAGGTCGTTGTTTTTTAATAAACGGTCCAAAAATTCTTTATCGTCGCCGTCATTACCCTGTTCTTTAAAAGGGAATAATTTTAGCGGGACGGCAGATGCGGCTAAACCTATAGCGCCTGCCTTGAGAAATTTTCCTCGACTAATTTTACGCATTTTTATTTCCGCATTAAGAATCTAAGATAATTTAACCACCGCGAATAAGGTGCCGATAACAATGAATACAATTACTATTGAAATTAAAAAACCGCCGAGGTCCTGCTTGTCCCACTTATAAATTTCCAAATTTGTGTCGGGAAACAATAATATCCTTTTGGTTTTTTCGGGATCGGCAAACGAATCTTCGATATCTTTCTTATCGACATCCGGCCCCAGGCCTCTGACTTTTGTTCTCATTTTAATAAAAAAATCGTTTGTAATTTTATCGTCGTTTCGTTCGGTTAATAAAGACACAATAATCAAAATAACAAACGGGAAGATCAGCCTTATCAGCATTCTAACGGTCTCGTTCAAAGCGTAAGGATTTTTATTAAGTTCAAACCCCATAGACTGAAGCAATATAAGTTCCGGGTAAAAATATCCTCTTGCTTCAAGTTTGCCGTTTGCGTTTAACTCGGGCGGCTGCGACCAGAAGATCGGTTTGGACGGCAGGGTATAAGTTTTAGTGAACTTTTCTCCTATATGAATTTTTTCAGGCATCTCTCCGGTTGCCTTTCCATTTTTATTTAATTTTTCCCATGTTTCAATTTCTTTGTTGCGCTGATTGACGTCCAATACCCTGGCGGTGTACGTGCGTTTTACCTGCTTTGACTCGGTCTGCATAAGCATGAACTTATTTGTCCTTAACGACGGAATCAGAATAGGCAGTATTAACGGGAAAAGATAAAAAATAGAGAGGGTCGACAGAATAGAAGCCCAAGCGCCCTGCCTGTTGGCCCTGCGCCATTTTAATCCGACCCAAAAGGCCGCGGCAAAAATTACAAAAAACTCCCAGATGAATTTCAAAATTTCAAATATGCCTGTAAACTGCGTGCAGATAAAGGCGCTGCCTATCAGGAATAAAGCGCCGGCAGCTCTCCCCGCCCAAACGTAATGCTTCTCGCTTTTTCCCCTTATCAGAGGCCTGTAAAGGTTGTGCACGATCAATCCCGATACGGTCAGCATCAAAGCCGTTGCCGTGGACATCAGAGCTGCCATTAATGAGGCGATCATTAAACCGACCAGTCCGTAGCCGGCAGGCCCAAGTAGTTCGTGCGTGGCATAACCCCACAGCAGATCCGAATTTTGAATTTTACCCGCGTAAAGAAGTATTGCCGAGAGGCCGAGAACTCCCCATAAGATGGTGCAGAATCTTTTAAGGAAGACGCCGGAAATAAACCCGAAGCGCGCCGCATGTTCGTCTTTTGCCGCGGCGTTGGTAACCAACAGATACGGCTGGGTAACTACCGTTATTCCCGCGATCAGCGAGGCCGTAAGAATAAAATACCACGTGAAATCGATTAACGTAGGCGAACCGAAAATTTCGAAAAAAGATTGGGGCAATTTTTCATGAAGGATCTGCAGAGCCGACTCGCCGCTGCCGTTACCGAATATGCTGACGATGCTGTGCCATGAAAAGGGGATCAATATTATCGATAATATTATTATGAATGAGCCCTGCAGCATGTCGGTATAAAATGCCGCCTCCAGCCCTCCCATCACCGCATATATTAGGACTACAAAGCATACCACCCCGATAAGGACGGATTCATTAATATATGAAAAGACGCTCTGGGGGTTGATCAGGCGGAGTTCCTTCAGTCTTTCATTTTCAGCCGGGGTAAGAGTCCTGGAATCTTTCCCTTCAAGAACGTTAAGTTCCTGAGCTTGTTGATATTCTTTCATTTGGGTGACCGAATACTCGGAAACCGGTTTGGGAGTAATCGCCAGGATGGTCTTGCTCATAGCGGTATAACCGACCGATAGCAGTCCCATCATTCCTACCGCCGCTACCAGCGCGTAAACGGCGGCCATTTTCTTGGAGCCGTACCTCTCTTCGTAGAAATCACCCATCGTAATAATTCTCATCCTTCGCATCCAGGGAGAAGTAATCCAGTACATGGGAGTGGAAAAGACCATCAGCAGGGAACTCCATATGCCGGCGGCTCCGTTTCGAAAGGTAGTGGTAGCTACCCCGACAGGCCCGTCGGCCGAGGTTGCCTGCCCGAAGCTGGCGAATGTCTGGATAAGCTTTCCGAATTTTCTGCCGCCTAAAAGATAATCTTCCTGGTTCTTGATCCGTCTGCCGGACCAAACTCCGATACCGATGATTACCGCGAAGTAAAGAACAATTACGACTATGTCTAAAATCCCTAGTCCGAACATTTAATACGCTTCAATTATTTTTAGTTAGTTTTGTAACCTTGTCGGAATAAACTTCGGAAAGCTTAACCACTCTATTTTCGGCATACGACTTTTTGACGGCCAAACCCACGGCGACGGACAATAAGCCGTCCCTTCCGTTCACGGAAACCGGCTTGTCTTCGATAACCGCCCTGCAGAATTCTTTTATTTCCCTGGAGTAAGCCTCGATATACCTGTCCATAAAAAAATTCAGGGGCAGGGAGGCATGAACGCCGTTCTGGTTATAATAATTATGATTATCCGGCGCGTTGTTGTCGACCTTTATCATGCCTTTCGAGCCGAATATCTCGATCCTCTGATCGTAACCGTATACGGCTTTCCTGCTGTTGTCTATTACGCCCATTGCTCCGTTCCTGAATCGAAGTGTTATCAACGCGGTGTCTACGTCGCCCAGTTCGCCGATTTTCTTATCAACCATTACTCCGGCGCTGACAAAAACTTCTTCCACTTCGTCACCGACAATAAAGCGGGCCATATCGAAATCATGAATAGTCATGTCGAGAAACATTCCGCCCGAAACGGCAATATACTCCGCCGGCGGGGGAGCGGGATCGCGCGAAGTAATTTTTAATATATGAGGATCGCCTATTTTCCCGTCAACAACCATTTGTTTTATTTTCATAAAATTGGAATCAAAACGCCTGTTGAACCCGACCATCAATTTAACTCCGGCTTTTTCGGTTGCCTTAATGGCATTTTTAATCGTCGCCAAATCGAGGTCTACAGGTTTTTCGCAAAATATATGTTTCCCGGCCCTTGCCGATTCGACAATATACTCCGCATGCGTATTGGTCGGAGAACATATTAATACCGCATTGATAGTCGGGTTGTCGAGTATATCCTTATAATTATCCGTGAAGACGGGTATACGGAACCTGGATGCTAATTTTTCAGCTTCGGTTATCCTAATATCGGCAATTGCTTCGACATCCGCATCACCAATACTCTGAGCAATTGTTTCGGTATGAACCTTTCCGATTCTTCCTGCGCCTATTATCCCTATTTTTAATTTTTCCATTTTACTTTTCCACTTTATTTTATAAGCCAAGAGATTTAATAAATTCACGG
>JBJKOY010000009.1:0-11895 GCA_046706945.1 Ignavibacteriaceae bacterium | reverse complement strand
TACTTGAACTTACACTTGAACATGAACTTTTGATAGTTCAAGTTCATGTTCAAGTTCAAGAAGTTCAAGTATTTTTTTGAAAACCGGAAAGCTTAATTATGATCAAATCTAAACTAGTTGTTATAGGAGGCGGGCCGGGCGGTTATGCCGCGGCATTTTTAGCCGCCGATCTCGGAATGGAAGTAACTTTAATCGATAAGGAAAAAAATCCGGGCGGCGTATGCCTTTACCGCGGCTGCATACCTTCCAAGGCCCTGTTGCATGTGGCAAAACTAATCAGCGAAGCCGATGAGGCGAAGAAATGGGGCATCGAGTTTTCCAAACCTAAGATCGATCTGGACAAGCTGAGGGCATGGAAAGACGGCGTAGTCGGCAAAATGACAGGCGGACTGGGCATACTTTCAAAACAAAGGAAAATAAATTACATCCAAGGAACAGCCGGTTTTATAAGCTCTTCCGCGCTGAAAGTTGAAAAGACATGGGGCGGAAGCGAAGAAATCAATTTTGAAAACGCTATAATTGCGACGGGCTCCGTTATCGCAACCATCCCCTTTCTCAACATTGAAAGCAAAAGAGTATTGAATTCAACCACGGCGCTCGATCTTCCGGAAATTCCGAAAAGTCTTTTGGTAATAGGCGGGGGTTATATCGGTCTTGAACTGGGCTCCGTTTATAATGCCCTGGGCACCGCCGTATCAGTCGTTGAAATGATGCCGGGTCTTCTGCCCGGAGCCGACAGGGATCTGGTTGCTTTCCTGGCAAAAAGAGTGCAAAAGAAATTCGATAAGGTCATGCTTAGTTCCAAAGTGCTTTCGCTGAAGGAAGTGAAAGACGGGATTAACGTAAGCATCCAGGACGGCGAGGGAAAGGTAACCGAACAGGACTACGATTATGTTTTAATGTCAATCGGGCGGAGACCGGAAACCAGGGGTCTCGGTCTTGAAAACACCAGAGTTAAGACGGATTCAAAGGGCTGGATCATGGTAAACGGAAAAAGACAAACCGACGATCCGAACATTTACGCTATAGGAGATATTGCCGGCGAACCGATGCTGGCTCATAAAGCTTCTCACGAAGGCCGGACCGCCGTGGAAGCAATAGCGGGGCATAAAGTTGTATTTGAGCCGAGAGCTATCCCCGCGGTCGTATTTACAGATCCCGAGATTGCATGGGCGGGCATTACCGAAACAAAAGCAAGGGAAACCAATATTAAATTCGAAATATCTAAATTTCCGTGGGCCGCTTCCGGCCGGGCTACTACGCTCGACAGAAGCGACGGTGTAACCAAATTGATCCTGGATCCGGACTCACAGAGGATCCTAGGCGTGGGGATTTGCGGACCAGGCGCCGGCGAACTGATTGCGGAAGGTGTGCTTGCAATTGAAATGGGAGCAAATGCCACGGATCTAAGGCTAACGATTCATCCGCATCCGACGCTGTCGGAAACGGTTATGGAAGCCGCCGAAGTGTTTTTCGGACAGAGTACCCATGTCTACAGGCCTAAAAGGTAACGTATCATTTTTTCTTGAACCATGAGAGAACGCCTTTTTTCTCGGCGTGTTGTTCCTCTTCATCCGTCTCCGGCCCGGTTTGGGCGGTTTCGGATTTTGCCCGACTGATTTGTTTAAATATATCTTCCCAGAGGCTGTGAAGAGGCTCTATGTTGTAGGGGAGCAATTTGATTTTTTCTTCTATCGGATGATCCCTTTCGACTCCGCCGACAAGAGCGAGAGACTGCCTGATGATTTCCAGTCTTTTGTTTATATCATCTAATTTCGCCGACAGCAAATCCGCAACCTCGAGGTCTGAATATTTTTCTATATCGTGGAGTACGAAAATGAACCTGTCCCGGTCGGGCAAAGACAGTACGGCTTTTTCGATCAGCAGGGTTTCGTCGTTATCGGTATCGTAAGGAGCGCTGTGAGTTTTTACTCCTCTTCCCAATCTTTCAAGCAGTTGTTTGTCCCTGAATTTATCCAGGATAGTAAATACCGCGATCGCCGTAATCCAAAGCGAAAAGGTGACGTTTTCGCGAACATGCAAAATCTGCTGCCATGTTTTAACAAATACTTCCTTCGTTATATCTTCAGCGAAGGAAGGATCCGCGGTCAATCTTAAACTAACCGAATAAACGCGGCCTGCATTGAGTTTATATAGTTGTTCAAACGATGAATTATTGCCCAGCTTCGTGTTTTGAACAAGAGATCTGATTAGTTTATTGTCTAGTGCCAGAGTAACCCCCGGGATATTCTTTATTAACAAAAGTACGAATTTCCGGCTTAATTTAAAACTATCTTTTCCCGATATTGACCGGGAATAAAACCGGATAATTAAAAGTTAATTCCCACGAAATTTTTCTGTCCGGATTTGCCTTCCAATCGGAACATGAAATAAAAAATCCGCATCGTTCGTAAAGTTATTATCGATATAAAAAATATTAAATTAAGCCGTAAGTGCCGAAAAAACAGATATTTCACTATTTTAAAATCCGCGAAAATCCCCCGTAGGAGCAAGCTGCTTAATCTCCCGCAGGGACAAGCTGTATCATCTGCGTGCGGTTTTTTATTAAAATATTACTTTTAGGACAATCCGATTAGAATTTGTACACAAATAATGACGTTAGGAGTTAAACAAGTATTTTTAATAAGAATTATCATAAAAAATTCCCGGTATATCGTCCGGGGATGTTGTAGGGAATTTGCAGTTGTAGTTGCGGCATACATACAGGGTTGTCTTATTGTCCGCCATGGGTTTATTTCCAGTGAAAGGAGCAATTTTATTTATTCTGCCGCCGTCGTTTAAAATCAAAACTTTACCCGGAATAAATAATTTCCTGATCTTTTTCAAAAACAAAACCGTTTCCGGAGAATCTTTTTCACCCGAGAGAACTAATTCGAAGGAAGGACCGAATGCAAAAAGAAGTCCGGATAAAGTCTGCGTATAAGCTGAAGGTGTTGCCGCCAAGCTTTTTGAAAAAGCTCGGGCCGTTTTAAATGCTTCTTCTTCCAGTTTTGAATTACCGGTAATTCTCCCGAGTCTTAACAAATTCATTAATGCTGTTGAATTGCCGGACGGAACCGCTCCGTCGTAAAATTCTTTCTGCCGCACCGGCAGGTCGTTACTGCCGTCTCCCGAAACGAAAAATCCTTCGTCCTTTTCATCCCGAAAATGGAGCAGTAAATAATCGTTGAACGAGATTGCTTTTTCCAGGTAAGCAATTTCGAAATCCGATTCGTATAGATCGATCAATGCCGATATAAAGAATGAGTAATCGTCTATTAGTCCCGGAACGCCGGCTTCGCCGTCCCTGTATCGATGGAGAAGCCTGCCTTCTTTGTTTGAAAGTCTGTCCAGAATAAATCCGGCCGCATTTTCTGCAGCGGTCAAATATCCGGTCTTTCCGAAAACCTGGTAGGCTTTTGCGAAAGCGGATATCATAAGTCCGTTCCAGTCGGTTAAAATTTTGTCGTCCTTCTGCGGATGAATTCTTTCCCGTCTGCTTTCGAATAATTTTTCCCTCGCCGATTCGATTTTTTTAAAAAGGATGTTTTCGTCAATGTTCATTTCGCCTGCTAAGAATTTAATATCGTCGGTTAGATGAAGGATATTTGTTCCGTTTTTTTGTCCCGCAGTCTGGTCGTTCCAGTTCCCTTCCGGCCGTATATTAAATATCTTTCCGATCAGATCATATTCGTTTCCCAGAATAGTTTTAAGCTCTTCTTCTTTCCATGTATAAAATTTCCCTTCCTCGCCTTCGCTGTCAGCGTCTTCTGCGGAATAAAAGCCGCCTTCGGGGGATGTCATATCCCTGCCGACATAAGCTAGTATTTCCTGCGCAGTTGTTCCGAATATAATCTCTCCTGTTGCCAGGTAAGCTTCCGTATAAGCCGAGCACAGCAGTGCCTGGTCGTACAGCATTTTTTCAAAGTGGGGGACAAGCCACCCGGCGTCCGTAGAATACCTGTGAAAGCCGTATCCGACATGATCGTAAATTCCGCCCAGTCGCATTTTTTTCAGGGTCGCCGCAGCCATTTCCAGCGCCCGGCTGTCCTTTTTCCTGTTCGAATATCTTAACAGGAATATAAGATTGTGCGGGGTAGGGAATTTCGGAGCACTGCCGAAGCCGCCGTTCTCCTCATCGTACGAATTAAGGAAACGGGAATACGCGTCGTCGAAAATTTTTTCTCCGGGTTCCGATTTTTCTCCATCGTGATTTATCCGCAGCGCATTTGTAATTTCATCGGCGTATTTACGGATATCTTCTTTTCTCGTCAGCCAGAGTTCATTTATGCGGGGAAGCAATTCCGACATGCCGGTTCTTCCGAACCTGCTTTCCTTGGGGAAATAAGTCCCGGCGAAAAAAGGCTTTTTATCCGGCGTCATTATTATAGTCAGCGGCCACCCCCCGCTGCCGGTGAGCATCTGGCAGACGTTCATATAAACGCCGTCAATATCCGGGCGTTCTTCCCTGTCTACTTTTATCGAAATAAAAAACTTATTCATCAGTTCCGCTATTGCGTTATCTTCGAAGGATTCATGCTCCATTACATGGCACCAGTGGCATGTAGAATAGCCGATAGAAAGAAAGACCGGCTTGTCTTCGCCCCGGGCTTTTTCAAAAGCTTCTTCACCCCACGGGAACCAGTCTACCGGGTTATGTGCATGCTGGAGAAGATAGGGACTTTTCTGAGTTTTCAGCCTGTTAGGTTTTATATTCATAATAAATTTTCAGTTAGATCTTCAATTAAAAATATCGGAAGCTATAATAACATTTTTTATTAATTAAGCAATTACATAGATCAAATCTTAAAAGTGTATTATTGAAAGACTAATCAACCATCCGGATAAGGACTTTTTATCTCACCATTCTTGAACATAAACTTGAACCTGAACTCAGACTAAGCCGTCATACATTGAGATCTCACGGCATTATTTTTTCTATTGACTCAAAATAATATATAGATTAGTTTTCCCTCGTCAAATTCCATAGTAAAAGGGGTTATGGTTATTCCGGCAGTTTACCGTTCTTGGGTCAAATCAATATATCTCTTAAAACAAAGAAAGTTTTCTATGTAAAAACTTTTACTACGGTACTTCATTAATCAAATAAAGAAAGGATACCGGAAATGAAAAGAATCGTTTTTGCATTAATTTTTACTTTGTTTTCGTTTTTTAATTTGTTATCCCAAGATAGAATTTCCTTGCAAATAAATGGCGGAATTCTCTATCCGCAGCATGCCTCGAACGGACTGATCTTAAAGGCCCAGATGAATTACAAAATATCGAAATCCTTTTCTTTTTATTTATATTCGGGAATAAACCAATGGGATAAATTTATAATTAAGCTAAGAGGTCAAGCCGAGTACAATGGTAGTAATTATACACGTATTTTTGATTCTTATTCTTCGGATAATCATTTTATGATTCCGGTTTATCTCGGAAGTAAGTTTATTTTTAATACCAACAAACTATTCTCTTCGTATTTAAATCTTGAACTGGGATATTCATACCTTACTTATAACAGTTATGATCAACTCATACTAGAAAATATCGAAACAGGATTTATAAAGAATTATATACCCGACTTAAACAGCATAAAGAAAATTAGGGATAGCTTGATCGGACTGGGAGCCGGCGCGGGAATTTCCCATCCGCTTTCAAACAGAATCGATCTGTTGTTTGCCTTTCAATTGAACAGCTTCATTAATAAACGTTATGAAGGCTTTTTCAGCAATGAGGGGACTTATACGGCCTTTACCTTAGGCATTAATTATAACATCTAATCTTATAAACATTTTGGGTAGAATATAATGCCGATCAATTCCGAAAAAACATATAGTCCCGGTTAGTTTATTCTTTCCAACCCGCGGATCAAGGATAGGTCGTACAACTAATTATTTATACTCTGTGGACTTCCGTGTCTTCTCCGTGGATCCCGGTGTAACCTTTTTAAGGTTCAATTACACAGAGAAGCACCGGGTCAGCGCAGAGATCAACACATAGGCGTCAATCTAAGGATTGACGAAAAATATTGGTCATTGTAAAAATTGTTTAGAAGTATAGAAAATTTAATAAAGAATTATTATGACAGAATTAAAAAATGTAAAGATGTCATTGATTATCCCGAAGGGATCGCAATGCGATAGTTCTCGCCCTTAGTAAGAGAGAGTTTGAGTGATTTATAAAATCCTAAACCCATCCCGCATATCGCATAGCGATCACAATGTGAGCGGCAAGCTCCACCCTTCCCTTGGAAAGAGAAGGGCTGATTCGCATAAATAACTTTGACATTGTCATACTGTCAATTGATCATAATATAATGATTTGCATTATGAAAATATCAAATTAAGTTGACGCCTATGAGAGGTCCACAAAGATTATGAACCGATCTTAGTATTCAAATGCTTTTTAAAGATAAACCGTTTAAGCAAAATTGTGATTTATAAGTTGTTCAACATGCTCTTAATCATTGGGCTTATGAAATCAAAGATAGTATTTTGAAACCGATTCAACGGTTTTACTCGTTCCTGTTCATCAAACGGTCAACTTTAATTGAAGTAATAAGGCGCTGATTATTTGACAAATACTCCGCAAAATTTATAAGTTAAGGCTCGAAAATAGAAGGACACTTATGACAGAAAAGAATAATATCTTAATCCCGGCTTCCATTTTAGCGGTAAGCTTTCTGCTGGGAGTTATAATTTTGGCATGGACGTGGAAATCAAACTACAACGAGAACCAGACCATAACCGTTACAGGATCGGCGGTGAAAGACATTACATCTGATCTTGCCGTTCTTAAAGGTACGCTGACCGCACAGGCACCCACGGCGGAAGGCGCTTATAAACAACTGGAAAACGAAATGCCCGTGCTGATAAAATATCTGAATGCAAAGGGATTCACAAAAGACAAAATTGAATTCTCGGCAATTACCAGTTATCCTATTTACGAAATCGCCTCGAACGGCCGTCAAACCGGAAATATAAGAGCATATAACTACAACCAGCAGGTGGAAATACAGTCGAATGACGTTTATAAAATTAAGGCAATAGCGGTGGATATTGCTTCCTTAATCGAAAAAGGCGTTGACTTTAAAGTCAATATGCCCGAATATCTTTATACGAAACTGTCAGAGATAAAAGTGCAGATACAAGCCGAAGCCGCTAAAGATGCAATGATAAGGGCGCAGAAGATAGCAGATGCCACAGGCAGCAGCCTGGGACCGGTTAGGGACGCAAGGATGGGAGTTCTGCAGATTACCCCTAAATACAGCAACGAGGTTTCAAATTACGGTATAAACGACGTAACGTCGATCCAAAAACAAATTACCGCCGTTGTAAGCGCTTCGTTCGAGATAAGGTAAATAATTCTTTCTCTCAATTACCCGCAGATCTTTATTCGGGTCATGTTCTGAGGAATTTTGGATACATTTCTTTATTTTTGAATGATAAATTTCTTCCATAAGCGTAATCTGATAACTTAACGGGAAACAAATGACAAAACCTCAAATATGGGTAGCGGCGGTATTGGCGGTATTTTTAATATTATTAGTTCTTGAAATGAATACGCAAAGATCCGACGAACAAAAGAAAGCCGCGCCGGCCGAACAAATGCAGACAGAACAATCTTCCCAGCCCAAAACCCCGGAGGAACTTGTTTCGAGTTTTGGCTGTACCGGCTGCCACGGTAACGATCTTTCCGGCACGAGAATGGCTCCGAGCCTGCACGGCGTGAAAGATTACTGGTCTAGGGACAGGCTTATTAATTACCTCCGCAACCCTAATTCGTATATGAGCTCCGACAGAATGAAAAATTACAAAGCACAATACCCCAACACATTAATGCCTTCCTTCAGCAATATCGATATAAAGGAATTGGGGAAGATTGCGGACTATCTGCTTAAGCTGAAGTGATTGATTGAATTTGAAAACATCGAGAATGAATAAATAACCGATTCCGGATACTGGATACTAGATACTAGATACTAGCTACTGGATACTTAATATTAGATTTGGTGTGATTATTATAATGTAAAATAATATAAAAAGCCCCGCATTTCTACGGGGCTTAATTATTAATCTTAATTAAGCTACGGTGATTTCTTTAGCGAGGTAAACGTCCTGAATGGTATTCAGTAATTTAACTCCATCGGACATGGGGCGCTGGAACGCTTTTCTCCCGGAAATCAATCCCATCCCGCCGGCTCTCTTATTAATTAAAGCTGTTTTTGCGGCATCGGCAAAATCGTTGGCTCCCGATGCTCCGCCGCTGTTTATCAATCCCGCCCGGCCCATGTAATTGTTAATTACCTGGTACCTCGTAAGATCGATAGGATTATCGGACGACAATTCGGAATAAACCTTATCGTGGGTTTTTCCGAACTTCAACGCTTTAAAACCGCCGTTGCACTCGGGTGCTTTCTGTTTAATAATATCGGCTTCGATGGTAACGCCGAGGTGGTTGGCCTGGCCGGTTAAGTCCGCCGCTACATGATAATCGTGTTCTTTTGTTTTGAAATCCGGATTCCTGAGGTAGCACCAAAGGATAGTTCCCAGGCCCAGTTCATGAGCAAAATGGAAAGCTTCGCTTACTTCTATAATCTGACGATTGCTTTCTTCGGACCCGAAATAAATGGTAGCGCCGACTGCGGCGGCGCCCATGTCGTATGCCTGCTCAACACCCGCAAACATTATTTGATCGAATTTATTGGGATAGGTCAGGAGTTGATTATGATTGAGCTTTACGATAAAAGGAATTTTATGAGCATATTTTCTCGAACTCATTCCCAGCACGCCCAGGGTGGAAGCAACCGCGTTGCAGCCGCCTTCAATAGCCAGTTTAATAATATTTTCAGGGTCGAAATAATCGGGGTTGGGGGCGAACGATGCGCCCGCGGAATGTTCTATACCCTGGTCCACAGGTAAAATAGAAACATAACCGGTACCGGCTAATCTTCCGCTCATGAAAATCCATTGTAAATTTTTCAGGACGTTAATATTTCTGTCGGTCTGAGCAAAAATGCGGTCTACGAAATCGGGACCCGGCAAATGCAATTTTCCCTTGGGAAATTTTGCCTTGTAGTTAAGAAGTGAATCGGCTTCGCTGCCTAATAGTTCTTTAATTTTATCTATCATTATTACTCCGCTGAATTTAAATTGTTAATTACTTACTTTCCAATTTCTCAATCACAAAAATAACTCCAATTCATAAGTAATTCAATTGAATAAATTTTCAATTTTAGCTGCGGGATGATCCGGGGGTGAATAGGAGGGAACTATCGGCAGTTATTAATTTTAGGTCATTTATAGTCATTAGCTTCGCGTTATTGATGGTCATTGGCTGCGCGTTATTGGTAGTCATTTACTTCGTGTCATTTATAAATGACCGGTATCGACTACGGCAACCACGATGAAATATTTATTCTGACCCGGTTTCAATATGGTTAAATATATTAACGGCATGAAACCTGGAATTTTCTATGAAAAGTTTGCCAGTGTCGTTTCCGCCGCATACAACTCCGGCCAAATATATGCCCGGTACGTTTGTCTCAAAAGTTTCCGGATCGAATTGAGGAGCTTTATCGTCACCGCCGTTTATATTTATTCCCGCTTTTTTCAAAAGATCGAAATCCGAATGGTACCCCGTCATCGCAAAAACAAAATCGTTCTCTATCGTGATCAAACCTTCATGGGTATTTATATCTACGGTATTATTATCGATTCTAACCAGATCGGAATTGAAGTAGGCTTTTATGGAACCTTCTTTGATCCTGTTCTCGATATCGGGTTTAACCCAGTATTTAACGTTGTCTTTAATTCTGTCCTCCCTGATTACCATTGTTACATCCGAACCGCGCCTGTATGTTTCAAGGGCAACGTCAACCGCGGAATTGGCCGCACCTACGACGACCAGCTTTAAATAGGCATACGGGTGCGCTTCGTTAAAATAATGCTTCACTTTAGGCAGGTCTTCTCCCGGAATATTTAAATAATTCGGTTTGTCGTAAAAGCCGGTGGAGATAATTAAACTCCCGCAATTATAAGATCCTTTATCGGATATTATATTAAAGCCGCGATCGGTTTTTTTTATGCCGGATACCGTCTCGTAAGTGTTTACATTCAAGTTCCATGAATGCTTGACTCTGCGGTAATACTCCAGCGCCTCCCGCCTTGTGGGCTTGTCTCCGTGCGAAACAAAGGGAACGTCGCCTATTTCCAGCCTCTCCGACGTCGAAAAGAATGTCATGTTCGTCGGATAATGAAAAATTGAATTTACTAGACAGCCCTTTTCAATAATAAGGTGCGAGAGTTTCCTTTTTGCCGCTTCAATCCCGCACGATAATCCGATCGGGCCGGCGCCTATAATTATTACGTCGAAATTTCGGGTTTCCATTTCATCCCGGTTTGGTTATTGATTTTGCAAAGTTAAATAAATCCGGCGAAAAATAGTTTGATCTGCATCCGGATTTAATTGTTAAAAATCCGCGCAGAAGTTTACTTTTAATGATTTTATAATAGGTGAAAATTTTTAAGTTCAATTTTCAAACGTACGGATTTTGAAACGGACTAAAAATATACTTATTTTTAATTAGTTAATTTATTCCGCTGCTTAATGAAAGCTCCCATGAATCATTCCGTTAAACACGTATCTTTCGACCTCGACGGGACCATTGTAGATTCTTTTAATACAATTTACAAATCAACCGTTAGCGCATTGAAAGTATTAAATATAAAGCAGATACTTGCCGAACACGAGTTCAGGAAACGGATAGGCTATCATTTTATAGATATTTTTAAAGAGCTTAATATTCCCGTAAAAGATTTCGAAGAATTCATAAATATTTATAAAGACCTGTATTTCGATTATATCGACGAGGCCTCTCTTTATCCCGGCGCCTGTGAAGTGCTTTCGTATTTAAATGAAAAAAATATTGCGGTATCGCTGCTTACTACCAAGGGCCAGGAGCAGGCGGATAAAAATATTGATCATTTCGGCTTGAGGAAATATTTCTCGTTTGTAATGGGCAGACGGGACGGCATCGCCAACAAACCGTCGCCCGAACCGCTCCTGTTTATTTGCCGTCAATTAAACCTGGAACCGGGGGAAACATTATTTATCGGCGACACCGAAGTTGACATGCGCTGCGGAAAAGATGCGGGCGCCGCTACCTGCGCCGCACTATACGGCTACGGAAGCCGGGAAAAATTGGCTGCGGAGAAACCGGATTATACCGTCTCGGAAATTTCGGAGTTAAAAAGGATTGTCGGTTAACCGGTCTTATGGCGATTCTGGATTCTGGATTTCCCGCCAACAACCCACCACCTACAACCAACGACCTACCACCAACCACCTACCCCCAACGACCAACACGACAACAAACCACAGACCACAAACAACAAACCGAATATCCAATTAATGTGACCGTTCGCATAAAATTTTGAAATTTGGCTTGACACGTATTCCCATTTGGTTTAATTTTGGAAACCGAAAATACAATTACAGTTTCCTCGGTATAAAATCCCCCGAATTTCTTTACGAATAAGGGACAAATACTCAAAAATAGGAAACTAAGTAAACAATAATTGTTTCTTGAGTGGAAAGGTTAAGTTAAATGTCAGAAGAAAATGAAATAAAAGAAAGAATTTTCCTTAAAGCGGAAGAAATGTTTTTACAGTACGGGTTTTCGAAAGTAACGATGGACGAGATTGCTTCCGGGCTCGGAATGAGTAAAAAAACCCTCTATAAATTCTTTACAGGGAAGGAAAATTTAGTCCGGGAATTGATATACGAGCGTCGTTGCGAGACCGAGAACCATATAAATGAGATATGGGCCGGTAAAGATCAGGATTTTGTGATCAAATTGAAAAAAATGATGAATTATATCGGCAAACAATC
>JBJKOY010000008.1:0-1889 GCA_046706945.1 Ignavibacteriaceae bacterium | reverse complement strand
GTTTATTTTCCTCCAAGTTCGATTTTAAAATTTTTCTTAATAATGCTTATTGAGACAATTTTTCAAGATTAGCTTTAGTCTCTTCTTTTAATTTATTGCACTGCGCAAGTTTGTCGTTCTTGGCGGCTATTTCTTTCTCTAAATTTGCTCTCTCTGCTTTCAGAGAATCGGCCTGATCCTGCAATGATTTAACTTCGCTTCTCAGGCTGTTCAATTGTGCCATTTCAGCATCGCTCACCCCGCCGCACCCGCTTAGAAATGCAGTAGTTACAGCGAAGGCAGCAATTAAAGCGGTGTTTCTAACAACTTTCACTACTTTCATATTAGAACCTCCAATTATTTTTTTTAAGTTGTTTATTCTTTTTCTCCGTCCCGAAATTTTTAAGGAAAATTTTATAAGAATGTCTGTTAACAAGTAATAATAAATTAAGTTTTATTATTGACTACTTATTTAACAAATTAGGCTAATAAATTCAAGCATTTATGGGAATTTTGCGCAATTATTTGTTCCAAATTACAAAAGTCTTTTTTCAACAAAACTCGTGTAGGATTCTCCCGCAATTATTATATGGTCGAAAATAGGTATATCCAGAATTTTCCCCCCGTCAGCAATTTTTTTTGTTACGGCAATATCTTCGCTGCTGGGTTCGGAATTACCGCTCGGATGATTATGCAACAAAATTAAGCTTGCAGAACTGTTTTCGATGGCCGCTTTAAATATCTCCCTCGGGTGCACAATGCTCGAATTTAAAGAGCCGACCGAAATCGTTTCAAATTTAATGATTTTATTTGCGGAATTCAAACATACAATAATAAATCTTTCTTTCAGCTCGTCCCTGAGAAGCGGTACAAAAATTTCCGCAACATCCTTCGGCGAGGTAATCTTTTTGTTCGAATACCACTTTGATTGCGACAAAATTCTCCTGCTTATTTCGAAAGACGCCAAAAGCGTAGCCGCTTTGTCTTTTCCGATCCCTCCGCATTTGCTTAATTCGGAAAGCGATTTGGAAGCTAAACTTGCCAGGTTGCCGTGTTTGTTTATTAACTCTGCCGCCAGAGTTAAGACCGATTTCCCTTTTATCCCGGTGCGTAAAAGAATTGCCAGCAGTTCCGCATCGGTTAAACTCTGAGTTCCCCTAAGCACAAGTTTTTCGCGAGGCCTGTCGTCCAAAGGTAAATCTTTTACACTTAGAATTTTCTCCCCCCTTTTTGTTTTTAATTGCCGGTTTTAAATTTATCCACCAATTGAAATTTCCCGTCCTTATACCTGACTATATTTAAAAATTTATTGACCCGGCTCTTATCGAAATAAAAATTATTATGAAGTCCCCTGTAAATTGTGGCGGATTCCAATCCGTTCTTTAAGCTGGATCTGTCGGGCGCATACGGCAGTACCGAAAGGATGTAGCCGCAAAGATCGTAGCCGTAAAGGACGTTTCTGTCTACGTCAATATTGGTCTGCGCGAAGAAGTGCCTGCTGAAATACTCAAGCGTGGAATCAGTGTAATCGATATAATAGTCGGAAGTAAAAGTTAATTTATTGCTCATGGAAGGATATGTTTCATAACCTTTCGCCAGGAACCAGTCCTGGTTGCCGTAAATGGAAACGTCGAGATTAACCTGGGCAAAATTTGAAAGCAGTGCGGGGACGTCTCTTTTATCCGCAAGAGGAAGGTAAACGCCTTCCAGGATCAAAGAATCGGCGGCTATTAAAGAATCCTGCACAGCATACTCCGTCTGGCTGCTGTTATATACCTGCCTTGTAAGTATTTGACCGCCGTCTTTTTGGAATTCATTCATAAAGGCATCGGCAAGCAGCGGCGAGTAGCCTTCCGCCGCATTGAAGATCGAAATTTTTCTCTTATTTTCGACATAATAAATATAGTCGG
>JBJKOY010000007.1:0-3545 GCA_046706945.1 Ignavibacteriaceae bacterium | reverse complement strand
AGAATATCATTTTTGTTTTGTAAAAGCGTCATGGATTCCCGCGCCATTTCCAACGCTAATTTCTGATGTCCGGCTGAATTAACAACGGACATAGGAATTTTTGTCCAGGAGACCAGCGAGTCGTTGTCCATTTCTCCCAGATCAAAGCGTCCTTCCAGCAGGCGCATCACATGCTTGTTTATCTCTTTTTCCGATACCAGTCCTTCGGCAACCGCTTCGGGCAATTTTTTAAATGCGTAATTATATCCGCATTCCACATCGGTGCCGGCTAGAACGCCTGTTGCAGCCGCATGTGCGGCGTCAGGGGAAACTTTATGACTCATATAAAAATCGGTTATCGCCCCGCAGTCGGAAACAACCATGTATTTAAAACCCCAATCATCGCGCAGAATCTTCTGAAGTAATCTGCTGTTGCCGCAGCACGGTTCGTTATCGATACTTTGATAAGCGCACATTACTTCTCTAACACCGGCTTTCTGAACCACCGCTTTAAATGCAGGTAAATATGTTTCCCACAGATCACGCGGATTTATATTGGTCAGATCCATAACATGGCGTTCCGATTCCGGGCCCGAGTGAACGGCAAAGTGTTTGGCGCATGCTAACAGCTTTCTATATTTTGATGTTGAAGGTCCCTGTAATCCTTTTACAACTTCGATGCCCATGCGGGAAGTTAAGTACGGATCTTCGCCGTAGGTTTCCTGGCCGCGCCCCCAGCGCGGATCGCGGAATATATTGATATTAGGCGTCCAGACAGAAAGACTTAAAAAACGTCGGTTCGGTTTTCCTTCTCTTTGGGATTCGTTGTATTTGGCTCTGACTTCGTCCGAGACAGCAGTGAATACTCTGTAAACTAATCCGTCATCAAAAGAAGCCGCCATTCCGATCGGCTCCGGGAATACCGTTACGCTGTCGTTATTTGCCAGACCGTGCAGGGCTTCGCTCCACCAGTTAAATTCCTTTATCCCCAGCCTAGGGACGGCCTCGGACTGATCGCACATCAAGGCCGCTTTTTCATTCAACGTTAATCTTGATATTAGATCTTCAGCGCGTTTTTCCGGGCTTAAATCGGGATTTTGGTAGGGTAATTGCTGACCCCACAAGTTCACAATAAATAAAAAACTTACCGCGATTATTAATTTCTTTTTCATATGTCAAATCCTAAAATTAATTTACATATTCCGGGAACCGGTTTGATATAGTTGTTTATTTAATTTTATTAAAAACCATTTTATCCAGGTTCAGAGGTCCGGCATCAATAAAAATTTTTAAAATATGCCTGCCTGCATCAAGTTTAATTTTCTTATTTACCACTTCCCATGATTGAAATCCTTTTGTATTTGGAATCGCAACAATGCCGGTTTTATTTACACCGTCGCATTCAAGATGCAGCTTTGTATTATCGGAAGCTGAGGCAATATGAAATGCAACGTTATAAGTTGCCGGTTCGGCAACATCAACCGTGTAATCAACCCACTCCCCGGCCTGTGTCCAGCCCAATGTATAACCGCCTTCGGAACATGTATCAATATCCACACCCTCATCGGGACGATAATACCTGCCTTGATTTATATCGTCCGTATCATAATATGCATCGCCCGGACAGCCCTTATCATAGTCTTCAGCCTCTATTATTCCCGGAATACCGTGATGTTTATAAGCTTCCTGCTCTATCTCGCAGACTTCGGTTAGTTTCCACTTATAGGAACCTTTTTCGGAATTGATCAATTCGGCTTTGCTGCCCTCGGCAATAGAATCGCTTACGGCCAATATCATACCCGGAAATTGTTTGTTAGAAATTTTTAATAACGCGTTATGTACATTATCGATTTTCCAAAGCTGGTTTTCTTTCCCGTTATAATCCGATATCTTTAGGTCATGACCGGAAAGACCGCACTCGAAAACCTTTTCGTTATTTTCACGATTAGAAATTTTATAAATACCTTTGCCTAAGCATTCCAGCTTCCATTGGCTTGAAAGCTCTTTTCTTTTTCCGGTCAAGGTCAAATCCGGACCAAGCACCAAATTGCCCATGTTACTTTCCGGTACAATATAATAATGCGGAGAGCAGTTGATGTCGGCATACATATCAAGATGCGGAATTTTACCGTCGAAGTTAAGCTTTAAAACATAAGCCATATCATTAAAAGGGCGTTCGGGTAAATTAACTACAAGGCCTTCCGCACCCTGCTTGAAGGTTAAAGGCAGGTATTTTCCAGCTTCGCCGTTAATGAGTTCAACGGATTTAAGATTAGTTAAAATGACTCGATCGGAAGACAATGACTTAAGCTTAATTTCTTTCTCCCCTTTTTCCCAGCCGAGCAATATTGCGTATAGAGTTTTATAATCTTTCGACCTTGTATAGCGAATATCTTGTGCCGTTCCTTCAACAGGCGATCCCATTACGCCGTAACCGCTTCCCGTCTTGGTCGGACCTTCTCCGTAAATTTCCCATGCACGCGTCGAATACACGGCTTCTCCGTATTTCTTTAACCATGAACCCATTGCGTGCAGAATATCCTTTTGCGCCTGCGGTATAGTACCGTCGGCTTCCGGAGAAATATTCAGCAGCATATCCCCGTTCTTACTTATTCTATCGAGAAAGCTATGCAGTATTGCTTTGGCGGAATAATATTTAATGCCTTTTGTATAGCACCAGCTTGAAGAGCTGACGGCATCATCGGTGAGCCAATAATTATCCGTGATATCCGGAGGACCGCCGCGTTCGTAATCCAGCACGGCGCACTTGGTATTAAGACCGTCTTTGAATGTTGCTACAACAGGCTTATTCCATTTCTCCGCTTCATTATAATAGTAAGCTAAAAACCGTAAAAGAACCGGTTGTGAAATCAGATGTAAATTGAAGTCCTGGTAAATTATATCGGGTTTATAATCGTCAATAATTTCTTTAAGCTTTGCTAACCAAAATGCTTCGTTCTTTTTTTTACCCTGCTGCCCGTAAAGCTTTTGGAGTTTCGGGTCGTTGGTTTCCGGAACATGGTCGTAATAACCGGTAATGTTATATGCATGATGCATAGAAAGAATTACCTTCATATTTTTTTTACGGATAGCCTTGGTCAGCAGGCCTACAAGATCAAGCTTCGGCCCCATATCTTTTGCGTTCCAGGGATTAACCTTGCTGGCCCACATAGAAAAGCCGTCATGATGCTCGGCAACAGGACCCGCAAATTTAGCCCCGGCATCGGCAAATAATTGCGCCCATTCGTCAGGATCAAACTTCCCGCCTTCGGATTTGAGCTTCGGATGAAACTGTACAAAATTACCTTTCTTATCTTTTGCGCCGGTAATAAAATAATTGTACGGCCATTTCGACGGATCGCCGTAAGTTTCAATATGATGTATATTTTCCGGAGAACCCTTTATATACATGCTGCGGGGATACCATTCGTTTCCAAATGCAGGGACAGAATAAACTCCCCAGTGAAAATAAATACCGAACTTGGCATCTTTAAACCATTCCGGAACCGGGTTTGCCTTATCCAATGATTTAAAAGTCGGTTGATATCCCTGCTTTTTTGTTTGGG
>JBJKOY010000006.1:0-7725 GCA_046706945.1 Ignavibacteriaceae bacterium | reverse complement strand
GGCCTTTCCGTTAAAGACCATTTTGAAGCAACGGGGTTATGGTTCCAGCCCCACTGCAAACCTAATCCGGCCGTGTCAAATTCGTCCGAAGTAGGCAATGTAGTAACAGGGTATGCTTTTCCTACATCCGGCTTTTTATACGTAACTACTGCTTTTCCGTTTACGCCTACCATCGGCCAGCCGTCTTTCCAGGTAACAGGCTGCAAAGACGGGAAGCGCCCGAACGGTCCGTTATCTACGAAGAGCATCGTCCACCACTGCCCCGTCTGCGTACGGATAAGCGCTCCCTGATGAATACCGTAGTTTATTCCGTCGGCGGTATCTCTTATAACAATTTTTTCGTCATAAGGACCGTATATATTTTTAGAACGGAAAGCGGCCTGTATGCCGTCAAGTCCGCCGTACGTACAATATAAATAATAATAGCCGTTGATTTTATATACGTGCGTGCCTTCGAGTCCCCCTCTGACGTCTCCGGTTATGATCAGCGAGTCTTTAGACGCCGGGGCAAAATTTTTGTCCAGCTCGGTCATATAGATTTTGCCGTACCCGTGCGCCACATAAATTTTCCCGTCGTCGTCGAAGAATAAACCGGGATCGTAAAATCCTTTCGGCAAATGTCTTATTTTCCAGGGACCTTCCGGCTTCGATGCGGTGCATAGGAACCCGCCTTCGTTGAGCGTTATAAACAATAAATAAAACTTGCCGTTGTGGTATTTAAAGCTTGTCGCCCACTGCCCGTGGCCGTACCTGTTGCAGCCGTCGAGGTCGTAGCATTTGCCGAAATCGAACCGCCGGACCGCGTTGCAGCAGTACTGCCAGTTTACCAGGTCGTACGATTTCAGGATGGTAACCCCGGGGAAAATAAACATGGTAGTATTGACCATGTAATAACATGAATCGTAGCGAATTACATCCGGGTCAGGGAAATCGGATGCGATAACCGGATTGGTGTAAGTCCCGTTCCCGTTGTCGCTGCGGTATTTCTGTGCGGACAAGTTTACGGACAGCAGGATCGATAACAGTAAAATTTCCGTAATTATTATTTTCATTTATAATATCCCTTATTTAATCAAAACTAATTTTTTAGTATCCGTAAAACCGCCGGCTTTTAACTGGTATACGTAAATACCGCTCGCCAACCCTTTCCCGTTAAAAGCAACGTTGTAAATGCCCGCCTGTTTCATTCCGCTCACCAAAACGGCAACTTCGTGACCCAGGACGTCAAATACTTTTAAAGATACGAAACTATAACGCGGGATGGAAAATTTAATTGTCGTAACGGGGTTAAAAGGGTTCGGATAATTCTGTCCAAGGGAATAACTGGCGGGCAATTCGTTTGAATTTTTTAGGCCCGCAGGAGTACAAATGTTTTCCGCTTCCCCGCCCATTCCCTCGGGGGCATAAGCGGAATTAGAGACAGCTATTTTATCAAGTTCGGCCCCGTCTTCGCGGTAGGCAATAGTAAGAATATGCTGACCTTCTTTCAAAGTATAATCGTTCAATTTTTTCCATTCCCAGCCGCTGGTGCCCAAACCGTTATCCATCTGGAACGTTCCGTCGTCCATCTTAACCCAGTACGAATCGTTGTTGGCGCTGGGACAGTTTAACCTGCCGAATACCGTATAATTGCCTGCGGTATCCAGGGAAAACGGAATGCTGATGGTACTTCCGCTGCCGGCCGGGGCCGCGTTGAGGCTCTGCACGCCGGTTTTAACCGTTACGTATTTTCCGTTGGAAGCCTGGGGATCGGACAGTATATCCCAGCTCGAACCGACAGTGCCGCATTCGGCTTCAAAATAAATTGTCCTGCTGCTGTCCGTATAAACCAGAGAATCCCTTCCGTTAAATAAACTCAGGTCAACTGCTTCGGCCAGCATATGATGTCCCTCTTCACTCGGATGCAGATGATCTCCGGAATCGTAAGCAGGCAGCAAACTCAGAGTGTCCGCCGGATCGCGAACAGCCTTATCAAGATCAATTACCGCATCAAAAGCGCGGCTTGTTCTGATCCAATTATTTACTATTTGTCTTTCGGCTTCATGACTTGTAGAATAATATTGTGATCCTTTCATTGGCATAAGCGTTGCACCGTACACGAATATTCCGTTTACATGAGCTGTATGAATCATCTGCTTGTAAGCGTCAATTAAATTATTCCCGACTCCTGATCCAAACGAGCCGCCGATATCATTTATTCCTTCAAAGATGATTAACCACTTAACCCCATGCTGATTTATTATATCACGCTGAAATCGGCTTAATGCGGTAGGGCCTAAGCCGCCGCTAAGCACGGCATTACCGCCTATGCCCTCATTTAAAACCGCTACATCCTGTGTAGCCGGATTAGCCTGAAAGCGGCGTGAAAGCTCGTCCGGCCAGCGGTCCTGTTTATTAGTACCAGAACCCCGTCCGTCGGTTATCGAGTTGCCGAGTATAGCAACGGCATATGCCGTATCCGGCGCCGATACTTCGATAGTATTGATAACATACCAGTGATCGGCGGTTACCGCGCCGGAGAAGTCGGCTTTTGCAGCTTCATCGCCGGTGAGTATATATGACGTGGTTCTCGACCCGGGATGTCCGGACACGGTAGGTGAAGTACTGCCGAAATAAATTGTAATTGCAACATCGCTCAGCGGCTGCAGCGCGAATTGAAAAGGGTCGGACATAACCGCGGAATCAGGGGCCATGGTAACGCCCGGCTTCCCGTTGAAATAAATGATCCTGTCCGTAGCCGTATCTATAGCGCCTCCCCCGGCGGAGACGGCTATATGAACCGATTTCATCGTCACCGGGCTCGAACTGAACTCGTTTGTAAAGCGCATCCTTAAACTGTCGCCGCCGATCGACACGTGGACTATCTGCCGGATGGTATTATTGCTCAGCCCGGGCGAAGGTGGATTGTTGCTTGTTTCAACTAGCTGCGGCGCCGTACTCCATGTCCCTACCCATTTTTTCCCGTTACCGGTTGTCCCTTCCGGTCCGGCATAATCCGATCGGATAAAAATTAAACATGCGGCGATAAAAAAAGTTATTGTTCTAAATAAATAATTTAACTGCCTGAAGATTTCATTAACACGGATATTTTTTATAGATGAATTATATCTCATTGCAGGAGGCTCTCCCTTTTATTTATGTAAAAATAATGTTTCCATCAATTACCCAGGTTTACAGTTATTTTTATGAACATTTCGCATAGCGATCAATTTTTAAAAATCTTACCAGTATTTATTACTCTCTTAATTTATGGCTTAACAAAATATTTAATAATCATATATGTATTAAATTCTTCGATATTATAAAAAGATATTTCTATTTCTCTTTTTATTTTTTAATGAACCCCGAATTTCGCATCCATTTGAATACAGGCTCCATCCAATCGGCAGTTTTCAGTCTTAAGACAAATCCGTGTCCTCCGTGAGGATACAGATGCAGTTCGGCCGCAACCCCGTGATGCCTTAATGCCTCGTAATAAACTATGCTGTTGTCGACGGTAACCGTTTTATCGTCGCCGGCCTGTGTAATGTATGCCGGCGGGGTATTTTTATCTACATGCAGCTCGCTCGAAAATTCGTCCTTAAGTTTCTGCGACGGATCTTTTCCCAATAATTCCGTTCTCGAACCGAGATGTGTTAAGCTGTCTTCCATGCTAATTACCGGGTAAACCAATATCTGAAAATCCGGACGTAAATTTATGTTGTGCTTATTTTCAATTAATGCTTTCCTGTAATGAGTAGCCTCAGTCGAAGCCACATGCCCGCCGGCCGAGAAGCCCATTATCCCGACTCTGTTTGTATCGATTCCCCACTTGGAGGCATTTTCTCTTACGACTTTTATTGCCTGCTGCGCGTCCTGCAAAGGACCGATCGATTTATTTATCATTGTTGAATCGCTCGGAAGCCTGTACTTAAGTACGAAAGCCGCAACCCCGTTTTTCGCAAATTCTTTAGCCGTCCTTACTCCTTCGGCTTGATAAACGACTACCGCATAGCCTCCGCCAGGACAAATTACTACGGCGGCTCCGGTAGCTTTTTCTTTTTCCGGCAGATAAATCTGCAAAGTAGGTATGGTCACGCCCGAGTACATCCCGGACCTTTCGGTCTCCTTAATATCGGACGGTTTGGAATTCGGAACAGCGCCCGGGTATAAATTAATTACTTCCTGCGCAGATATGCTGCATGAGAATACAAACAGCGCGACAAATATTATTTTTAATGTTTTCATTTTATTTTTCCAATCGATTCATTATTTCGCGTTTTAGGTTATTTGCTCCTGGGAAATTCGGCTTCACGGTTAAGCATTTATTGATCACGGTAAATGCCGTTTTAAAATCTTTCTTTTTTGAATAAGCCAGGGAAAGATTATATAATACTAGAGGGTCCTTCGGATTTGATTTAAAAGCTTCGGATAATAATTTGATTGCTTCATCAAATTCACCTTTATATAATGCAATCAATCCGACCCTCTTTGCAGTATAATCCGCCATATTTATTTTGTGCTGTTCATAGAAAAATTTTACGGCGGAATTAATATTCTTTAGATTGGGATATTGATAAATCAAAATATTCATATGTCTCAGATAATCTTTTATATCATCTCTTCTCAAATATGTTGTAGCGGCGGTTAAATGTGCGTCAAGCCAGGATGTCTTTCCTTCTATGTTATCCATTGCAATCGTGTCTATAAAATTTTGGGGCTTAAGTAAGGCGGTAAAATCCTTACTTCGAAGCTCTTTAACCGACGCCGCCTCGCTGACAAAGGGCCAATCGCTCTTTAACATAATAATATTATCGGTCCCGATAACGGAATCGAGCCTTGAAAACATGAAATCGGCGCGCGTCAGACTGTCCTGCTCTTCAAACGGAATTTCGGCTTTCTCCGTTTTGGGCAGATAACCGTTCTTTTTCATGGAACCGTAAAAAGCTTTCCCGATAAGCTGCTGCCCTTTTATATTCGGATGCAGCTGGTCTACAATTAAATTATCTCCGACTATCCCGTCCGGGCTTGCGGAATCAAATAATGAGTCTATCGGAATTGTCGGCACATTAAATTTTTTTCCCAGATCGTCGATAATTTTATTAATCTTTTCGGGCGCTCTGAACCTAAGCGCATCCAGGTCCTTCGCCAGCCTGAAAAGGGAGTCCGCGTCCGCATCCTTATTATTTTTTAGTTCATCTTCGGCTTCCGCATAAACCTGGTCCGCGGTTTTATAGCCGGGCGTTTTTACGGAGATAAAAGGTTTCTGATCTTTTAAATTGCTGGCCACTCTGCCTAAGATTACCGGCACGCCTTTATTTTTAATTAATTCCAAAATATCCGTAAGGTTGTCTTTAAATTGTTGAAGACCTTCATTGTATATTTTAGAATTCAAAGGGATATATTTATCTTTTGCCATCCTGGACATTAGGGTACCTGAAGACTTATTATTTCCCGATGAAAATAACGATGCGGCCCAACGAATTCCGTTTCGTAATAATTGTGTTGTTTTAAAGTTGTCTAAATATAATATCAGCTTAACAAGGGACCTGTTAGAGCCGAATGATTCTAATGAACCGACGCCAAGCGCTCCGTAATATTCATTATGTCCCGCATATATTAAGATTAAATCGGGCTTTTGATTCAGCACGCCCGGCAGAAGATCAAGCAATGTATAAGAGTTTACAGCCGTCATACTTATATTGACAACCTCGATATTTGTGCGCGGATAAACTAATTCCAGTCTTCTCCGTATATAGCGGGAAAATGACCCCATCGGTCTGTACGGAAAACCTTCCGCGCTGCTTCCGCCTAGAACAAATACCCTGAAAGAATCCGGTTTTTTCTGCCGGTAAAAAACGTCTTCATCCGTTATAGGATTATAACCCGTGCCGGTAAAGTATTTTCTTCCGATATCCGGATTTATTATATACCTACCTTCCCCGGCATCTACCCACTCGGTAAAATCGTAGCCGTAATTAATTACTCTTAAAAAAATTTCAAGCGCTATTAAAAATATTATAGGCAGCAGTACCATTACCGCGTAAAACCATTTTGGCGTTTTTCTTTCCGAAGCTTCGATGAGTTTCTTAATTTCAACGCGGGGAATGCCGTATTTTTTAGAGATTTGATTTATAGAAAGTTGATCCTTGTCGGCTAAAATTTGCTTCTTTATATCGTTAGATATTTTCAAAAATGCCTCTAATCCTTAATATCCAATAAAAAAAATCTTTATAAAATAATATTCCCGCAAATTAGAAATAATTATATACTTCTGAAATTAATTTTATTTAACAACGATTACTGTCGAGCCTGATATTCCGTCGACCTCAGCACTAATAGCGGCAACACCGCGCCCTCTTGCTTTAACTAAGCCGTTGCCGTTTACCGTTGCAACCGCGTTGTTGCTGCTGCGGTATTGAACTTTTGTTTTGGTTAAATCGACGAACGAACCGTCGTTATTGACTGCCTCGATTATGTTATCCGCTCCGGCATGGTGTTCTTCCAGATTAGGATTGATATCGCTTTTAATCCATTTGTTTTTCCCTTTCAGGTCAATGGTATTGCCCACGTGATATACAAGCTGTTCCGGCTGTACGGTTACGTGTGCTACCTTCGGAGTAAGAATTCCCTGAATATTAACGGCGGCAGAATCGGCGAAATCACTCGAATTATAACCAACGCGGAACTGGTAGGTCCCGTTGTAAACGACGCTTTTCAGCTCATCTTCATTCCAGAAAGCCAGATCGGCAGCCTTAACATTCAGAGTGATATGCTGTATCTCTCCGGTCTTGAGCTCCTTTGTTTTTTGAAAACCCTCCAGACGCTCGATAGGCAGCTCTTTCCCTTTAACTTTTGGAGAACTTACATACAGCTGGGCAACAGTTGCGCCGGTCATACTTCCGGTATTCGTTACATCAAAATGTACATCCACATTTTCGTCCGGCGATATCTGCTTTTCCGAAACGCTTAGGCCGGAGATCTTAAATTGACTGTAGCTTAATCCGTAACCGAACGGATAGGTCGGCGGAACAATGGTAAAATGGCGGTAATAGCCGACCAAGCCGCCCTTGAAATACATATAAGTTCTGCCTAAGAAGTTGGTTTTTCTTGGGACCAAATAATAATCCGATTTGCTCGGAAGCTGCGTGTCGTTAAGATACCAGGTGAAATCGAGGTGTCCGCTCGGGTTTTTCTTGCCAAGCAATACGTTGGCCAGAGCCGTTCCCTGGCTCTCACCGTTATAACTGCTGAACAGGATCGCCGGGAAGTAATGCATTATATAATTTATCTCTACCGGTCCGACGGACTGAATTGTCAGTACCATATTCGGATTGCCCAAAGCCGCAACCTGGTAGATCAAAGAATTATAATTTCCAGGCATCGCAAGGCTGGCACGGTCAAGTCCTTCGCGGGAGACAGCCTCGTCAGTTCCTACAAACACGATTACCAGATCCGCACTTTTAATGTCCGACTTGGTTTCTTCACTTAACCAGGCGGGCTGTGTAGCCGTTGTGGACGTACCGGTGCTGTCGAAAACTACGGATACATTAGGGTTAACGGCCTTCACTTCATCGGTGATCCCCTGTACTGCATCGACCCGCACGGTCGGGTCGCCCGAATAACCGCCCAATGTTACCTTATCGGCTAAGTTGCCGACAATTACAATCTTATGCAATTTGCCCGCGTTCAGAGGGAGCAGCTTCGTATTCTCGCCCGGTACGGGATCATTTTTTAGAAGCACCA
>JBJKOY010000005.1:0-3149 GCA_046706945.1 Ignavibacteriaceae bacterium | reverse complement strand
GAACGTCGTTAATTAAGTTCAGCAGGCGCCGGCCGCTTTTTAATACCACGCCCATCCTTTCCCTGTTTTTATCCGGCAAATTTTTGTCTCCCAGGATTAATTCCGACAATCCTATGATCGAATTCATCGGAGTGCGGAACTCATGGGACATGCTGGCAAGAAATTGCGATTTTAATTTTGTGGCTTCTTCGGCTTTCCGTTTTTGAATTTCCAGTTCGTCGGCTTTCTCTTTCAGTTTTTGGTGAAGCTCTACAAGGGTCTCGTTCTGTTTCCTGATTTGAATGTTCTGCTTCTGGTAATCGTCGTTCAGCTTTCTAAGTTCAGTAATAAGGTTCTCGAGCTGGGCAACCGCCGAAGCATTTGTCAGACCGATGGCCAGCTGGTTTTTAATCTTATCCAGGTAGTCCTTTGCCTCGTCCGTAGGCTTGTTAAAAGAACCCAGTTCCAGGATTGCAATTACCTTGCTGTTGTATAATATGGGTACGATAAGCAGATTTTTTATTTTTATGGAAATCAGTCCCGCGGGAACAACAGGGATATTTTCTTCCGAAAATAATTCCACCGTTTCCTGATTTTTAATAACCGAATCGAATAACTGCGAATCGGCCTTCCCCCTGTCCCCCTTGTCGAATCCGTACGCAGCCTGCAGCATTATATTTCCGTTTTCGATAACGTACAGGGCGCCGACCGTAAATTTGCATGTTGAAATGATCTTCTGCAGGGAAGCTTCGGAGACTTCCTTAAGGGTAGGGCTCTGGTTCAACAAGGTGATAAATTCCGAATATTCTTTCTGGGAGACTTCGTTTTTATTAAGCTCGTCAAGCATTTTATTGAAAGCGCCGGCCAGCTGGCCCAGTTCGTCGTTGCTTTGGACTTTAATCTTGTTTAAGAAATTGCCCCCCTTGGTAATCTGAGTAGCAATGCTGAGCTGTCTTATTTGCTTTCTTATTTTATCCGTAAACAGAACGGTCAGAATCAGCGAAAGCAGCACGCCTGCGGACCCGATTATTGCGAGGAAATATTTCAGACTTTCCTTGAGACCGTTCGCTTCGCCGATGGAAGTAAATATTAAAAATTGAAGGCTGCTGTTCCTGTTGTATTCGTTTTCCGGTTTGTAAATAGTGGCCAGCATGTCGGAAGAAGCCGAGCTTTCCGAATAAAGGTCGAAATTATTTTTATCTTTCAGTGCGCTGTACGCCCCGTCGATCAGATAAGAGAACTTTTGATTGACTGAGCTGTCGGATATTTCGGCGGGAGCCCTGTTCCAGATCAAAGCTATCTCGGCATTAATTTTCTGGGAGAGGCTGTTCAGGAAGTCGGATGTAATAATCCGTCCGTAATAGATTATACGGCCGTCCGGAAGACGGTATTCCTTTAAAACCGAACTATGGTTGTAATTTAAGAAATCGTTAAGCGTGTAACATTTGGATCCGTTGCTCACGTTTGAGCCGAAGATTTTATCTGTAATATTTTCCGAACCGGATTTATCGACTTCAAAAATAAAGTCGACGGTCTTCATCCCGGTCAAGTTTCTGTTAAAAATATTTTCAGGTTTGCTGCCGGCCAGGATATTGAACTCGTCTTCGCAGTCTTGTATAAATCCCCTGTAGGTATAAATGAATTCGTTGGCTGAGTTAATCAAATACTTGGATTGCTGGGACGACAGGACTTTGTACATAATAGAGTAAAAAGCAACAGCGGAACTACCAAGGATCAAAACAACAATGACAAAATTAATTATCAGGATGCGGTAGCTGATCTTCATTTAATCACGTATCTCGCTGTAATACTTTTCTTATCGTTATTAAAAGTTCGTCGAAATCGTAAGGTTTGCTTATAAAATCACTGGCGCCCAGCTTTGCGGAATCAATAGCACTTTTAACGTCGGCATAGGCCGTCAACACAATAACCTTGATAATTATGGCTCTCGATTTAAGTTCCTTCAGTACTTCAAAGCCGTCCATTCCCGGCATTTTTAAATCGAGCAGAATCAAATCGATATGATTCTGCTGTAAATGGTTAAAGGTTGACAGACCGTTATTAACAAAATCCACATCATAACCGACTTCGGACAATTCTTCCTTAAGGACCTTGCAGAGGTTGATATCGTCGTCCACAATTAATATTGATTCCATACCTTACCTATTTGTCATCGCTTTTAGATTGATTTTGTTTGTAATAATCTATTTGATTTCTCTGATTCTGCAGTTCTTCTTTCAATACGTTCTCTTTGGTATATTCTTGCGCAATTCTTTCTTTTATAGTTGGCACTAATGATGCCTTGATTAATATAACTAATTCTTTCCTAATAACCTCATTCTGATCGCTTCCGAAAATATAACGCAGTCCGAATACCCACCAGGGCAGATCTTTCAGGAAAGGAACGCCTTTCCGGATTTTAGTGGATTGATTTATAAACATGCCTCCAATTACGGTTTCTTCTCCGTTCAGCATTACGACTCTGGTGGTGGCGGAAGTCTTGTTGATTATGGTATTGTTCGGGTCGGGTACGAACGAGCTTCTCTGAACATCGATGTCTAGTAATATATAGTTAATCCCGTCTTCCGTAATAACGTGAGGAGTAACATTGACAATAGAACCGATGGAATAAAAGTTCTCTATTATATTGCCGGAAAAGTCCCTTTGCTTTATAGCCAGATCCTGTCCGTCCTGAAGCCTTGCCTTCGTTCCGTCGAGAACGGTAATATTGGGGCTTGAAATAATCTGACCGAGGTTCAAAGTCTCGAAATATTTAAAGATAGCGGTGGCTTTGCCGAAAAATTGGCCGATATTAAAACTCGAGGAGGCATTGACCGTAAATTCGGGGGTTTCTACAGCGGTCCCGGTGCCCGAGCCGCTTGATCCGGAAGAGCCGCTTCCGGCGCCCAGAGCAGCCTGATCGGTATTAGGCGTACCTATTTTGCCGCCCACGTCGAGTCCGGCTTTTGAGAAGGCAGTCTGCCAGTCCATGCCGATCTGTCTGGCTTTATCGACGTCTTCTTCAAAGAAGACGGCCGCAATTCGGACTTCCCTGGCGTTTATGGGAACATAATTATCCTTCGTGTGCACCACCTTCGGGGCATCGTCCTTTTTTATAATAATGTTGTCCGGCGTTTCGGTGTAATACAAGCCTTCCATCTTTACCAGCA
>JBJKOY010000004.1:0-1966 GCA_046706945.1 Ignavibacteriaceae bacterium | reverse complement strand
ATATAATTATATGGATATCGACATGCAGGAGGCCGCGCACGGCCGTGCAAGTGCCGTCGCTACCGGGATTAAACGGATGCTGCCCGATAAATTTGTATTCTCCTATCAGGGAGACGGAGACCTGGCTGCTATAGGTACAGCAGAGACTATTCATACCGTCAACCGCGGAGAAAACATCCTGATGGTATTTATCAACAACGCTATTTACGGCATGACCGGGGGGCAAATGGCTCCTACCACTCTGATCGGACAGGTTACCTCAACCACTCCGTACGGCAGGAATGTGCAGGCAGCAGGCTTTCCGATCAAAATAACCGAAATGGTGGCCCAGCTGCCGGGGGCATACTATGTAACACGGCAGTCGGTTCATACCGTTTCCGCGGTAAGAAAATTAAAAAAAGCGATCGAGAAATCTTTCGACTATCAAAAATTAAATCTCGGTACCTCCTTTATTGAAGTCGTTTCCAACTGTCCTTCCGGCTGGAAGATGACTCCCGTTGAGAGCAACAAATGGCTGGAGGAAAATATGTTCCCGATTTATCCTCTCGGGGACATTAAGATACCGGGTAAATAGTACAATTACCGTTATATATATTTATAGGATGTTAATAATCCTTCACCGAAGGATTATCTAAAATAAGGGATTAAAAAATGCAAAAAGCACACGAAATTATTTTTGCAGGGTTCGGAGGTCAGGGAATATTGTCCATGGGACAGATAATAGCATATTCGGCAATGATTGAAAACAAGGAAGTTAGCTGGATGCCTTCATACGGGCCCGAGATGCGGGGCGGAACGGCTTATTGCATAACTATAGTATCTTCCGACAGGATCAGCTCGCCGATAATATCGCGATTTGACACGGCAATGGTACTGAACCAGCCGTCGCTTGATAAGTTTGAAAGCTGCGTCAAACCCGGAGGACTTTTAATGTACGAAAAATCCACCATTATAAATCCGCCGACAAGAACGGATATAGAAATAATGGCAATACCGGCAAACGAAGAAGCCCAGAAATTAAATAAGAAGCAGGTAGCAAACATGGTTTTTATAGGCGCGTTCCTGGAAATGCGTCCTGTAGTAAAAGTTGAAAATATTATTAATGCATTGAAAAAAGTTCTGCCGGAGAGGCATCACCATTTAATTCCTGTAAATGAACAGGCCATTGCGGTAGGAGCCTCCATAGCAAAAGAGTACGAAAAAAGTTTGGCATAAAAATAAAAATTCTACCTGCCTGACCAGCAGACAGGTCGGAAGCGAGGCGAAACATGAAAGAAAACGAAGTTAAGTGTATGCGGGCATGCAAGAATACCTGCGCAATGCTTAATGAAGCTTTGCGTAAAGAAGCGGCAATTGTAAGATTTTACGAAAACATGCTGGAGCAATGCAATATTCCCGAAGTTAGCAGTTTCGTACAGGAAAGCATTGAAGAGAAAAGGCAGGGGATTCTTAAGATCATTCAAAAACTGAATGAAATACATGCGCGCTCACAAGTTGTGGACGGAATGATATCCAGTTTCAACAATATCGACGGATAAGCCGGTATCCCAAATTACCTACATATTATGATTAGTCCTATTATTTGACATAGGCCGGTCTATTAAGTATATTTGGTATCTGAAAATTTTAATACCGCGGGGTGGAGCAATTGGTAGCTCGTCGGGCTCATAACCCGAAGGTTGTAGGTTCAAGTCCTGCCCCCGCTACTAAAAAAGAATCCCCATGCACAGCGTGGGGATTTTTTATTTAGGGGAAATGATGACTTATTTTGTTTATGTCCTTATTAGCGAGGAAGGTTTTCATTATACCGGGCATACACCGGATTTAATGCGAAGAATCGACGAGCACAACTCACACAGTAACCATTCTACCAAACGCGGCAATAATTGGCGAATCATTTATACGGAAGAATATGCAACTCGGGTTGAAGCAATGAAAAGGGAAAAATGGTTGAAAACCGGAGCCG
>JBJKOY010000003.1:0-9942 GCA_046706945.1 Ignavibacteriaceae bacterium | reverse complement strand
CTGATCGAAGAACAAGTCCAGAACGAAAGCAGCGAAGAAAAAAAAGATGACGACTAGGTTGAATAAATTTATATCGGAATGCGGGATCTCTTCGCGAAGAAAATCGGAACAGCTGGTATTGCAGGGAAGAGTAGCCGTAAACAATAAGATAGTAGCCGATCTTTCGTTTAAAGTCGATCCCGAACATGATGTTGTTGAAGTCGACGGCGAGAAAATAATTCCCAAAAGGCACGTGTATTTTCTACTGAACAAACCCAAAGGGTTTATAACCTCTACATCTGACGAAAAAAGCAGAAGGACGGTAGTCGATTTAATAAAAACCAAAGAGAATATCTTCCCCGTCGGCAGGCTGGATTATAATACTACGGGCGTCTTGCTTGTCACCAACGACGGTGATTTCGCCAACCTTTTAATCCATCCGAAACACAAAATCCCGAGGGAATACGAGGTACGGCTGGACAGGGTGCTTGAAGACGAAGACCGCATGAAATTGTTAAACGGAATTTATATCGGCGGAAAAAAAGGCAGGTTTACGGGCTTGAAATTCCCGGAGAAAAAGAACAGAAAGACCGCTGTCGTAACCGCCGAGGAGGGAAGAAATCATTTTGTCAAAGATATGTTTAAAGCGCTTTCCTACAACGTCACGGCTTTGAACAGAAAGAGCTTTGCAGGTATTAAAGCCGATATCCCCGTCGGCAGATACAGGACGCTGTCCGCCGATGAAATTTCCAAAGTGATCAAAACTTATGTTAAATAAATATTTTGTAATTCTGATAATTATTTGCGCCTGTTCGGTGAGGTTATATCCGCAGGAATTAATTAAGGATACGACCGCCAGGTATGCGTATTCCACCATATCCGAGTTCTGGTCGCAGATGGACGATATTTTCAACGATCCGAATTTTGCGAACGCCGAGTGGGGAGTTGTTATTCAATCCCTGGAAACGGGAGAATATTTTTATAAGCGTAACGAGGATAAGCTTTTAATACCTGCTTCAAATTTGAAATTGTTTACGACCGCGGCCGGTTTGATATTACTCGGGCAGGATTACCGTTTCAAAACAAACCTGTTCGTCAACGGCAAAGTAGACGGCTCGGAATTAAAGGGTGATCTTGTAATCCAGGGCAGAGGAGATCCGACAATGTCCGGGCGTTTTTACGACGATGATATGCTGCAGGTCTTCGAGAATTGGGCCGATTCTCTCCTGAACCTGGGCATCGACGATATAACCGGGAACATTATAGGCGACGACAATGCCTTCGACGATCAGGGCTTGGGTACCGGCTGGCGCTCGGACTTTGAAAGTAATTGGTTTGAAGCCCCTTCCAGTGCAATATCTTTTAACGACAATTGCGTGGACATTGTTGTAAAGTTAAATAAAGCTACCGGGAAACCCGAAATCAAGATAATGCCCGATACAAGATATATGATAATTATCAATAAAGTGCAGGCGGTTCCAAAAGATTCGGTTACGTCAATCAATGTCTTTAGAGAGCCCGGTACCAACGTAGTTACGGTATACGGGACGATAAAATCTAATGCCGATTCGGTTAAGACCTACGTAACGGTCAATAATCCCACGCAGTATGCCATGGTTGTCTTGAAGGACGTTCTGCAGAAAAAAGGCATAAAAATAGGGGGCTATCCCATAGACGTTGATGATTTGTCGTCGCCGCTGGATTACTCGAAGATGACTTTGCTTTTTACCCAATACTCGGTACCGCTGAAGGAAGTAATTAAGGTTATTAATAAAAACAGCCAGAACTTTTTCGCGGAACAGTTGTTGAAAACGATCGGGCTCGAAACCATGGGGTTCGGCTCGGCTCAGAACGGTATTAACTCCGAATATAATTTGTTTAAAGATATGGGCATAAACCCGGAAGGTATGAACGTGGTGGACGGAAGCGGATTATCCAGGCTTAATCTTGTTACCGCCAGGCAGATTGTTTCTTTACTGAGCTATATGTATAAAAGCAAATATTTCATACCCTTTTACAACTCGCTGCCCATTGCCGGGGTAGACGGCACTTTGGGAGACAGGATGCAGAATACAAGAGCACAGGGAAGAATTAGGGCTAAACCCGGATATCTGGAAAACGTAAGAGCCCTTTCAGGTTATGCCTTAACCGGCGATAATGAGCCGGTCGCTTTTGCGATTATAGTCAATAATTTTAATGTGCCGGTAAAACTGGCGGAAAATATACAAGATTTAGTATGTTTGCGTCTCGCAAACTTTAAAAGAAAATGACGGAGGCTATGTGGAAAACAATATTCAACAGGACGTTAACGTTTTAATAAAAAGAAGACATGAAGAACTGTCCGAACTGAAAAGCAAAGGTTTCGAAACGTTTGCGTATGAGTACGACGTGAATTCCGACTCGGAAGACATAAAAAAGAATTTCAGCGAAGAATCCAAGAGAACCGTGAAAATCGCCGGACGGATTATGGCTTTAAGGAGGATGGGCAAAGCCTCTTTTGCTCATATCCAGGATCAGCACGGCAAGATTCAAATATATCTTAGAAAGGACGACATAGGAGATTCTTACGACGCATTTAAATTACTGGACATCGGAGATATAATAGGTATTGCCGGTTTTGTTTTTAAAACAAAAACGGGCGAAATATCAGTGCACGTAACATCAATGACTCTTCTGACAAAGTCGTTAAGACCACTGCCGATTGCGAAGGAAATTATCGACGACACCGGAAACAAGGTTATCTTCGACCAGTTTGCTGATAAAGAGTTAAGATACCGTCAAAGATATGTGGATTTAGTAGTTAACCCCGACATTAAAAATATCTTTGTAAAGAGAAGCAAAATAATTTCCTCGTTAAGGCGTTTTCTGGATTCAAGCGGCTATCTTGAAGTGGAAACGCCGGTACTGCAGCCCTTGTACGGCGGAGCAGCCGCCCGTCCTTTTGTCACCCATCATAATACTCTTGATACCGAATTGTATCTGAGAATTGCCGATGAATTGTATCTTAAGAGATTAATTGTCGGAGGATTCGACGGAGTGTACGAAATCTCCAAAGATTTCAGGAACGAGGGAATGGACAGGACTCATAACCCGGAATTTACCATGCTTGAATTGTACGTCCCCTATAAGGACTACAACTGGATGATGTCGTTTGTAGAACGCATGCTTTTAAATCCCTGCAGCGAAGTATTCGGTACGACCGAATTCGAGTACGAAGGGAAAAAAATTGCATTTTCTTCATCATGGAAACGTATTTCAATGATTGAAGCTATAAAAGAAAAAACCGGAGTCGACGTATTGACGGCCGGTACGGACGAAATAAAATCGGCCGCGCGAAAAATCGGAGCGGATACCGAAGGTTTGGAAAGCAAAGGCAAACTTATCGACGAAATATTCAGCGCTGCGGTTCAGCCGGAATTAATAACGCCTACATTTGTTATAGATTACCCGCTTGAGATTTCCCCTCTGGCTAAAAAGCACAGGTCCGTGACAGGAGTTGTAGAAAGGTTTGAAGGATATGTTGCAGGGAGGGAAATTTGCAACGCCTTTTCAGAATTGAACGATCCGATCGATCAAAAAAGCAGATTTGAATCGCAGGTCAAAGCCCGCGAGGAAGGGGACGAAGAGGCCCATCAAATTGACGAAGATTTTGTCCGTGCGCTGGAATACGGTATGCCGCCCACCGCAGGCCTGGGAATAGGCATCGACCGTTTGGTGATGCTTTTAACCGATCAGAGTTCTATAAGAGACGTGATATTCTTCCCGCAGATGAAGCCGGAAATAAAATAGCGAAATAAAAATACGGACTAAGAAATTTAAAAGAATCATGCGCTTCTTTAATTTGCATAATAATAATCCTTAAAATATTATAGACCGGTAAATGACTTACAGCATAATAATTCCGACTTTGAACGAGGAGAAACTGCTTCCCGGTTTGCTCGATCTTTTATCCTCGCCCGGATTTAAAACTAAATTCGACGCGGAGGTTATAGTGTCGGACGGGGGAAGCAGCGATAAGACGGTGGAACTGGCGGTTGAATTGTCCGATATTGTCAAAGTGCATACTTCGCGGGAGCGTCAGAATATAGCCGAGGGAAGAAATGCCGGAGCAAAACAAGCAAGCGGCGATATTTTGATTTTTATCAACGGCGACGTATTGATCCCGGAAATCGATAAATTTTTCGGCTACATTGATAAATATTTTACCGGTTCGCATTTCCTTGCCATGACCTGCAAGGTTAGAGTCTTTCCGGAAGAAGAAATTTTTTTAGATAAGATTTATCACGGTTTATACAACTTGTATTTTATTCTGCTGAATAAAATAGGCATAGGTATGGGGAGGGGAGAGTGCCATATCATCAGAAAGGAAGTTTTCGAAAAGGTCAACGGTTACAACGAATCGCTTGCGGCCGGAGAGGACTTCGATTTGTTCCGGAGAATAAGGAAATCGGGCAAAATTCTTTTCGCGAAGGATTTCTGCGTTTATGAATCTCCAAGAAGATTCAGGAAACTGGGGTACGGGCAGGTAAGCTGGAGCTGGCTTAAAAACGGTTTATCGGTTCTTTTTAAGAATAAATCAATATCCAAAGAATGGGAACAGGTAAGATAAATTGAAAAGCATTTTTATTGTTATTGCGGTTTTCCTGCTCAGTACGGCGGTTTTCGCCCAGGATGATTACGTTAGCGTTGACAATCAAGTATACAACTTCCTGGAAAGAATGGAGACCCTGCATATTATTTCGGGTTATAATTCCTTCGAAATTCCAAAACCAAGGAAAGAAATTGCCGGATACATAAAGCAGGTAATTAAAAACGAAGACAGACTGGACAGGATCGATTATAAAATATTAAACGACTTAAAAATCGAATTTGAATTGGAAATTTACGGCACTTTGGAAAATTCACAGTCGCTTATAGGGAACGGCGGGTACGATATCTTTTCTCAAAAGAATAAATATCTTTATTATTATAATAAACCGGGAAAAGCAAATTTATTTGTTAACCTTCTGGGCGAAGGGGAAGAGATAACCCAAAAATATTTTCCCGGAGGAAGCGGATCTACCGCACTTGGCGTAGGAGGCGGAATAATTACGGGCACTTTTTTAAACCATTTCGGTTTTTATCTTAAAGGCACAAACGGCATAGTCTTCGGGAATAAAGAGGTTGCGAAACTGAGGCCGGATATTCAGTATAATTTTAAATTCAACGAGAACTCCGCCTCGTCTTTTTTCGACGAGACGGAAGGATACCTCACCGCCGACTACGATATGTTCAGAATAAAATTCGGGATGGATAAAATGCGTATCGGCTACGGACCGGTTAAATCCATACTTGACGACATGGCCCCTCCTTTTACATATCTGGGCTTCAACATCCATTACGGTTTCTTTGACTTCTCGTATTTTCACGGGAAGCTGCTCGGGGAGACTTTATTCCAGCCGGACAGTATTACCGGCGGAAGCGAATTCGTCAGGGAAAAATATATCGGCTATCATCGCTTGGGCTTTGATATCTCAAGGGCCGTGAATTTCGGAGTAGGAGAGATGATTATATACGGAGACAGGGGACTGGACCTTTCCTATTTGAACCCATTTGCTTTTTATAAGTCGGTAGAACATTCCAACAGGGACAGAGACAATTCTTTTTTGTTCTTTGATTTCAACAACAAATCCATCTCCGGTTTGAAATTATATTCCACTTTGCTGATTGACGACATAGATTTCTCCAAACTCGGTACGGGATGGTACGGCAACCAGACATTATTCGATCTGGGATTGAATTCGGAGAACCTGTACCGCATCCTTCCGCTTGAAATTAAATTGGAATACACTAAAATCGATCCTTACGTTCATACTCACAGGTTAAACAATACAAACTTTACAAACTACGGGTACAACCTCGGATCTATTTTGCAGCCGAACAGCGAATTATTTTATGCGGAGCTGGATTACCGCCTGAATTATCGGTTGAATTTATCCGCAAATTTTTCGTATATAATACACGGCGCAAATCCTATTCTGCCGGACGGTACTATAATTAATGTCGGAGGAGACGAATCGCTCGGCTACAGAACTTTTGATTCGAACATCGCGCATTTGCTCGAGGGTGATTTGGAATACTCGAGGATAGCATCCGCTTTTATAACTTATGAACCTTACAGGCAGATATATTTCTCCGTTAAACTTTTATATCTGAACGAATCTCTGCAAAATTCTATCAGGAGCAAACAATTGCAGGGCTATTTCAATATCTCCGTAACATTATGAAACAAGTGTGAGCATGGAAAAATTTAAAATTACTTACGGCATAGTTATTCTAACATTCGGAATAGCAGCAGGCATTTTTTTACAAGGGGTGTTTCACCGCAGCAGCGAACAGAAAGAATCCGCAAAATTTAACGATGTTTTAACGTACACGGAAAAGTATTACGTAGATAAAGTCGATACCCATAAGCTGGTTACCGCGGCCATAAACGGAATGCTGAGCAAGCTTGATCCCCATTCGGTCTATATACCGGCTAAAGAACTTAAATCGGTAGAAGAATCTTTTCACGGCGATTTTGACGGAATTGGAATTGAATTTCAGATTATTAACGATACCATTACGGTCGTTTCGCCGATAACCGGGGGACCGAGCGAAACGCTGGGAATTCAGCCGGGAGATAAAATATTAAAGATCAACGGACAGGATGCGGTCGGAATAACAAACGACGAAGTGAGATCCAAGTTAAGAGGCAAAGCAGGTACCAAAGTTAAAATATCCGTACTGCGATACGGTGCGGCCAAACCTATTGATTATGAAATTACCAGGGCAAAAATACCGCTATATTCGGTGGACGCATATTTCTTATACGGCGATCATACGGGTTATATAAGCGTCAACCGATTCGCTGATAATACCTACGGAGAAATGGATAATGCTCTGAAGGACCTAAAAAAGAAAGGGATGGATAGACTGATACTCGACCTGAGGGGAAACCCGGGCGGATATCTGGAACAGGCCGTTAAAGTGGTCAATTTATTCATCGGGAACGGCAAAAAAATAGTATATACAAAAGGCAGAAAGAAGGAAATCGACGAAGAACTTGACGCAAATGATCCTGCGCCGTATAAAAAACTGCCTTTAATCGTCTTGGTTAATAAAGGCAGTGCCTCCGCCAGTGAAATTGTTTCCGGCGCACTGCAGGATTGGGACAGGGCCCTGATCGTAGGAGAGACTACCTTCGGCAAAGGGCTTGTGCAAAGACAGTTCATTCTTCCGGACAGCTCTGCGGTACGGCTTACCATTGCCCGCTATTACACTCCGTCCGGAAGGCTGATCCAAAGGAATTATAAAGACCTGAAAAGCATCCAGCAATATTACGAAGAAGCCGGAAAAAACAACGGGGAAACAGGAAATAACCTGGAACATACGATTGAAAAGGATTCGCTCAGACCGGAATATAAAACCCACGACGGAAGGATAGTTTACGGAGGAGGCGGTATTACCCCGGATTATATTGTTAAATCGGATTCGCTATCGGTTTACAGCATTCAATTAATGAAGAAGAATCTGTTTTACCAGTTTGTTCAGAACTATCTCGACGCTCATAAAAAGGATATTCGAAAACAATACGGGAACGATCTAAAAAAGTTTGCCGATAATTTTAAATTTACGAATTCGGAGATAGATAATTTCGTCGATTTCTCCAAATCAAAAGGAATAAAGTTCAATAAAAAAGATTTCCAACGGGACAAAGATTTTATTGCTACCCGGTTGAAAGCGGAAATTGCCAGGTCGATTTGGAAAAACAAAGGGTGGTATTTTGTTATGCTCGGTACCGACAACCAGTTTCAAAAAGCTCTAACTTTGTTCGGCGAAGTAAAGGAATTAGCCAATTTAAAATAATTAATATGCTTAAATATTTTCTGATTATTCCTCTTATCTCGTTACTGTTTGCCGTTCACGGCAGTACAGTGGGAACCGAAGAATATGATTTTTTTTCGAATAAAAAACTTGTAGTCGGCGAATCCTTTACTTACGTGGTCAGCTATTCTTTCATCAAGCTAGGCGAAATAAAAATAATAGTTAGAGGAAAAAGAAACATTAACGGCAGAACGTATTACAGCACCATAGCTTATATGGATTCCTATTCGGGCATACCTTTCGTAAACCTTCATATGATATACGAAAGTACCCTTACCCCCGATTACTACTCAAGTTTTTTCAGGGGAATAGTTAAAAAGAAAGAATACACCACGTTTACCGAATATTCGTTCGATTACGGCGATTCGACAATCAGAATAAAAAAAGGGAAAGTGAATCCTTATACATTATGGACCGATTCGACCGCAACCGCGGAAAAGCAATACGAGGACGGACTTTCCATATTGTATTATGCCAGGATGAATTCCGGTACCGATAAAACGGCAGATGTACCGTGTTTCGTTAACGAGAAAAAAGAATTGACCGTAATAAATTTTCACAATAGCGTCAGCGGGGTGAAAATTGATGCGGTTGATTACGACATTGCGTGCGTAAAACTTGACGGCGATATGAAATTCGTAAGCGTATTCGGACTTTCCGGTAAATTTGAAGGCTGGTTTTCGGATGACGAGGCATCCGTGCCTATTTTAGCGAAATTGAGAGTAATAGTAGGAAATGTAAGAGTGGAATTAACAAAATGGGAAAGACCGGGATGGGAACCACCGAAATTCAAAAACGATTGAACGATGAGATAAAAATATTCCCGTATATGGGAAAATTTCCGAAACTGGCCGCGGACGTGTTTTTAGCACCCGGCTCAAAAGTTATAGGTGACGTTGAAATTGAAGAAAAATCGAGTGTTTGGTACAACACAGTAATTAGAGGAGATGTTCATTATATTAGAATCGGTCATATGACAAATATTCAGGATTGTTCATTACTGCATGTAACAAACGGATTTTACCCTTTGAATATCGGAAACAAGGTTACCGTAGGACACTCAGTTACTTTGCACGGATGTACAATCCGCGATTTATGTTTGATAGGGATGGGTGCCGTTATTCTTGACGGAGCAGTAGTAGAAGAAAATTCGATGGTAGCGGCGGGATCTGTGGTAAAACCCGGTTTCGTTGTTCCTTCCGGCAAGTTGGTTGCGGGAGTACCGGCTAAAATCATACGTAATTTGAATGAAAAAGAACTTTCTGAGTTTGAAAAATCAAGCGAACGTTACGTAAAATATACCGAATCAACCGTAAATTCATTAAAAAATTATTGATTGAAGTATGATACTTAAATTTTGGGGCACAAGAGGTTCCATACCTGTTCCGGGCGTTTCTACTCTTAAATACGGAGGGAATACTCCTTGCGTTGAAATACGTTCGGAAAATAACGAATTATTAATATTCGACGCAGGTAGCGGTGTAAGAGAATTAGGAAAGCACCTCCAAAAAAACTATAACGGAAATTCCTTTAATATTTTGTTTAGTCATTATCACTGGGATCATATCCAAGGCATACCGTTCTTTCTTCCGCTGTACGACAAAAACAAAAAGATTTTTTTTTGGGGGGAACACAGCGATAATCAATCCGTTGAATCCGTCTTGAACTATCAGATGACGTCGAATTATTTCCCGATCAGAATGAACGAATTAAGCGCAAATATTAATTTTAAAGAAATAAAAATAAACGATAAATTTCGGCTGAACGGTATGGAAATCTCCACCTTCAGAGCAAATCATTCTTCGCCTACTGTTACATATAAAATTTCGGAGGAAAATAAAAGTATTGTTTATATGACCGATAATGAGTTAAATGTTGATGAAAACGATAAAAAGGATAATATATCTTCGGTTGAAGAATTAAACAAGGAATTGATTGATTTTTGCCGCGGATGCGATTATCTTATACATGATTCGATGTATGATGAATCGGCTATGCCCCATAAAAAAGGCTGGGGGCATACCAGCAACGTTACGTTGGCATTTTTCGGAATACTTG
>JBJKOY010000002.1:0-4767 GCA_046706945.1 Ignavibacteriaceae bacterium | reverse complement strand
TATGCGGTTAGTATATCGTCTTCGTCGGTGAAAAGCAGGCCCGAAAGGATTACTATTCCTCCTTCCGCGGTTTTCTGTTTTATCTGCGGAGCAATATCGAGCAGAACGTTCTTTTGGATGTTTGCCGTTATCAGATCGAAACCGTTTGCCGGAACATCGTTTATTTCGCCTTTAATAACGTTTATTTTTCCGGAAACGCCGTTCAGACGGCAGTTCTCGGCGGCATTATCGAAACACCATTCATCGTTATCCGCGGCAGTTGCAGCAGCTGCGCCTAATTTTATTGCCGCAATCGATAGCACGCCCGTTCCCGAGCCTACATCAAGCACCTTCATGTCTTTTTTAACATATTTCTCAAGCATCCTCAGAACCAGTTTCGTTGTCTGATGTTCTCCGGTTCCGAAGGACATTTTCGGATCAACTATAAGGACGATCTGCCCTTCCTTAGGTTCGTACGCCCTGAAAGTAGGTTTAACGACAATCTTATCCGATACTTCTATAACTTTCAAATTCTTTTCCCATTCCTCGTTCCAGTTCTTGTCCTCGAGCAAATTTTCTTCCACCCCGAAATTAAACAGCATCTTTTCATCTGCCAGTTTGCGCAGTTGAACGGAAATGGATCCGGCGTCTACGGCACTTCCCGCATCCGCAAAAACTTTAAGACAATTTATCTCCTCGCTGATTCCCGTTATATCAAGTTCCCATAGAATGCTCGATATAATATCGGGAACAAAAGGTTCGGCGGTGACGGTAAATTCTTTATAATACTTCATAGAGTTCTTTAAATATAAAATTTACTCTTTCAATATTCTAAGATGTTCATATACCGATTCGGCTAAAGACGCGGGATCGTAACCGCCTTCTAGAATGGAAATTATCGGGATATTACGGCTTTCGGCGAAGTCTTTCATCCTCAGCGTGATACGCGAGAAATCCGAGCTTTCAAGCTTCATATCCGCCAGCGGATCTTTTTTATGGGCCCCGAAGCCGGCAGAGATAAAAATAATATCCGGATTATAATTCGTCAATTCCTTTAAGATATAAACGTCCATAATTTCCAAATATTTCTTTCCGGCGGTCCTGGCAGGCAGCGGGAAATTCAGCGTATAACCGAACCCTTTTCCCTCCCCTCTTTCTTCTTCGGAGCCCGTGCCCGGGAAAAACGGGTATTGGTGGAGACTAATATAAAGTACCTTATCGGAGCCGTAAAAAATCTCCTGCGTCCCGTTGCCGTGATACACGTCCCAATCGATAATCACGATTCTCTTCAGGTTATATTTTTTAATTGCATATTCCGCTGCAATGGCGATATTGTTAAACAGGCAGAATCCCATCGAAAAAGAAATGCCGGCATGATGCCCGGGAGGGCGGACCAGACAGAAAATGTTTTTTGCGCGTTTGTCTGCTGCCATATCAACTGCCGTCACTCCGCTGCCTGCAGCCAGCAGCGCGGATATCCATGATCCCTTAACGATATACGTATCGCCGGCATCCAGAAATTTCTCGCCTTCGAAAATAGAGTCTCTTACAAAATAAAGGTGATCGTTGGAATGAACCTTTAAAATTTGTTCCTCGGCAGCCATATCCGGCGAAGATATTTCAACACCGTCAAAAAAGGACTGTGCATGCAATAATTCCAGTACGGATGTCAATCTCTTGGAATTCTCGGGGTGATGAAATTCGGGCTCGTGTAATAAAAACTTTTCGTCATAAATAATTGCAAGGTTATCCATCTTCTTCTTTTAGTAATCTATAATATAATTGCAAATCTGATTCTGAAAATTCCTTCCCATATCAGCGTCTCCGATAAAATTCTGAATAAGTATCGAAAAAGCCAGGATATCGCCGTTGTTAGACGTAAGATATCCCGACAAAGTTGTTACACCTCTTAAGGTGCCGGTTTTTGCGTGCACATTGTTTTCGGCAGGCGTGCCGGCCATCCTGTCTTTTAAGGTTCCGTCCCTGCCCGCTACGGGCAAGGAAGCGTATAAAGTTTTAAATAGGGACGGTTTATTATAATAGATATATTTAAGAATCGCTACAATTAATTCTGCGGTAAGCAGGTTATAACGGGAAATACCCGAACCGTCGACGATGCTGTACAGAGAAGGATCGCATCCCGCCTCGCAAATTAGACTGTCTACCATGTAAATCCCTTTTCCGGCATGCGCGGGCGTGCCGAAAAATTTTGCGGCTAACGCGTAGATCAACATTTCGGCGCCCAGATTATAACTGTTTTTATTAATGTCAGGTACAACATCTTTCAGCAACCTGTCCAGAGAAAAAATCTTATCGGCATATACCGGCGTATCCATGAAAGAGACGCTTCCGTTAAATCCCACTGATTTTTTTACCAGCGTTTCTTTGAACAAATTCAGGAAATATAATCCCGGGCTATACACATTAACCCTTAGAGTATCCACCAGAGAATCGGGAATACTAACGTTCCTTACATTGCCTTTCACGGTTACGGTATTCTCCCTATTAATCCAATCGCGGTTGATCTTTACGGTTTGAGGACTGTCGGCAGGCACGGTTAACGCTTCATTTTCGATTTTAACAAAACCGTTTTCAGGCACCGGAATGATGTCCGGCGGGTAATAATCGTCAGATGGTTTTACAATCACGCCGAAACTGTTCTTGTTTATGTCGAGAGAAGAAAGATAAGGCGCATCGGGCGAAGGATCGTCGTCCCACATCCAGCCTTTGCCCCAGAACAAGGAATCGACCATAGAAACATCCCCGTAAATGTTTCCGCTGATATTCTTAATACCGGCGGAAATTACGCTGTTTGCAAGGGAATCAAGATCGTCGGTATCAAATTCGGGATCGCATCCTCCCTTCAGGTAAATATCGCCGTATAGTGTACCGTTTATTATCCTGCCCGTATAATAAACCGAAGTCTCGAATTTGTACGAATCGCCCAGGTAATCAAGGGCCGCGGCGGTAGTTAATAATTTTAGGTTCGATGCCGGATTTAAAAGTAGTTTTTCGTTCTTTTGATAAAGGGTTTCGCGGGCAGTCAGATCATATACATCAACGGCAATTTGAGTCGATTGAAAAAAGTTATCTTTCAAAAGTGAGTCTATTCTCGATTTCAGTAACTGTTCTTTACTCTGCGGGAAAATGAGAACAGATGCAAGACATAAGAATGCAAAAAAATAGTTTAGCATCGGGGTAAAATAGATATAAAGAATTAATTAGGAATTCAAAATATAAATTAATTCTTCTAAGGGCAATGAAGTAATGAATGTACGTTTTTCAACCGGCGGATTTAAAAATACTGCCTTACTCTGAATTCGACGCCTATATCATCTTCAACAAATTTCCTGGCTCTTTCAATGTCGACCTCGTTCATTGAAATGATTGACATAACGACTTTGTCCGCGTATTTTTTTGCATTCCGGGCGAACGAGACCATTGCATCAAAATAACTTGAATCGAGCCCCATTAACACCGCGTACTGGTCGCGGTCGGGTGAATTAAAGCTGACGGCAACCGTATCGATTAATCCTTTCAACTCGGGCAGTATATCCCTCTTATTAATAACATTGCCGTGGCCGTTAGTTAAGAGCCTGGTCTTTCCGCCGTTGTTTTTCACGTAGGCTGCAACTTCCTTTACGGTTTCCCATCTGACAGTAGGTTCGCCGTATCCGCAGAATACTATTTCCTTATAATTAGCCGGATCGCCTATCTCTTTGTTATAAACTTCCGCGTCTGGTTCCTGACCGCGGGACATTTTTAGATTATACCCGCTGAGGACGGCCTCTTTGTCCCTGTCGCAAAAGATACAATAAGCGTTGCATCTGTTCGTAATGTTAATATAAAGAGAATTGCCGATCTTATACGTAAATGCCGTGTCCGGCCTAGCGCCGATCCCGAACATCCTGAAAACATTATATGAAGTCACTCTCCCGATATCTTCTATTGTAAGGTGATGGACTTCCGCCATTTTCTCGGCGATCAACCTTACATAAGAAGGTTCGTTCCTTTTTCCCCTGTGCGGAACAGGCGTCATAAAAGGCGAATCGGTCTCCAGCATTATACTTTCCATGCTAAGGTTAGCCAGAATATCCCTTAGGCCGTCGGATTTCTTAAATGTAATGTTGCCGGTAAAAGAAACAAAATGTTTCATCCTTACAAGCTCTTTCGCATCCTCGAGCGTACCGCTGAAACAATGGAACTGGGCTTTCAACCCGCTGTCGCAGTAAGACCGGATAATATCCATTATATCCCTATCCGCTTCCCGGTTGTGGATTACAACCGGTTTGTTGATTTTCAAAGCCAGGTCGATCTGAGCTTTGAAGGCCCTGATCTGATTTTCTCTCGGCGAATAATCGTAATAATAATCCAGTCCTATTTCCCCTATTGCCACTACCTTTCTATGCCTGCTCAGCTTTTCAATCTCTTTTACATACGAATCGCTCCAATTCGCCGTGTCGTGCGGGTGTAAGCCTACCGCGGCATAGATAAAATCGTATTTTTCTGACAGCTCAATCGCCGTCGCTGCATTTTCAAGATCCGTTGAAGGTACTATTATATAATCAACACCGGATTCTTTTGCTCTCTTTATAACCTCGTCGGCATCGTCCTTAAAATTCGGATAAAAAAGATGCGCATGTGTATCTATAAACATTTCGGTATTTTCCTTCCCCTGAAAAATTGTAAACTATGCCGTAATAAACTGCGGCAAAAATAATATTTAGGATCTTAAAATAAAAACTCGGTTCTCAGCGAATAACTTCTAATAGGAGCTGGATTAGCAAT
>JBJKOY010000001.1:0-2333 GCA_046706945.1 Ignavibacteriaceae bacterium | reverse complement strand
TTTATTCGCGGCCTATCAGATCTTTAAACTCACAAAAAATCCCCATAGTTAAAATTTATAATTATTCTTCTCAACGCATAGAGAGAAGTTTGTCTCTTATAATTAATTGACCTTAATTTGAAAAGGTGTTACTATAGAATTATAATTTTGAAAACTTAACGAGATATGAAAGCTCTTGTACTGGAAAAATATAACGAGTTCGTATACAAAGACGTTCCTGACCCGGATATATCCGCAGACGAGGTATTAATAAAAGTTAAGGCCTGCGGTATATGCGGGTCCGACGTGCACGGTATGGACGGCAGCACCGGAAGGCGAATTCCCCCTTAATTATGGGGCACGAAGCTTCGGGTGTTGTCGAGAAAACAGGCGTCAGCGTTAAGAAATGGAAGATCGGGGACCGTGTTACATTCGATTCTACAATTTATCCGCTGGATGACTGGTACACCCTTGAAGGATTATATAATCTAAGCGATAACAGGGAGGTGCTCGGGGTTTCGCCCGGCACTTACCGCAGGAACGGGGCCTTTGCGGAATACGTTGCCGTACCTCAGCATATTTTATATTCGATACCTGATAACGTTTCGTTTGAGCATGCCGCCTTGGTCGAGCCCATAGCAGTTGCCCTGCACGCGGTTAATCTTTCGCATTTAAAACTCGGAGAAAGCTGCGTTGTTGTAGGCGCCGGTACCATAGGAACATTTATAATACAGCTTCTTAAACTGGCCGGGGCTGTCAATCTAATTGCGGTTGATATAAATAACGCGAACCTTGAACGAGCAAAAAAAACAGGGGCCGATTATACATTTGATCCTTCCGGCGGCCGGGTTCAAAATATGATCGCCGCACTTACAAAAAACAGAGGAGCCGACCTTGCCTTTGAAGCCGTGGGAAACGGCGATTCGGTGAATACATGCATCAACTCGGTAAGGAAAGGCGGCCGGATTGTTTTGGTCGGCAACCTTTCGGCATCGATTGATTTCCCGCTTCAAACGGTAGTAACGCGGGAATTAAAAATATTCGGCAGCTGTGCCGTCCGGGGAGAGTATGATGCGGTCCTGGATATGCTGGCGAAAAAGAAGATCGGCCTCGACGATCAAATTTCGGCCGTTGCCGGGCTTTCCGAAGGAGCCGGCTGGTTTAAAAGACTCCGGAATAATTCCGAGGGTTTAAAAAAAGTAATTCTAATTCCGTGACGATAAAATTGAATGACACACAATATAATATTGCCATAGCCGGATGCGGCAAGGTTGCTCACCTTCATGCAAAAGCCGTTCAGGAAATTTCAAATGCCCGGCTGGCCGCGGTATGGAGCAGGACGGACAAAACGGCATCGGAATTTGCGACGAAGTACAATACAACATCATATGCCGATATCGGCAAAATGGTAACGGGAAAAAATATTGACCTGGTAATTGTCTGCACACCGCATCCCTTTCACAAACAGCCGGCCGTTGAAGCCGCCGAAGCGGGCGCAAATGTGCTGGTGGAAAAACCGCTGGCCGCCTCATTAAAGGACTGCGATGAAATGATAAATGTCTGCAGGAGCCGGAAGGTAAAGCTGGGCGTAGTCAGCCAGAGGCGCTGGTATGAACCGGTCAAAAGAGTCAAGGAAGCGGTTGAAAAAGGAAAAATAGGCAAGCCCGTGCTCGGAACGATTAACATGCTGGGATGGAGAGACAAAAATTATTACGATGCCGACGAATGGCGCGGCACATGGGATATGGAAGGGGGAGGCGTGCTGGTTAACCAGGCCCCGCACCAGCTCGATATCTTGCTCTGGTATATGGGAGATGTAGATGAAGTATACGGGCTTTGGAAAAACCTGAACCACCCTTACATTGAAGTGGAAGACACGGCACTGGCAATAGTAAAATTTAAAAGCGGCGCCGTCGGAAATATTATCCTAAGCAATTCCCAGAAGCCCGGCATCTATACTAAAATACACGTTCACGGCGAAAACGGAGCTTCGGTGGGGGTGCAGACCGACGGAGGTTCAATGTTCGTTGCGGGAATGACCGGAATAGCGGAACCGCCTTTCAACGATATTTGGTCGGTTCCGGGCGAGGAGAGTATGCATGAACTGTGGAAGAAAAAAGATGCCGATTTTTTTAGAAGTATTGATCCCATGACTTTTTATATGAAATGCCAAATTGAAGATTTCATTGAATCGTTGAAAAGCGGAAAAGATCCGTTTGTAACCGACGAAGCGGGAAGGAAAACCGTAGAGCTTTTTACTGCTGTTTACAGATCCTCACGCAATAATAAGCCTATAAAATTTCCGCTAGAACTTTGACCCGGAACGAATACCTTAAATATATTTATTATCTCTC